>JAFBAK010000031.1 GCA_019247795.1 Hyphomicrobiales bacterium | reverse complement strand
CGACGGGACTTTTCGATTACCTGGTCACGAGCCAGGTTCGATAATCCAGGATGTAATTTGCGATCAAGGTATTTTCCGGATCATAGTCCGCGGCGATGGCGTCCGCTATCGGCGCGCTCAGCCCACCGAACAACCATTGTTGATGGTATGGACCGGGGTAGGAAATCAGCAGCGCGTTGGTCTTGGCGTCGATGATGTCGATGGTCAGCTGGATCTTGGCATATTGATCGATCAAGACCCGGCGCACCACGGAGGGAACATCGAACTGTTTGAGAGTAACGACCGCTCTCACGGGCCGCGCGCCGCGCATGACAGGTGCGAGCGCGCCCTCGAGATGGTCAGCGAACATGCGTTGAAGGGCGGCTTGGAAAAAAGCTTGTACAACCGGAAAATTCTGTGCGCTTTCATCCGGCAGCCGGCGAGCGATCTCGGGATCTGCGTTGGTGGCAAGGAAGCGTTTTTCCTGCACAGGCCAGGAACGAATGACCTGGACACCGTGCACCTCCACGCCGACAAGCTTGAAAGAGGCAATCTCATCGACCGACATAGCGGGTGGCGGTATGGTCGCGCAGCTCGCCAGCATGAGCGTGGCGCAGCACAAAAGCGCACGAACAATCGTGGAGACGACGGTTTGTTTCATCTTGGTTGCTCCCCGGCCAGCCCGAACAAGCCCGACTTGCGGAGCTTTTCTCGTCTGGAGCCTCGTTTATTTTCTCTGCTTGTTGTCCCAGGGCCGCAGAACTGTCCACGGGGGCAGGCGATCACATTTGCGCTATCCCGCTCGACATGACCGTGGCGAGCCTCGACGAACTCTTGCGGGAGCTTGCCGCGTGCCGCATCTGTCGCGACGCACCTCTTCAGGGAAGAGCCTTGCCGCATGAGCCGAGGCCGGTGATTCAGGCTTCGCCGTCGGCGCGGCTCTGCATCGCGAGCCAAGCTCCCGGCACACGTGTGCATGTGTCGGGGCGGCCTTTCACGGATGCATCAGGCAAAAGGCTGCGAGGCTGGCTCGGCCTCGACGAGCAAATCTTCTACGATGCGCGCAGGGTCGCGATCGTGCCGATGGGGCATTGCTTCCCTGGGCAGGACGCGAAGGGTGCCGATCTGCCGCCGCGACGCGAATGCGCGCCCGCCTGGCGGCAGCGCATCTTTGCCGAGTTGCCGGCGCTGGAACTTATCTTATTGATCGGACAATACGCGCAAACCTGGCATCTCGGGGACGCGGCGAAGGACGGGCTCACGGCAACGGTCGGGCGTTGGCGTGAGATCCTCGAGGGGCAACATCGTCCGGCGCTTTTGCCCTTGCCGCATCCATCCTGGCGCAACAATGGTTGGCTGAAAAACCACCCCTGGTTCGAGACGCAGCTTGTGCCCCAACTGCGCAAGGAGGTGCGGCGCTTGACGGAAGTCAGAGGGCGGGCTGCATCGGCCGATGCTCTGGTGGAAGGAGCGCAGCTGAGCCCGTCGCCTTCCCGTTTGTGATCAAGCTCATCCCGCCAGCGAGATTGCTGGATTCCACTTGCCGGACCACAATTCATAGGTCGTTCAGGGGCGCTCCTGGCATATGGCCGAACGCAAACGCGGGGAGTACGGCATGATTCGCTTTCATTGTCGGATGATGATCGCGGCTTTGGCCTTGCTCTTCGTCGCATCATCCGCAATGGCGCAAGGATCGGCGGCGCGCCAGCCACGTCTTGCTCTTGTCATCGGCGAGGGCGCTTATGCGAATGCATCGGCCGCGCCCGAGACGACCGCCGTCAATGACGCCGGGTTGATCGCCTACCAATTGCAGCAGGCCGGCTTCGACGTGACCGGTGGGCGCGATGTGGACCGGACCGGTTTCGAGAGCCTGGCCGCCACTTTCTTCGCCAAGCTCGGGCAGGCGGGTCCGAATGCGGTCGCGGTGGTCTACCTGTCGGGGCTCGGCCTGCAAGCCGACGGCGACAACCGGTTCATCCCGACAGACGCCAAGCTCGCAACGCTCGATTCCATCGCTGTCGAGACGATTTCGATGAACGAGCTTCTGGCTCAGTTTCAATCGGTTCCGGGAGCCGCGCATATCGCAGTCCTCGACCTCGCGCGGCCCGTGCCGTTCCGTATCGCACCGCAAATCGCGCCCGGTCTTGCGGCGCTCGACCCGCAGTCGGGGCTCTTAGTCGCGCTCTCACAGCAACCGGGCTATGTGATCGAGGAGCAGAAGGAGGGTTACGGCGCCTTCGCAAGCGCACTCGCGGAGATGATCCGCGTGCCCGGGCTGTCGCTCAACGAGCTCTTTGCCCGTATTCGCCTGCGTGTGCAGGCGGAAACCAAGGGGGGCCAATTGCCGTGGAACGTCTCGGGACTTGCGAGCGACTTCACCTTCTTCACGCCCGAAACACCGGCCGCGCAGCCGCCCGCGGTCGCCAATCTGCACAATCGACCTCTCGGCCAGCTTCCGGTCGACGAGGCATTCTCGCTCGCGATCGAGCGTGACACCATCGATGGTTACGAGGAGTTCGTTGCCGCTTATCCCGATGGTCCGCTCGCAAGGCGAGCGCGCGCCATTATCGCCTCGCGCCGCGAGGCCTTCTTCTGGCGTCGAACGGTGACCCGCGGAACACCAGAAGCCTACTGGACATATCTGCGCCACTACGCGAGAGGAGCTCATGCGGAAGAAGCGCGATATCGGCTCAGCCTCTTGAACGAGCCCTTCACTCCGCCAGCAACTTTCTACGAAGAGGAATACGATATCCCCCCTCCGCCCGTCGCTGAAGTGACGGAAGATCTCATCCCGTATGATCGCTGGTATGCCCTGCCGCCGCCTCCGCCTCCCCCGATCGTGATCTTGCCGGCGCCGATCATCGAGTTCTACCGGCTTGCGCCACCGCGGCCGACCACGGTTGCTGTATTGCCGGTGCCCGCATCTGTGCCTCTCCCGGAGCGCATCGTTCCCGTCCCGGTGCCTGTGCCGATTCCGGTACCGGGAAAAGTGCCGCCGCTGCCGCTTGCGGTGCCGCCGAAACCGGTGTTGTTCGCACCCGGCAAGCAGGCACCCGCTGCGGCGCAAGCCACGGCCCCATCCGGCCCGCTCAGTGGCCAGGGTCAGTTCAGGACGGCTCCGACGAAGAGCACCGCGACACCGGCGGCCGCCCCGCCGGCGACCTCGACGCAGCAGACGAAACCATCATCGGCTCAACCCTTGCCGGTTCCGGTCCCGGCGGGACCCGGCCAGTTGCCGAAAATGCCCCCTCAGCCCGGCACCGCGCCGGGCGGCCAAGCCCAGCCCGGAAAGCCGCCGGTGCCCCAGGCGGTTGAGCCCAAAACTCCGACTACTCCGCAGCCCACCCCTTCGACGGGCGCGCCGGTCAAGCCTGGCGCAACCACGGTTCCCCAGATTACGCCAACTGGCAGGGGCGCGGCTCCGCTACAGCCCTCCGTGGTCAAGCCTACCCCTCCGGCTTCGAGCGCAAAGCCCACACCACCGCCCGTGGGCGTGAAGCCGGCCACCCCTCAGGTCCCGGCGGTAAGGCCGGCACCGGCCCCGGCCGTGGTGAAGCCCTCGCCACCTCCGTCGCCATTGGCGCGGCCGGCACCACCTCCTGTCGCAAGACCGGCGCCTCCCCCGCCGCCAGTCGCTCGGCCCGCGCCGCCGCCGCCCGTGGCGAGGCCCGCCCCTCCGCCGCCTGTGGCGAGGCCCGCCCCTCCGCCGCCTGTGGCGAGACCCGCGGCCCCACCGCCACCTGCCGCGCATCCGGCTCCGCCGCCGAAGCCAGCGCCGGGCAAACCTTGCACGCCTCAAGAGCACGCTCAGGGGAAATGCTAGCATGCTCCGGAAAAGCATGGGGCGCTTTTCCGGACAAATTCCTTCACGCGTGAGTTGGTGATTTTACCTAGCTAATATCTCGTTTGGTCCTGCCGGGACGATTAGATGATGCCTTGCTCCGGAACGGGCTTTCTTTCCGGAATGCGGGACCAGCCGAAACGCGTGAGGTCGATCGTCTCGAAGCGACCTTTCAAGATGCGCTCAGCAATCGCACGCCCGCATGCGGGTGCGTGCATGAGTCCATGGCCTGAAAATCCCGCCGCAATGTAGAAATTCTCGCACTCCACGCTCCACGGCCCGATGATCGGATTGCCGTCGAAGTCGTTCTGGTCGTAGAGCCCCGGCATTGTCGACTTGCATCTCGTCTTCTCGAACCGTGGAAATCGGTGCGCCAAGGCCGGCCAGACCACATCATCGAAGTAATTGTGATCGACCTCGAAATTGTAGCCTCGCGGCTCGAGCAGGCTGGGAACACCTCCGGTATAGCCAGTTCCCTCGGGACGAAACGCGAGGCGGTTCACGTCCTTGAGATAAGGAAGGGGCTCGATGCGCTCCTCGCACTCGAAGAAATGCTCATAACGGCGAAGCGCGGTGATCGGCACGTTCATGCCGACCATCGCACAGATCTGCGGAGCCCAGGCACCGGCCGCATTGACCACATGATCCGTTTGCAGCTTGGCCCCCGACTTCAAATCGACTGCGCGAACTAACCCGCCCTCACATTGAACCCCGACGACCTCGTCATCGATCAATGCGACGCCGAGCGACTTCACCTTTCGCCGATAAGCCATCAGAACCGCGTAAGGATCGACCCAGCCGTCGTCGTGGGATTGGACAGCCGCGCCGAGATCATCGACGCGCATCGACGGAAATCGCTCCTTGAGTTTGGCCGGCTCGAGCCATTCGACATTCACGCCGTGCCGGGTCTGCGTCTCGAAATTATGAGCCAGGGTGGGCAGGTCGGCCGGGGGGACGATGAAGAGGTAGCCGTTCTTCTTGAAGCCGATCTCGGCCGCCACCCCGTCAACAGCCATGAGGCGATGAAAGTCCTGAAAGATCGGAATACTGTGTTTCGAGAGTTCGATATTCTCCGGTAACGCGAATAGCCGCCTTATGCCGCCCGAGGCTCGCGGCGTCGAAGAGAGCGCATACGAAGAATCTCTCTCAATGACGGCGATCTGAAAATTCGGCTCCATAGTGCGAAGTGCGTAGGCGACGGCCAATCCGATCGCGCCCCCTCCGACGATCGCCGCATTGAATTTGTAGCCGGGCGTGGCAAACGTCATCGGAATTTGCATTTTCGCGTCGAAGGAGAGCGCGGCTAGCGTGACCGCGAAGTAAAGCTATCCCCGGTTGCGATTGACAGTGCGTCTTGTTTGGAAGTCTCACGAATCCGATGATCGCCGACCACATACCCTATTGAAACATCGATGCGGAGGATCATCCACCAGCGGCAAAACCGCATTGAACCGCATCATTCTTCGAGCCTGGCGATCAACGAAGAGGTGTCCCAGCGGCGTCCACCCATCTTCTGGACCTCGGCGTAGAACTGGTCGACAAGGGCCGCCACCGGAAGCTGAGCGCCGTTGCGCCGCGCCTCTGCGAGGCAGATCGACAGATCCTTTCGCATCCAATCGACGGCGAAGCCGAAATCGAACTTGTTCTGGTTCATCGTCTTGCCGCGGTTTTCCATTTGCCATGACCCCGCCGCGCCTTTCGAGATCACCTCGAGAACGGTCTCGACATCGAGCTTCGAGCGCTTGGCGAAATGGATGCCTTCGGCAAGCCCCTGGACGAGGCCGGCGATGCAGATCTGGTTCACCATTTTCGTGAGCTGTCCGGCTCCCGCAGGGCCGATGAGACGGCAGGAGCGGGCATAGGACGCGATCACCGGCTCGACCTTCGCGTATTGGTTTTGATCGCCGCCGCACATCACCGTGAGCACGCCGTTTTCGGCGCCCGCTTGCCCACCTGAGACGGGCGCATCGACAAAGCCGAGCCCGAGTTTGCCGGCCGACGCGTGAAGCTCGCGCGCGATTTCGGCCGAGGCGGTCGTGTGATCGACGAAGATCGCGCCCTTGGACATCCCGGCGAAGGCGCCATCCGGCCCCATCGTCACGGCGCGCACATCGTCATCGTTGCCGACGCAAGCGAACACGATCTCGCGATCTTTCGCCGCTTCGCGCGGCGTCGGTGCGCTCGTGCCTGCGTGTTTCTTCACCCAGGCTTCGGACTTGGCGGGGGTTCGGTTGTAGACCGTGACCTCATGCCCTTTGGCCTTGAGGTGCCCCGCCATGGGAAAGCCCATGACGCCCAGCCCGACAAATGCGACCTTCATCTTGACCTCGCGATTGCGTTTCACCTGTTGCGACGATGAGATGCCGCGAACAGGACCGCTCGATCAAGCCCCAAACGCGGCGAATGATTTCCACGATGACGAGATAAATGATCGCCGCGTAGACGTATATCAGGAAGTCGAATGTCCGTGCGAAAATGAATCGCGTCTCCCCCATGAGATCGAGCAGGGTGACGATGGCCGCGAGCGCGCTCGATTTGATCATCGCGATCAGCTCGTTGCCGAAGGGACGCAGCGCGACGATAAATGCCTGCGGCCAGATGACGTGACGCGAGATACGGAATTGCGAAAGGCCGAGCGCCGCCGCCGCTTCCACCTGCCCCTTGGGAACCGATGAGAGGGCGCCGCGCATGATCTCGGCCTGATAGGCAGCCGTATTCAACGAGAAAGCGAAGACGCAGCAGACGAAGGCCTCGCGGAAGAGCCACCACACACCGAGATTGGTGAGTAACGGCCGTATCTCGCCGGCGCCATAATAGACGAGGTAAAGCTGGCAAAGGAGCGGCGTGCCGCGGAAAAACGTGATGTAGGAAATGGCGGCGCCGGAGAGCATCCTGTTGCGCGACATTCGGGCGCGGCAGACGAGAAAGGCGATGAGGAAGCCGAGCGTGACGGAGAGCGTCACCACCTGTGTCGTGATCCAGATGCCGTCGACGAGTCGCCAGCCATAGCGCGACATCATCTCGAAATTCAAAAGCGCCGCGGCGCTGTCGTGAAGCGTATCGAGCATCACGCGAAACCCCGGTTGGCGCGTCGCTCGAGACGGCTCTGCAACACGCCCGAAAGGATGCTGAAGACGAGATAGATGGCGGCGGCCGCGGAATAAAACAGGATCGGCCGAGTGGTGTTCTTGCTCGCTTCGGACGCGGCCCGAAGAAGATCGATGACGGCGAGCGTAGAAATGAGCGAAGTGTCCTTGAGAAGAACCATCCAGATGTTTCCGAGCCCGGGCAAAGCAATCCGGACGAGCTGCGGCATCAAGATGAAAAGGAATGTCTTCTTCGCGTCGAGCCCGAGCGAATGGGCGGCTTCGTGCTGGCCCTTCGGAACCGCCTTGAGGGCCGAGACCCAGACCTCGCTCGAATAGGCAGCCGCGACGACGCTGAGTGCGATGACGCCGGCGACGAAGGCGTTGAGCTCGATTGGGGAGGAAAGCCCGATGAGCTTGCTTACACGGTCGATGAGTGCCTGCAGCCCGTAATAGACGATGAAGAGCGACAGGAGATCGGGAGTTCCCCGGAAGAAGGTCGTGAAGGCTTCGCATAGGCCGCGCACGACGCGATTGGGCGAGAGCTTGAGAACCGCGAGCGCAAGCCCCGCCCCGAACCCGAAGGGCACCGTGGTCACTGCCAGAAGAATGGTGACGACGGCCCCCTCGAGCAAAAGGCTGCCCCAGCCTTCCGATCCGAAGAGCAGGCTGAACCAGTTCATCGGGCCTCCCCGGCTCTTTGGAGCGACGGAGTCGGCATGACGCTTGAGACGTTCAGGTGTCGGACCGCTTAGTTCGTGAGCTGTTTGCCGCGGATGTCCTGCTTGAAATACTTCGCCTCGATCTTCTTGTAGGTGCCGTCAGCGTCGACTTCACCGATCGCCTTGTTGATCATGTCGCGAAGATCGGCGTCTTCAGGTCGCATAGCGACACCGACGCCCGGGCCATGGATGCCTGGCACCCGCTTGATCTCGGAGATGACCCGGCAGCAGCCATTGCCCTTCTTGTCGAAGAAGTCCTGCTCGACGAGGCCATCTCCGACCACATAATCGATGCGTCCGCTTGCCAGGTCGAGATTGGGCTCATCCTGTGTCGGATAGAGCTTGATGTTCGAGTCCTTGTAGAAGGCTTCGAGGAAATTCGCGTGAATCGTCGAAGATTGCGTGCCGATGGTCTTGCCCTTGAGCGCCGCCGGCGAGACATCGTCGCTCTTGTTGGCGGCCTGTCCGGCAAAGACGATCGGCGTCGCGTAGTACATGTCGGAGAACATCACCTTCTTCTTGCGCTCGTCGGTGATGTTCATGCTGGAGACGATGACGTCGAACTTGCCCGCGAGCAGGGCCGGAATGATGCCGTCCCAGTCCTGGTTCTGGAAGGTGCAGGTGAGCTTCATCCGCTCACAGAGCGCGTTGGCATAGTCGACCTCGAAGCCGACGATCTTCCCCGATGGGTCGACGCTTTCGAATGGCGCGTAGCTCGCATCCATGCCGACCCGGATCGTCTTCCATTCCTTGGCGATTGCGGCCGATGCCATCAGGCAGGACGCCAGCCCCAACAAGGCCAAGAGCTTCACTTTTTTCATTCTCATCTCCTCGATGTCATTCCACGGTTGCCGACGGCGTTCCATAGCCATTTTTGCGCCCTTTATCCAACTTATCGCGCGCGTCCCGAAAAAATCGCTCAATTTGGAATGGCGACTCCTCGGAATCGGAGCGGAGTCCGAAAAACACGCGCCGTCTTGGAGCGGCCGGCGCATCATGCGCAAATTTTGCGCGTTTGCCTATAGAGGGCCTATAGGGGATCGAAATCGAAATATTTTCGCGCGATCGCCTTGTAGGTGCCGTCGGCACGCAGGCCGTTCAGGGCAAGATCGAATTTCTGCTTGAGGTTATCCTCGCCCTTGCGGAAGAGGACGGCGAAACCTTCGCCGGCTATGCGATCGGGATCATCGACGCGCCCAGCGGCAACGCAGCAGCTCGCTTCCGGGGCTGTCTTCAGCCAATCGCGCAGGCTCATCTCGTCGCCGATAACGAGATCGACCCGATCGGCGGCGAGATCGAGATTGGCCTCGATCTGGGTCGAATAGGTGCTGAGCTGCGAATTCGGAAAACGTGCTTCCGCGAGGCTCGCGAAAGGGCTATCGCGGAGTGCCCCGATCGAGAGATTGGCCAGAGCTTCCGGCGTGAGCTCTTTTGGGACTTCATCCTTGCGTGCCACGAAGAGGGAGGGCATGCGGAAATAAGGTTCCGACAGAAGGAACTTTTCCCGGCGCTCATCGGTGATGTCGAGGCTCGATACGATGGCGTCGCCCTTGCCGGCCAACAGCGATGGCGCAAGTCGATCGAATTCGCGATGCTTGAAGACGCAGGCGCGCTTGATGCGCGCGCAAACGGCGTTCATGAGCTCGATCTCGAAGCCGACCATCTCGCCC
>JAFBAK010000420.1 GCA_019247795.1 Hyphomicrobiales bacterium | reverse complement strand
ATTGACGAGGATCCGCGAGGCATTGTTGCCGTGATTGTTGCGCGTAGCCAGCCGCACCAATGCGCTGCGGGCACAAGGCTGGTGATTCGATCATCGCTTCGCCTTTTGATCGCCATCGAGGCCCCGCGACGCGCGCGGTCTGCACCTGGGGAGGACGGCTCGCGGACGGCATTCACTGATAGGGGCCTGCAGCCAGATGAAATCGCGAGTGGCGGCCGCGCGCTTCCGGCAACGAGGGCGTAGCGACGACCACGCATGAGGCCGGCAATCCGGTTGGAGTCTGCTTTCTGACCCCGCGTGAATTTGCCGTGCTCCAGGCCCTCCTTCACCCGGGCTGCATTCTCTCGCGATCTGATCTTGAGCGGCACGATGTCATCGGTGTCCTTGGCCCTGACGCTGATTGTCAGCGCAACCGACCCACTCGCATCTACCGAGAGAGTCGCGTCGGTAGGTCCCGGCGCTCAGCGCAAGATCACGACCTTCTTCTTGCGCACGCTTTCATCTGCGGCGAGCACGATACGAAGGCTGTTTACTGCATCCTCCATGTGGTCGGAAAGATCGATGTTCCGGCGGATTGCATTCATGAGGACGAGCTGTTCGCGTTCGCAGAGTTCATCATGACTCGGTTCGTCCTCCATGCGGAAGAGCTCGTCGGCCTTCGCGAGTGAGTTGTCCTTGTTGAGCTTTGAATGGTGGAGGCGGATCGCGTTCGTTTTTGTGTGCGTGTCGATATCGGCCGAAGTCGTGTCGCTGGCCCCCTCGCCGGCTCCCTTGCCCTGCTCGGCCATGACGATGCTGGCGCAACCTTTGGGGCCGACCACGTCCTTAACGAAGTAGGCAACCTCGCTCATCATGGGGCCCCAGCCCGCTTCGTACCAACCGACAGACCCATCGTCGAACTCGACGTGCAGGTGGCCGTAATTGTAGGTCCTGACCTCCTTCGTCAGATGCGCGCCGATGCCGTGGACACGCACCGGCTTGGCGCCCGTCATTTGGCACATCACGTCGACATAATGTACGCCGCAATCGACGATCGGTGGCAGTGATTTCATCAGGTTCTTGTGCCATTTCCAGGCGTCGCCGATCGATTGTTGGTTCAGGTTCATCCGCATGACGAGCGGCTTGCCCAGAGCCTTGGCAAGCTCGGTAAACTTCACCCAGGAGGGATGAACGCGCAAAATGTAGCCGATGACCAGCTTCTTGTCTGCGTTACGGGCCGCGGCGACGACGCGCCTTGCGTCTTTCACCGTCTCAGCGATCGGCTTTTCCATAAAGACGTGCGCGCCTGACTTGAAGGCACGGATGGCGTAATCTGCATGCGTGTCGGGCCAAGTGTTGATCGAGACTACATCGGGCTTCAGCGTCTCGAGCGCCTCGCCATAATCGGCAAAGCGCGGCACGTTCGACCAGTGCATCGGGAGGTCGCTGCGCTTGGCGATGCCTCGAGCGCAGAATCCGGCCAGCTCGAACCCCTCGATCTTGTCATAGGCGCGGGCATGCGAGGCGCCCATATTGCCGACGCCGACCACCAGCACACGCAGCGCACCATTCCTCTTCGCCTTTTGCTTCGTCCTCGCGGCCATGTCGTTCCTCCCCTTCCAGCCTTTGACCCACCGCCCGAGAAACCCGTCTTATACTAGCGAAACAACGCTGCCTCCAGCGCTACCACATGGACGGCCGGGGCGGTTGAAGAGATGCGGGAAAACGTCGTGTCACTTGACCCGCTCGGCGCCCAAGTCTTAAATTTTGCTTTTAAGGCAGTTGCGATAACGGTGTGGCAAGCCATGGACACAGCTCACGCTGCCTTGCGGGCATCTCCTCATCCGCTCGATCCATTGTCAACCACCGAGATCGCCCTTGCAACCGCGATCGTGAAGGCTTCGCACGACCTGAACGCCGGAATGCGGTTCGAGACCGTCGTATTGCACGAGAATTTTGAAGCGGGCGAGCCTGCGACGCGACGCGCCTTCGTATCCTTCTACGACATCACGACAGGCAAGCTTTTCGAGGCGGTGGTCTCGCTAACGGGCGGAACCGTCGAGAGCTGCGTGCCGCGGCCGGGCGCGCGCCCACGTATCGCGCCGGAGGAATTCCTGCTGGCCGAGCAGATCGCCAAGTCGCATCCTGATTTTCTGGCGGCGCTCGCCAAGCGGGGCATCACCGACATTTCGCTGGTGTGCAGCGATCCTTGGTCTTGTGGTGTGTTCGGGCATCCGGATGAGATCGGTCGCCGCCTCATTCAAACGATCACCTGGGTACGCAACCACCCTCACGACAACCAATATGCTCACCCGGTCGAAGGATTGAGCGCGCTCGTCGACATTGATCGCGGCGAGGTGCTGCGGATCGACGATTTCGGGGTCGTTCCGGTGCCGCGAGAGGAGGGCAATTTCGCTGCGGGTTTCCAGCAGAGTTGGCGAACGGATCTCAAGCCCATCGAAGTCATCCAGCCGAAGGGCCCCAGCTTCACGGTCGATTGCTGGCGTGTCGAGTGGTGTGGCTGGCGGTTCCGCGTCGGCTTCACGCCGCGCGAAGGGCTGGTGCTGCACGACCTGAGGATCCGGGATTCCGGCGCATGGCGCAGCGTGCTGAAGCGCGCATCGCTTGCGGAAATGGTGGTACCGTATGGCCACCCGAGCGGTGTGCATCCGCGCAAGAACGCCTTCGATTGCGGCGAGTACGGGATCGGCGTGCTGGCGAACAGCTTGACGCTCGGCTGCGATTGCCTGGGCGCCGTGCACTATTTCGATGCCGTGGTGAACCGGATCGACGGCAGCGCGCAAACCATTCCGAATGCGATCTGCCTCCACGAGGAAGACGCTGGCGTGCTGTGGAAGCACACCGATTTTCGAACCCAAGACAGCGATGTCCGGCGGAGCCGCCGGCTTGTGATCTCGTTCATCGCGACCGTGGGCAATTATGAATACGGATTCTATTGGCATCTGTATCTCGATGGCACCATCGAGTTCGTTGTCAAGCTCACCGGCATCATCAATACCGCGGGCCTGATGGAGGATGGCTCGACCGGCCGCGGCACGCTCGTTGCGCCCGGCGTCGTGGGCCACATCCACCAGCACGTTTTCAATGTTCGGCTCGACATGGCGGTAGATGGGCCCAACAACACGGTCGTGGAAATCGACACGGTCGCCGACCCAGCTAGCCCGGACAGCCCGTGGCACAACGCTCTCTCGATCCTCGAGAAGCCATTGCTGAGCGAGAAGACGGCGCGGCGCTGCGGCGATCCATCGCGCATCCGATCGTGGAAGATCGTGAATCGCGAACGCAGAACGGCGCTTGGCCATCATCCCGGCTACCG
>JAFBAK010000242.1 GCA_019247795.1 Hyphomicrobiales bacterium | reverse complement strand
AAGCTCGACAAGGAAGGCCGGCACGGCTCCGTCGAATGGGCCATCGCGTGGCTCGCGGCCGACGACGGGTTCATATCCTCTTATTGCAACACCATCCCGACGCCGGACGGCGGCACGCATGAGCAAGGCTTGCGCGTCGCCTTGCTGCGCGCTCTTCGCGATCATGCCGAGCGCATCGGCAACAAGCGTGGTTCGGTCATCACGGCAGACGACATCGTCGTCTCCTGTGCCGCGATGCTCTCGGTGTTCATCCGCGAGCCGGAATTCCAAGGGCAGACGAAGGATAAGCTCGCGACATCGGAGGCCGCGCGAATCGTCGAGGGCGCCATCCGCGATTCATTCGATCATTTCCTCGCGGATTTTCCCGCGCAGGCCACGAAGCTTCTCGAGTTCTTCATCGAACGCGCCGAGGAGCGCTTGCGGCGGCGCGCCGAAAAGGAGATCGCGCGCAAAACCGCCACGCGCAAGCTGCGTCTCCCCGGCAAGCTCGCCGATTGCAGCAACGCGGGCGCGGCCGGTTCCGAGCTCTTCATCGTCGAAGGAGATTCTGCCGGCGGCAGCGCCAAGCAGGCGCGAGATCGCGCCACGCAAGCCATTCTTCCTCTGCGCGGCAAAATCCTGAACGTCGCGTCCGCGGGACGTGACAAGCTTTCACAAAATCAGCAGCTATCCGACCTCGTCCAGGCGCTCGGTTGCGGCACGGGCGCGCATTACAAGGACGAGGACCTTCGTTACGACAAGGTCATCGTCATGACGGACGCCGATGTCGACGGCGCGCATATCGCCTCGCTGCTCATCACTTTCTTCTGGCGACAGACGCCGAAGCTGATCGACAACGGCCACTTGTTCCTTGCCGTCCCACCTCTCTATCGTTTGTCGCATGGTGGAAAATCCGTCTACGCCCGAGATGACGCCGATAAGGATCGGCTCATGAAATCCGCCTTCAAGGCAAACGCCAAGGTCGAAGTGTCACGCTTCAAAGGCCTTGGCGAGATGATGCCGGCTCAGCTCAAAGAGACGACGATGGATCCGCGCAAACGCCAGCTCCTTCGGGTGGCGGTCGTCGAGGAAGCGCGCGAGGGCACCGCCGACGCGGTGGAGCGCTTGATGGGCGTCAAGCCCGAAGCTCGCTTCACCTTCATCTCCGAACACGCCGCCTTCGCCAAGGAGCTCGACGTCTAGGACCATCTTTTCCGACGCTTGATCCTGATCCATTCGGCAAAGGCGGTCCACATGCAACCGAGTTGTGGTCGGGCGCGCGCCTTGCAGGAACAAGAACCACTGCGACCCGGTTAGGCGATCACGCGGCCCAGCGATGGGCGGCGATTTCTCTCGCGCGAACGGCGATCGTCGTCCGAGGAACAGCATGACCAAGATCCCGATGCTCAGCGATGCTCCGGCCGCGGAAAGGGTCCGAGAGGCCGAGGATGTGCGCGATCTCGAAGGTGTTCGCGAATTCGGTCAGGCGCCCGGGCTCGAGGTGTCGCGAAATCCGCCACGACGCATGGGGGCGGCGGCGATTGCCGTCATCTGCGTCGCCGTGACGAGCGTGTCGAGCTATGTGTTCACCAATCCGGAGATGCCGCGCATCGACCCGGTCATCGAATTCCCATGGTTCATTCCGATCGGGCCCGCTTTCGGCTTGATATGGGTTGTGTTGACGCTCACCGTCATGGGATCTTTCTATCTGGTCCTGCGCAGCTCACCGGATAATCGGCTCCGACGCGTCGCCATCGCTGCCTATGTGGCGCAGCTCGCCATGCACACCGTGTGGGCCTGGCTGCTGTTTGCTCGGCGGCTTCCCATGCCGAGCCTTTGCGCGGTTTTGCTCTTCGTCGCGGTCGTGATCGTCGCGATCTGGGCCGCGGCGCATGTCGACAAGCGAGCGAGCCTGCTGCTCACGCCCTATCTCGCCTGGGCGATCTTCGCTCTCGTGGTGACCGCGCGAATTGCGACCGGCGTCGCAATTTAAAAGGCGTTCGACGATCGCCGAAGCGCTACGGGACTTGCCAGACCTTGCGGAAGCCCGAGAGGGCGCGAAAGCGTCAGACGGCTTCGGGCGGGATCGGGGTTGAGAAGAGGTAGCCCGACGTATCGTCCCGCACGATGATCGTGAAGCCGTGGGTCGGGTGATCGCCCGCGATCACGTGAAGAAGGCCGTGCAGCGAGGATTTATTCTCCGTCATCTCGGACTCGACCTTCTTGAGATCATCCAAGTTAGAGGCTTTCGGCTCGCGCATCGCGCTCTCCCGCGAGTGATTTGCGGCAAATTCCAACGCAAAAGCCGCTTACCCGTTCCGAAGACTAATCTCCTCGATGAGATGGACCCTGCGGCTGGATGCTCGACCCAGAGGCAAAAACGCATTTGAAATACCCCGCCGAATCTTCCGACCGCAACTTGGGGGAAAAATCGAATTCGCTGTTGCTAAAGATAAAATCACGTGGAAACCTTCACTGAACGTAGAAAAGGGGGACCACATGCGAGCTCGTCAGCCTTCGCCCGCCCTTTACAACGAGGATCTTGCCCCCGCAAAGGTAAGGAATTGGGGGCCCTTCAGCATCTTCAATGTGTGGACTTCGGACGTTCATAGCCTTTGGGGCTATTACCTTGCCGCAAGCCTCTTCCTTCTTTGCGGTAACTTCCTGAATTTCGTTCTCGCCATCGGCATCGGCTCGCTCATCATCTTCTTCTTGATGAACCTCGTCGGTTATGCCGGCGTGCGGACCGGCGTCCCCTACCCGGTTTTGGCGCGAGCCTCCTTCGGCGTCTTCGGTGCCAATGTGCCGGCCCTCGTGCGCGCCATCGTGGCCTGCTTCTGGTACGGCGCTCAGACGAGCGCTGCCTCAGGAGCCTTCGTGGCCTTGCTCAGCCGCAACGATGCCGTCCTCGCCTTCCATCAATCTTCTCACATCCTCGGTCACTCGACGCTCGAGGTCATCTGTTTCGTGGTGGTTTGGGCCTTGCAGCTCTTGATCATCCAGCACGGCATGGAAACCGTTCGCAAGTTTCAGGACTTCGCCGGTCCCGCCGTCTGGGTGATGATGCTCGTCCTCGCCGTCGTGCTTTCAGTCAAAGCGGGAACTCTTTCATTCGGCAACGAGATCCCGCGCGATGTGCTGATCGCCAAGACCAAGGATGCGGGCGTCCCGGGCGAGCCGGGCTCGCTCGCTTCGCTCGCCGCGGTCGCCGCGACCTGGATCACCTACTTCGCCGCGCTTTATCTCAATTTCTGCGATTTCTCCCGCTACGCTCCCAATGTGCAAGCGGTGCGCACCGGGAATATCTGGGGATTGCCGGTGAACCTCATCCTGTTCACGCTCGTCGCCGGCGTGACGACGACCGCGGCCTTCGGCGTTTACGGCGAGGTCATGCTTCACCCCGATGAGATCTCCGCTCGTTTCGACAATTGGTTCCTTGCGCTTCTCGCTGCGCTCACCTTTTGCGTCGCCACGCTCGGCATCAACGTCGTCGCGAATTTCGTCTCACCCGCATTCGACTTCGCGAATGTGTTTCCGCGAATCATCACTTTCAAACGCGGCGGTTACATTGCGGCCCTCATCGCGCTCGTGCTTTACCCCTTTGCGCCCTGGGAGGGCAGCGCCGCTTCTTTTGTCGGCGTGATCGGCTCGACGATGGGCCCGCTCTTCGGCGTGATCATGGTCGACTATTATCTCATTCGCAAAGGGGTCATCGACGTCGATGCCCTATACGATGAGGACGGCGAATACCGCTACCAAGGCGGCTGGAACATCTCGGCGCTTGTGGCGGCGGCGATCGGCGCGCTGTTTTCCAGCATCTTGCCCAACCTTACGAACCTCCTGCCATCCTGGTGGGGTGTCTATGGATGGTTCTTCGGCGTCGTGATCGCAGGCGGGACCTATTATCTGTTGCGAGAGCGCGCGATCTCGACTGTGCCGCAGAAGGCCTGACGCCGCGCTTCTCTGCGCAAGTAAATCGCCGAGCCGGCGACTGTTTTCGTCGCGCGGCCCGGCCATCGCCAAACCGCGCTGGACGAGCAGTGATCCGTTTCGGTTGAGCACTACGAGACCGATGAACCGTCGAGTGTTCTTTGCACAATTCTCAAGCCCATTGCGATTTCTTGAGTCGCCGACAATAATGCAGTTCTCCAGGGAACAAATATTCAAGGCAGACAGAGCCAAGAGAACAGGTGCAGGAGAACGTCATGGCGGATAACGGCAACCGAAGCAGCACATCCGGTCTCACCATCAACCGCCGTGAGTTGATGGCGGCCGCCTCCGTTCTTGGCCTTGGCATCCATATGCCATCGGCCTTCGCGGCCGACACGCCGAAGAAAGGCGGCACGTTCAGGCTCGGGATGGAGGGCGGGAGCGCCTCCGACAGCCTGGATCCTCGAACTTACGCAGACTCGATCCCGATTTCCTACGGCTGGCAGCTATGGAATGGCCTCACCGAGGTCGACCAGGACGGCAATGTCGCAGGCGAGCTTGCCGAGAGCTGGGAGGCCAAGCCTGGCGCGGTGACGTGGGTGTTCAATCTGCGCAAGGGCATCACCTTCACCTCGGGAAAAACATTCGATGCGGATGATGCGATCTATTCGCTGAACCTGCATCGGGGTGAAACGAAGTCGGGCGCCAAGGATCTCCTGAGCCCCATCAAGGAGCTCAAGAAGCTTTCGCCGAACCAGATCGAGATCACGCTCGCGAGCGGTGACGCCGATCTTCCCTACGCATTCGCCGATTACCACGTGCTCATGGTGCCCAATGGGTTCACCGACTGGTCGAAGCCGGATGGAACCGGCGCCTATACGCTCGAGAGCTTCGAGCCCGGCGTGCGCGTCATCACCAAGCGGAAATCCGGCGCGTATTGGAAGCCGAACCGAGGCAATTTCGACAGCGTCGAGCTGCGCTATATTCTCGATGTCTCGGCGCGCACGCAGGCGCTCTTGTCGGGGCAGATCGATGGCGCCAATCGCCTCGATGCGAGAACCGTCGGCCTCGTCATGAAGGCGCCGACCGTCAATGTGGTGCGCACCAAGGGCACGGGGAACCGCTTTGCCTTCGTGGCACGCTGCGTCGACGACCCCTACACGAACAATGATATTCGTCTCGCCTTGAAGTACGGGATCGATCGCCAGAAGATCATCGACACCGTGTACAAAGGCTATGCGACGATGGGCAATGACACGACTGTCGCGCCCTCGGCCAAATATGCCGCCAAGGACATTCCGCAACGCGCGTACGACCCGGAAAAGGCGGCCTTCCATTTCAAGAAGGCCGGCATGGCCAATGCGAAGTTCGAGCTGCAAGTCTCTGAAGGCGCCTTCTCGGGGGCGACCGACGCGGCGGTGCTGTATCAGGAGGCCCTGAAGAAGGCAGGCATCAGCCTCGACGTGAAGCGCGTCTCGGGTGACGGCTACTGGTCGAATGTCTGGCTCAAGGCGCCCTTCTGCGCCGTGTATTGGGGCGGCCGCCCGACCGTCGGCCAGCAGCTTTCGCAAACCTTCCTCTCGACCGCCAACTGGAACGACACGGCCTGGAAGCGGCCGGATTTCGACAAGCTCGTCATCGAAGCGAGCGCTGAGCTCGATGACGCCAAGCGTGCCAAGCTCTACGAGGAGGCCCAACGCATGATCGTCGATGATGGCGGCATGGTGTGTTTCGCGATCGGCGATTATCTCGACGGGTATGGGAAGAAGGTGATGGGCACCGCGCCCCATCCGCATTACGACATGTGCGACCAGCGGATCGCGGAGAAAGGCTGGTTCGCGTGAGCCACCGCGCCTTTCAATTCTGAAAGCCTCATAGCGTGCCGCGGCTGATTGCGACACGCGCCGTTCTCGGCGTGCTCACGCTTCTCGCCGTCTCGGCGGTCATCTTCATCTGCACGCAGATCCTCCCGGGCGATGTCGCCTCGGCCGTGCTTGGCCAGCAGGCGACGCCCGAAAGCCTGCAAGTCTTCCGCCAGGAGCTCGGTCTCGATAAGCCTGCCTATATTCGCTATTTCAGCTGGCTCTTCGGCGTGCTGCACGGCGATTTCGGTGTCGCGCTGACCAATCAACGCACCATCATCGAGGAGCTCAGGCCGCGCTTTCTCAATACGCTGTTTCTCGCAAGCTACGCCGCCGTACTCGCCGTCCCGTTGGGTGTCGGCTTGGGCATCTTGTCGGCGCTTCGTGAAGGAAAACTCTCCGATCGGGTTTCCAACATCGTGACGCTCATCGCGATCTCCGTGCCGGAATTTTTCGTCGGCTACATCCTGATCATTCTTCTCGCGATCGACTGGCCCTGGTTCCCGTCGCTCGCGACGGTCTTCGAAGGCATGGGGTTGGGCGAGCGCCTTTACGTTGCGACCTTGCCGGCGCTTACGCTCGTGCTCGTCGTCACCGCTCACATGCTGCGCATGACACGAAGCTCCGTCCTCTCGATCATGTCGACGCCCTATGTCGAGATGGCCTTCCTCAAAGGACTGACGCGAACCCGTGTCATCGCGCGCCACGCCCTCCCGAATGCCGCAGGCCCGATCATCTCGGTCGTCGCGCTCGATCTTGCCTATCTCGTGGTGGGCGTGGTGGTGGTGGAGAACGTCTTCGTCTATCCGGGCGTCGGCCAGTATATGGTCGATGCCGTCGCCAAGCGCGACGTCCCCGTGGTGCAGGCCTGCGGCCTTGTCTTTGCGGCTGTTTTCGTCGGCCTCAACACGATCGCCGACATCTTGTCCATCATCGTCAATCCGCGCCTGCGGCATCCGCGGTAGGAGCAGCCATGACCCTCTTCGGCCATCGGCCTCCTCTCTTCGCCAAGATCGGGCTTGCGATCGTCGCCATCAACCTGCTCGTCGCGATCTTCGGGCCTTGGCTTGCGCCTTACGATCAATCCCAATCGGTCGGCGACACCTGGGCGCCTTCCTCGGCTCATATGTGGCTCGGCGCCGATCAGATCGGGCGCGACATGCTCACGCGCCTGATCTACGGCGCGCGCATGACCATCGGCATCGCTGCCGCCACGACGGCACTCTCCTTCCTCATCGGCATCACGCTCGGCTTCACTGCCGCCGTCGTCGGCAAATGGGTCGATGTCGTGTTGTCTCGGGTGATCGACATCATGCTTTCGATCCCCCAGCTCATCTTCGCGCTCATCATTCTCGGCGTGTTCGGCTCCTCGATCCCTGTGCTCATCATCACGATCGCGGTGCTCGATTCGACCCGCGTCTTCCGTCTCGCGCGCGCTCTCGGGGTGAATCTCGCGGTGCTCGAATTTGTCGAAGCCGCACGGCTGCGCGGGGAGGGTCTGTGGTGGGTGATCCGCCGCGAGATCCTTCCCAACGCCGCGGCCCCGCTCATCTCCGAATTCGGGTTGCGTTTCTGCTTCAATTTCCTCTTCGTCGCGGCCCTGAGCTTCCTCGGTATTGGCGTGCAGCCACCTTATGCGGATTGGGGCGGGATGGTCCGCGACAACGCGCCTGCGATCAATTTCGGGCTTTGGGCTCCGCTCTATCCGGCCCTTGCGATCGCCACGCTCACAGTGGGCGTCAATCTTCTCGTGGACTGGCTCTTGTCGATCGATGCGCGTCCTTCCGGCGCGCAGGCCGAGATGTGACGGCAGGGCCGGAAAGGAGCGGCATGATGAGCGACGATCTGGTCTTGCACCTCGAGCAGCTGAGGGTCGAGACGATCAAGGGCGCGACCCTCGTCGACAACGTCGATGTCACCTTGAGGCGCGGCGAGATCCTCGGCCTCATCGGGGAGTCGGGCGCCGGCAAGTCCACGATCGGCCTTGCTTCCATGGCCTATGCACGCGCCGGATGCCGCATCACGGGCGGCAATATCATCATCAACGGGACCGAGCTGCGCGCCAGCACAGCCGCGCAGCGCCGCAATTTCCGGGGAAAGAGCATCGCCTACATCGCACAGAGCGCGGCGGCGTCATTCAACCCGGCGATGACCTTGATGGACCAGGTTTGCGAGGCGCCGGTGACGCACGGCGTGATGTCGCGAGCCGAGGCTCAGGCGTATGCGGTTCGTCTCTTTCGCACCCTGCAGCTTCCGAACCCGGAAGGCTTCGGCGACCGTTATCCTCACCAGGTCTCGGGCGGCCAGTTGCAGCGGGCCATGGCGGCCATGGCGATGAGCTGCCGTCCAGACGTGATCGTCCTCGACGAGCCCACCACGGCGCTTGACGTCACGACCCAGATCGAGGTCCTGGCGCTCTTGCGCGACCTCATCCGCGAGTTCGGCACGGCAGGCCTCTACATCACTCACGATCTCGCGGTCGTGGCGCAGATCGCGCATCGCATCATGGTGCTTCGGCACGGCAAGATGGTCGAAGTCGGCGGCGCCAAGCAGGTCTTGGAGGAGCCCGCCACGCCTTACGCGACGGCTCTCGTGAACGAGCGTCGCGAATCGGAGCATATCGCGCTGCCGGAGCCTCCGAAGAATGTGCATCCGGTGCTCGTGATCAAGGACGTCGATGCGGGTTACGGCGATGTGCCCGTCGTGAAGGGCATCAATCTGTCGATCGCGCGAGGCGAGACTTTCGCCATCGTGGGCGAATCCGGCTCCGGCAAGAGCTCCATGGCACGCGTCGTGGTCGGCCTCTTGCCGCGCTGGACCGGAGATGTGCGCCTCGACGGCGAGAGCCTGTCTCCTGCTCTCGCACAGCGTTCACGCGACAAGCTGCGCCGCGTACAGATGGTGCATCAGATGCCGGACGTCGCCTTGAACCCGCGGCAGAGCCTGGCGGAGATCATCGGCAGGCCGGTCGGCTTCTATTTCGATCGTCCCCGCAACGCGATCAAGGAGCGTGTCGTCGAGCTTTTGCAACTCGTCGGACTGCCTGCCGATTTCGTCAGCCGGCGTCCGGGGCAACTCTCGGGCGGGCAGAAGCAGCGCGTCTGCATCGCGAGAGCGCTCGCGGCGGAGCCGGATCTCATCATCTGCGACGAACCGACCTCGGCGCTCGACCCGCTTGTTGCCGAGGAGGTGCTCAAGATCCTTCGGCGTCTGCAAGACGAGCTCGGCGTCGCCTACATGTTCATCACGCATGATCTCGGCACGGTGCGGCGCATCGCGCATCGCACGGCCGTGATGCTCAAGGGCGAGATCATCGCGCAAGGCCCGACGGCGGAGATCTTTTCTCCGCCCTTCCACCCCTACACGGAAAGGCTCATTGCTTCCGTGCCGGAGATGGACACCCACTGGCTCGACGGCGTGCTCGCGACGCGAACGCTGCAATGAGCCAGGGGGTTCGGGTGTGGTACCCGAGCGGCCTCGCGCACGCGGCAAGAGCGGCGATCCAAGGATGACCAATGTCACCGTGACGGAAAACCTTTTCATCCCTCTATCCGACGGGGTGAAGCTTGCGGCTCGTCTCTGGCTCCCGGCTGACGCTCAGACGAAACCGGCCCCGGCCATTCTCGAATATATCCCGTATCGAAAGCGCGATGGCACGCGCACTCGCGACGAGCCGATGCATGGCTGGTTCGCAGCC
>JAFBAK010000167.1 GCA_019247795.1 Hyphomicrobiales bacterium | reverse complement strand
AACGACGTCTGAGCAAATTAGTCCCCTGATCTTCTGCGTATCTAATCACATGCATTCGCAGGCGTGCAAGTTGGTCGGAACTGCCTTGTTGATCGACTTGGTGCGGGGTAGGATCGGGTGAAGCGATCGGTTTTGGGCACGTCGATGCCGCGCTTCGTTACGTCATCTTTACGATCGCGATGTAAACCGAGGGATACGATGAGCATCGTCTCTAAAATCGGGAAAAAACATTCCTCTTATTGAAGATTTGCGCAGCGTCGCCTAATATTTTCCTGCCGAAATTTCTTGAGCAATGGGAGGTGATCATGCGCGAAGTCACGCTTGCTCTGTCATTTCTTCTTGCGGCGGCAGGATCGGCCGCGGCGCAAGACATGTCGCCACCGGTGAACGACAAGGACCTGAAATGGGCGCCGGTGCCGAATGTCTTGCCTAGCGGTGCGACATTCACGGTTGTCTCGGGCGACCCCTACAAGGACGACCTTTATGTCCTGCGCTTGAAAATGCCGGCAGGCTACAAGATCCCGGCCCACAACCACCCGACCTCGGAATACGTCACCGTGCTCTCCGGCGATTTTCATATCGGCCTTGGCGACAAGCTCGATCCCAAGAAGGGCATGCTGCTGAAGGCCGGGGGTTTCGCGGAAGCGCCCGCCAAGATGAACCATTACGCCTGGACGACTTCTCCGACCGTCGTTCAGGTGCATGGCCAGGGGCCGTTCGCGATCACCTATGTGGATCCGGCCGACGACCCGAGCAAGAAATAGCGCCGGGCCGGACGCAGGCGGGGAAACCGGCGGCTCGCGTACTCAACGCGAGATGTGAAGCGTAACGTAGCCTCCGCCGGTCGGCCCTCCTGCGCTCGCGGCTACAGGACCACCTCGATGAGCGAGGGCCCTCGCGTCGCGACGGCGTCGGCGAAGCTCGCGTTGAAGGCTTCCATCGTCTCGACGCGCGTGCCGGGCACGCCCATGCCGCGCGCCATCGCCACCCAATCGAGATCGGGCCGGTCGATGTCGAGCATGTCGAGCGCTTTGCGCCCGACATTCTGGGCGCCCACATTGGTGAGCTCGTGACGCAAGATCGCATAGGTGCGATTGGCGAAAATCAAGGTCACGATGTCGAGCTTCTCGCGCGCCTGCGTCCACAGCGCCTGCAGCGTGTACATACCGCTGCCGTCCGACTCGAGCGACACGACCTTGCGGTCGGGACAAGCGACGGCGGCGCCCACAGAGAGCGGCATGCAAAGGCCGATGGAGCCGCCCATGTTCTGCAGCCAGTCATGCGGGCGGCTTGCCCGCGTTGCCTTGGCGAAGCCGCGCCCGGTGGTGATCGATTCATCGGCCACGATGGCGTTCTCCGGCAAGAGCGCGCCGAGCGATTGGCCAAGCGTCTCGGGCGTGATGGCGCCGGTGGCGGGCGTTGTTTTCGCATAAGGCACGATGGGCGCCTTCTCGCCGCGCGCGCCCACCTCGTCGGCGAGCCATTCGAGCGCGTGCGCGATGTCGTCCGAGCGCCGCGCCAGCAGATGCGATTCGCATTGCTTCGGGACCAATAGGCTCGGCTTGTTCGGATAGGCGAAGAAGGCAACGGGCGTGCGCGAGCCCACGAGGATGAGGTGCCTCACGTCCTTCAGCATGTCGAGCGCCTGGTCGACCGGGTAGGGGAGGCGGCTTACCGCCACCCGGCCGGCGCCGCGCTCGGTCCGGGCGACCGAGCCTTCGGCGATGAGGCGCGCGCCGGTCTTTGCCGCGATCTTGCCGGCAAGCTCGAGCGCGCCTTGCCGCAGCGCCCGCCCACCGAGCAGGATCACGGTCGGCTCGCCCGAACGCAGCACGCGTGCGGCTTCGACGATCGCTTCCTTCGCGACCGGCTTCGGCTTCTCGACTGGCGGCAAAGGCGCGACGCCCGCGCCTTCGTTCCACGCCGTATCGGCCGGCAAGATCAAGGTCGCGACCTGGCCCGGCGCGGTGAGCGAGGCGGCGATCGCCGCCGCGCCGTCGGCCGCGACCGATTTCGCATCGGGCGAGGTGCGCACCCAGGACGATACCGTCTTCGCCGCCGATTCGATATCGGACGTAAGCGGTGCGTCGTAGCGGCGGTGGTAGACCGCGTGATCGCCCACGATGTTCACGATCGCGCTCGACGCCTTATGCGCATTGTGGAGATTGGCCATGCCGTTCGCGAGGCCCGGCCCGAGATGCAAAAGCGTGGCGGCGGGCTTGTCCGTCATCCGCGCATACCCGTCCGCCGCGCCCGTCACCACGCCTTCGAAGAGGCCGAGGATGCAGCGCATTCCTTCGACCCGGTCGAGCGCGGTGACGAAATGCATCTCAGACGTGCCGGGATTGCTGAAACAAACATCGACGCCGCCCGCGACCAGCGTCCGTACAAGGCTCTCCGCTCCATTCACGATCGCACCAGCCACTTTTCCAAGATTGTTATTTTGTTCGCTCGGGACCAGCCGCTAATGGCTCCCGGCATGACTGAGTTGATAAACGACGCGCTCAGCACAACGGTCAGCCTCTTTCAAGCCGATTCTTCGTTCGACATCGAAATGCGTGAAGATTATATCGATCGCGCCGATAGCAAGCAGGGATCCCTGCGAACTAACCGCAAGCAACCAATAGAAATAAAGTTTTCCCCACCATAGTGATTGCTCTTCGGTTGAATGATCGAATTCTGAGCGCGTTTTTTCATTGAATCTATATATTTCATCCGCGACCGTTGTCGAATATGCTTTCATAATGTTCCACTGCGCAAACCTGCTCATAATATTTTGAGCCATGAATTTCAGGCCATCCAACTCACTCCGAGTTAATGTCGTGCGTTCTAAAGCATCGTCCGCCAAGTCAAAAAAAGTTTGGCGCGCCGTCGCATTGAGGGCAAGCGCTCTAATTTTGATTAGAGCGATAGCACGCAAAACAAATCCAACAATGACCGCCATGGCTACTATGATAAGGAGGTCAATCATCGCTTTCGTTTCCCTTCAACTTTGTATTTTTCTCCGCTATTTTGCGAAGCAACTCCTGCTGCTTGAGTTCATATTTGCGACGATCCTTTCGATCCTCCACCCATGCCTTCGCAACGGGGCCAGCCGCAATCGCTGCCACGATTGCGAAGGCGAGTACGCAAAAAGCTGCAAGACGTATCCAATCATTTTGAAAGCTCGCAAGATCATATAAACCCGATCCCAGGCCACCCAACCTCTTCAACATATGGTGAGTTTATGGGCTTCGTGCCAGTTTGCCAACGAGTCGGTGTTTGTTTCAGGCTAACATTTCCTTGATCGGTGCAGGTGGAGCAAAACAACCGATGAACAAGGATATTCTCATATGGGGCTCGGGCGCGATCGGCGGCACGGTCGGTGCCTACTTCAAACGCTCAGGCCATGACGTGACCTTCGTCGACATTGTTCCCGAGCATGTCGCGGCGATCCGCGATCCCGGCCACGGCCTTGCGATCACCGGGCCGGTCGATGCCTTCACGGTCGTGGCGCCCGCCTTCGAGCCATCCGCAATCGAAGGCAAATGGACGAGGGTGTTCCTTTCGGTGAAGGCTCACCACACCGAGGAGGCCTGCCGGGCGCTCGAGCCGCATCTCGCCGAGGACGGCTATGTGCTCTCACTCCAGAACGGGCTTTGCGAAAAGATCATCGCGCGCATCGTCGGGCCCGAGCGCACCA
>JAFBAK010000099.1 GCA_019247795.1 Hyphomicrobiales bacterium | reverse complement strand
CTCCCCGTTCATCGAGGCGCCGGCGCCGTCGAGCGCACAAAACATCTCGTCGCGCATCGGATCGTAGATCACGCCGATGAGCGGCTTTCCGCGACGCAAATAGGCGATCGAGATGCAGAAATGCGCGATACCCCTTGCGAAATTCGCAGTGCCGTCGATCGGGTCGATGACCCAGACGCTCGCCGAATCCTGGCGCTCGCCCTCTTCGCCGATGAAGGTGTCTTCCGGGAAGAGCGCGTGCAGGCGTGAGACGACAAACCTCTCGACCTCGCCGTCGACCTCGGTGAGGTAATCCTGATGCCCCTTGAAGGAGAGCTTGAACGATTTGTCCTCGAAGCGTCGCCGGATGAGCTTGCCGGCCTCGCGCGCGACGGCTTGCGCTGCGGTGAAGCGGAGATCTGGCGGCATGTCGACTGGCTCGTGACGGAGGGACTGAGCGCAAGAGCTTAGCCGAAACCGAATGGCTTCGTCACGCCGGTGGGCGAGCCGCTCACGCCGTCAGGCGTGCGTAGGCGGCGGCGAGCGACAGGATAATCGCGCCGTAGAGGATTTGCTTCACGGGCTCGGGAACGTCGAGCAGCGTCAGGATGCTCGTCAGCACCGTGAGTATGAGCGCACCGACGATCGTGCCCGCATAGCCGCCGCGCCCGCCGAATATCGAGGTTCCACCGATGATCACGCAGGCGACGGAAGGGAGAAGATAGACATCCGCAAGGGAGAGATCCGCTGCGTTCGTTCCCCCGACCAGGACGAGGCCTGCAATCGCGGCGAGAAGCGCGCACAGCACATAATCGAGGAAGAGGACGCGCCAGACGCGGATACCCGCGAGATGGCAGGCCTCGCGATTGTCGCCCACCGCGTAAAGCAGCCGGCCAAATCCGGTGCGATGCAAGGTGAAAAGCATCAATGCAGCGATCGCGGCCCAGAGAAAAAGATCGACCGGGATCAAGCCAATGAGCTTTCCCGCGCCGAGCGTCTGGATCATCGCTGGCACATGCGGTTGGCTCGCGAGCATGTATTGGCTGTAGACGGTCATCGCCCCGCCCACCATGAGGCCGGTGCCGAGCGTCATCACGAGCGGCTGAACGCGCAACACGGCGACGCCGAGCCCGTTGACGATGCCGACCGCAAGCCCGAGCACAAGCGCGAGAGCAAGCGCGAAGCCGTCGCCCGAAGCGGCATTCGTTGCGAGAATATAGGCGGAGCCTGTGGCGACGCTCGCGACCGAAAGATCGATGCCTCCGGTGAGCATGACGAGCGTCTGGCCGGCGCCGAGAATGGCAAGCGGCGCCGCGAACAAGAGGGCATTCGAGACCCAAAGCGGCGTCACCGTGCCCGGCCGCGCGATCTCGATGCCGAGAACGAACACAGCAAGCAGAAGGACGAGCGCCAGGATGGTGTGGCCGCGCAAGAGCGCGAGAGCCTTGCTCATGAGCGCCCCTGCATGAAGGCCGCGAAGCCGCCGATCATGACGACGAGCACGATGAGCGTGCCCTGGATCACCTGACCGTAGTTCGGATCGATGTTGAGGAAAATGAGATCCATCGGCAGGAGCGTGAGAAGCAGCGCCGCGAGCACCGGCCCGAGAACGCCGCCGCGTCCGCCATTGAGACTGACCCCGCCGATCACGACGGCGGCGACGCTGCTCAAAGTGTAATAGGCCCCGGCGAGCGGCGCCCCGATGCCCGTCGTCATGGTGAGCGCGACGCCGCCGATGCCGCAGAACACCCCGCCCAGCCCATAAGCGAGAATACGCGCCAGACGCGGGTCGACGCCGCTGCGAAAGGCGGCGATCGGATCGCTACCCGTCGCGTAGAGCGAGAGCCCGAGGCGGCTCGAGCGGATGGGGACCCAGATCACGCCGACCGCCACGATCAGCAGGAGAAGCGCATTCGGCAGGACGGGAGAAAGATCGGCGCCCGCGCCGATCTCGAGGAAATCGCTCGGGGCTCCGCCGCCCGGCCGCTCGAGGATGAGGAGCGCGACGCCGCCCCAGATGAAGCCGGTGGTCAAGGTGACGACGATGTCGGGGATGCGCGAGAGCACGATGAGGGTGCCGTTGATCGCTCCCTGCACCGCGCCGACAAGGATGATGAGCACGGCAAGACCCAGAGATTGCCGAAAGGATGCATGTTGCATCAAGCTCGCCGAGAGCACATTGGCGACCGCGATCATCGAGCCGACCGAAAGATCGATGCCGCCGCTGATGACCACGATCGCCTGGGCGGTCGCGGCCATCGCGAGAGGCAGGGCACCGAGCGCGAGGGACTGCACGTCGAAGGCGCCGAAATCGCGGTGGATCGCCAATGTCGCGAGGATCGAGGCGAGGAAGAGAAGCGGCATGCCGGTCGCGCGGAGATAGCGCGAGAGCGAGTGAGCGGCGCTGCTGGCTTCCATCTTGTTGGCCGCGCTCATCAGGCGGGCGCCTCTGCCGGCTCCGCCGCGGTGAGCCCATGCGCGGCGCGCAAGAGATGCGCCTCGTCGGCCTCGGCGGCCGGCATCTCGGCCGTGATGCGTCCGGCGAAAAGCACGATGGCACGATCGCAGGCGAGGCGAATTTCGGGCAGCTCCGATGTGAAGAGGAGAACCGAGGCGCCTTGCGCCGCGATCTCGCGCAGGAGCGCGTAGATCTGACGTTTGGTGCCGATGTCGATGCCGCGCGTCGGATCGAAACAAAGAAGCGTGCGAAATCCGGAAGCGAGCCAGCGCGCGATCACGACCTTCTGCTGGTTGCCGCCGCTGAGACGCCGCACTTCGGCCGAAGCGCGCCTGTCGATGCTGAGCCGCTCGACAGCATTTTCGACACGCTTTCGCTCCGCGCGCATGGTGATCGGCCCCCAGGCGCGGAAGGTCGCGAAGGACGAAAGCGCGACATTCTCGCGGATCGAGCGTTGCGGCAGCAAGGCATGCAGGCGGTTCGCCGGGACGAGGACAAGCCCGGCGCGAATGGCATCGGCCGGATGGCGAAGCTCGAGAGCTCGACCGTTGGCGAGAATCTCGCCGGAAGCCGCACGCCGCACGCCCGCGATGCAATCGAAGAGCTCCTGTTGACCCTGGCCTTCGAGGGCCGCCACGCCGAGAATCTCGCCGACGCCGAGACGAAACGACACCCCGGAAAGGGTGTGTCCGAAGCCGAGATCGCGCACCTCGAGCGCGGGTGCGGCTCCACGAATGATCCCGGCCGCCGCTCGTGGCGGCGCCTCGGCGGCGGCCTTGGCGACTTCCGCGCCCAGCATCATGTCGACGATCTTCTCTTCAGCGTCGCGCGTCGAGGTCACGCCGACTGTCACGCCGTCGCGCAAGATCGTGGCCCGGTCGGCAAGCGCCGCGACTTCCGCCATGCGGTGCGAGATGAAGATCACGCTATGGCCGCGCCGGCGCCAATCGCGCACCACCGCGAAGACCCGTTCCGAAAGATCGGCGGGCAGCGCCGCGGTGATCTCGTCGAGGATGAGAATGCGCGGCTTCGAGGCAAGCGCGCGCGAAAGATCGATGAGGCGAAGATGCGGGTAATCGATCTCCCGCGCCCGGCGCGTCAGATCGAGACGCTCGATCCCCAGCTCTCGCATCACGTCTCGTACCGCCTCGAGCGGGACACGCGCGAGGCGCATGTTCTGAGCAATGGTCAGATCCGGCACGAGCGCCGGGTCCTGGTAGACGGAGACGATGCCGGCGCGACGCGCCTCGGCTGGCGAACGGAAGACACTGACGGCTCCCGCGACCGCCAGCTCGCCGGCATCCGCCGGAAACTCTCCCGTGATCACTTTGACGAGCGTGCTCTTGCCCGCCCCGTTCGCGCCCATCAAGGCGTGGATTTCCCCCGCGTGCAGTTCGAGTCCTGCGGCGCGCAGCGCGATGACCGAGCCGAAACGCTTGGCGACGCCGGTGACGCGCAAGAGAAGGTTTTCGTCCGCGCTCACCGGGCGCCCGTTCTGCACGAATTTTTGAGCTTCAGGGTCCTTTGCAGGCGAGGATCTGATCCATGTTGTATTGCGTGTAGGGCTTCACATCGATCGCCACGCTGTAAAAGGGATCGAGCTTGGGATTGTAGGCGGCCTTGAGCTTGACGAGCCCGGCGTCGCTGTTGTCCCAAACGACGGGCGTGATCTTCACGACATGCGGGTGCTCTTTCTTCTGCAGCACGTCGAGCGCAAGACCGAGGCCCGCGCCGCCGACCGCCGGCGGGTTGCTCACCGCCGCGCCGGAGAGCCCTTGGCTCTTGAGGTCGATGAGCTGGCCGATGAACCCGTTGTTGTCGGCGCCGACCACCGGCACGAAGGGCTTTTGCGCGGTCTTGTAGGCATCGACCACGGTCGAATCGATGCCGGACGTCCAAACGCCGTCGATGGGCTTGCCGGAGGCGAGGAGGTCTTTCGTTTCTTGCGCCGTCTTGTTCAGCGCCCAGCCGCTGAAGACCGAGACGACCTTGATGTCGGGATAGTCCTTCAGCACCTCGGTGAAGCCCTGGTGCCGATCGGCATCCGCGGGCACGCCGTCAATGCCGCGCATCTCCACGACATTGCCCTTGCCGCCGAGCTTGTCGAAGAGCCATTTCGCGCCAACCTTGGCGTAGGCGACCTGATCATTGGTGAGCACATAGGCTTCGGGCGCCGAGACCGCCTGATCGACCGCGACGACGACGATGCCCTTGTCGACCGCCTGCTTGATCACCGGGTTCAACGCATCGCGGTCGGACGGGTTGATGATGATGGCGTTGGCGCCGGCCGAGATGAGGTTGCGAATATCGGCGATCTGTTCGGAAGGGCCGCCATTGCGGTTGGCGACGATCACCTTCGACACGAGGCCCGAGGCCTCAGCCTCGGCCTTGATCGAGCAGATCATCTCCTCGCGCCAGCCATTGCCGATGAGCGTGTTGGAGACGCCCACCACATATTTATCCGCGGCCGAGGCCCCGCTCGCCGCGGCAAGCATCGAGAAGAGCGAAACGCCGGCGAAGATGTGAGCTCGCTTCATCTGGTCCTCCCAATCTGTTCCGTCATGGCGCGCACGCCGCGGACGAGCCCGAACGGACGGCGCATTGCGAACTTATGTTAGGGATAGCCGCGCGGAAGTCCATGCGCCGTTATTGCGCGCCGAGTTCACGGCCGCTTCGATGAAGGCAAGGCCGCGCGCCCCATCGACGACATCGGGAAGGGCGGCGCGCGCGGCCGGATCGGGTGCGCGGCCCCCTCGGCGAGCCGCGATCACCTCGACGGCGTCACGGTAAAGATTGGCGAAGCCCTCGACATAACCCTCGGGATGTCCTCCGGGCATGCGCGAGCCGCGCTTCGCCTCCGCTGAATTGCCGGGGCCGCCGCGCTGCAAGAGCCTTGTCGGCTCGCCATAAGGCGTGAACCGCAAAATCTCCGGCGCTTCGCCCGACCATTCGAGGCCGGCGCGATCCCCGAAGATCTTGAGGCCGAGGCTGTTGAGATTGCCGACCGCAACCTGGCTCGCGACGAGCACGCCGCGTGCGCCCCCCTCGAAACGCAGCAGCACATGGGCGTTGTCATCGAGCCGCCTGCCTGGAACGAAAGTCGCAAGATCGGCCGCGACTTCGGCAAGCTCGAGGCCGCTCACAAAAAGCGCGAGGTTATGCGCATGCACCCCGATATCGGCGAGACAGGCCGAAGCTCCCGAGCGCGAAGGATCGGTGCGCCACTCGGCCTGCTTCTGGCCTGTCGCGTCGATCGGCTCCGTGAGCCAATCCTGAATGTAGGTCGCGTGCACCAGACGGATGCCGCCGATTTCGCCGGAGGCGATCATCTCGCGTGCTTGGCGCACCATCGGATAGCCGGTGTTGTTCAACGTCACCGCGAAAACGAGCTGTCGCGCTTTCGTGAGCGCGACGAGCTCCTTCGCTTCCGCGACCGACATCGCCAAGGGCTTGTCGCAGATCACGTCGATGCCGGCCTCGAGGAACGCCTTGGCGACCGGATGATGCAGATGGTTCGGCGTGACGATGATGACGGCCTCGATGCCGTCCGGGCGCGCCTTTTCACTCTTCGCCATCTCGCGGTAGTCGGCATAGGCACGATCCGGCGCGAAGCGGAGATCGGCGCCCGAGAGGCGAGCATTCTCCGGATCGGCCGAAAGCGCACCTGCCGTGAGCTCGACGAGATCGTCGAGCCTCGCCGCCATGCGATGCACCGCGCCGATGAAGGCGTTGCGGCCGCCCCCCACCATGCCGACGCGCAAGCGCCTGATACCGGTTCGAGCATCGCTCGTCGCATGCACCATCGGATCAGGAACCGATGCCGAGAAGCTTCATGTTCGTTGCCCGATCGGCGCCCGTGGCGGCGAAATCGTCGAAGGCCCGGTCGGCGACCTCGATGATGTGATCGGCGATGAATTGGGCGCCCTTCTTCGCCGCGACCTCCGGATGCTGCAGGCAGTCTTCCCATTCGTAGACGGCCCATCCGGCGAAATCGTAGCCCGCGAGCTTCGAGAAGATCGCCTTGAAATTTACTTGGCCGTCACCCAGCGAACGGTCGCGCCCCGCGCGTTCGAGCCAGCCTTTGTAGCCGCCATAGACGCCTTGCTTGGGCGTCGGGTTGAACTCGGCATCCTTGACGTGGAACATCTTGATGCGCTCGTGATACACGTCGATGAAGCCGAGATAGTCCATGCCTTGCTTGATGTAGTGGCTCGCATCGTAGTTGATGTTGCAGCGCGTGTGCCCGCCGACCGCATCGAGGAACATATCGAAGCTGTCGCCGTCGAAGACGTCCTCGGTCGGGTGGATCTCGTAACAGAGATCGATGCCGTTCTCGTCATAAAGATCGAGGATCGGCCGCCAGCGCCGCGCCTGCTCGGCGAAGCATTCCTCGATGAGGCCGGCAGGTCGTTGCGGATAAGGGTAGAAGAAGGGCCACGCGAGCGAGCCCGTGAAGGTCACATGCTCGGTGAGCCCGAAGCGGCGCGACACCTTGGCGGCCTTGCGGACCTGGTCGGCCGCCCAATGACGGCGCTTCTCGGGGTTGCCGCGTAAAGCCTCCGGGCATTGGCCGTCGAACAACGCATCGTAAGCCGGGTGCACCGAGACCATCTGCCCTTGGAAATGCGTCGAGAGCTCGCTCACCACGACGCCGATATCGGCGAGCTTGCCCTTCAGTTCGTCGCAATAGGTCTCGCTTTCGAAGGCCTTGTCGAGATCGAAGAAGCGGCGGTCCCAGGTCGGAATCTGGATGGCTTTGTAGCCGTATCCCTTGGCCCAGCGCGCGATGCCGTCGAGCGTGTTGTGGGGCGGCGTGTCCCGCGCGAATTGCGCCAGAAAAAGCCCTGGGCCTTTGAGGGTCCGCATGACGCTTCCTTCCCGTGGAACTGGTCTCGTCATCCAGGCGATCGCGCCGCCAAGCGCGAGAAGCGAATTGTGAAGCGATGATTCGCAGGCCTTCGTTTTTTGTCAATTCACGCGAGTGCTTGCGGGCGGCTTGCCAAGCCACCGGGTTTTCGTGCTATTGGCCACGGCTTTCCAAAGGCGAGGGTCACGCAGCTCGCAGGCGCTTCCAGGCTTGCGCACCGGCCTTCAGCCTCGGGATCGCGGGTGTAGCTCAATGGTAGAGCAACAGCCTTCCAAGCTGATGACGAGGGTTCGATTCCCTTCACCCGCTCCATTCGTCGGAAAAGTGAAAAAGCAAAGTGAAAAATAAGCGAGGATTTGCTCCTCGCACGCTCACTCCTTCCTCCTCGCGCCTACCTCCTCACGTCGGCCGCTTCAGCATGAAGGCCTGCCTCGTGCATTCGGCGACGAGCGTGCCGTCCTGCTTGTAGGCGCGGTGATGGAACTCGACGATGCCGGCCGAGGGGCGGGATTTCGAGGTGCGCTTCGACTTGACGGTCGTCTCGCCGCGCACCGTGTCGCCTTCGAACAAAGGCGCGGGAAAGCGCACATCGGTCATGCCGAGATTGGCGATGGTGGTGCCCACCGTGAGATCGTTCACGGACATGCCGATCATCAGCCCGAGCGTGAAGAGCGAGTTCATGAGGGGGCGCCCCCATTCGGTTTCGGTCGCGCAAAAATGCGCATCGATGTGGAGCGGC
>JAFBAK010000076.1 GCA_019247795.1 Hyphomicrobiales bacterium | reverse complement strand
GCCCGGCACGCTCGCGGGCACCATTCTCACCTTTATCCTCGCCATGAATGCCTATGCGACGCCGGTGCTCCTCGGCGGCCCGAAATTCACGATGATGGGGCCGCTCGTCTACGACCAGTTCAGCCAATCGAACAACTGGCCCTTCGGTGCCGCCGTCTCTTTCGTGCTCATGGCGACGACGCTGGGCCTCACCTTCCTCGCCCACACGGCGCTGAGGAGGCGGGGGGCGGCGGCGGACTAACCATATCGGTGTCACCCCCCCGAGGCTCGCAACGCGAGCCTCGGGAAGGGGGTCCAGGAAGCGGCGGGATTATGGGTTCCCTTCCCCTCGCGGCCTTCGGCCGCTCGGCCGGGAATGACACGCTTCCTGCCCTCGCGCTCCTTCGGAGCGCTCGGCCGGGAATGACGCGCTCAGCTCGCCGTCTGCCGGCGCGGCAGGCCGAGCACGCCTGGCAGCAATTCGAGGCGGCGCCAGATGAAGATCGCCATTCCGGCGTTCCACAGGATCAACGTGAGGGTCGTGGCGATCGCCGCGCCGGCGAGGCCGAATTGGTGGATCATGACCACGCTCACGAGCGCGTTCACGACCGTGCTGGTGATGAGGAGAATGGCGGCACTGCGCTCGTGTCCGGTCATGTTCATCACGTGCAATTGCGAGCCGACGCTTGCGGCGAACACCTGCCCGATGAGCAAGATGCGCAAGGCCGGCACACCCGCCTCGTAGCCATGGCCGAACCAGCTCATGAGCGGGTGGGCGAGCACCGAGAGAACAAGCGCGATCGCGGCCGCCCCACACAAAGTCCATAAGGCCGAAGTCGAGACGAGCACCTGGAGCATCGCCTGCTCCTTGCGGGCGAACAGATGCGAGATGGTCGGGGCAAAGAGCGTGTTGACCGCGGTGCGCGGCAAGGCGGCGAGAAAAGCGATGTTGAAGGCGAGACCGTAAATGCCTGCATCCGTCGTGTGCCCGGTCCAGCCGAGCAGCAACACGCCGGTGCGATTGAGAAGCGATTCGGCCCCCGCGATGATCACGAGCGGAAGAGCGGTGCGGCGCCAGATCGCGGCGCTGTATTCGGCCGTGAGCGTGTCGATGACGCGCGGCCGAAGCCGGTGCTTGGCGATGCTCGACAAAACAAGCCCGATGATCGAGCCGACGAGCGTCGCCGTCATCACCCAGGGTGCATCGAGGCTCGCGCCGAAGCCGAAGCTTGCCACGGCGACGATGGCGAGGAGCATTCCGTCGCGCACCATGCGGTCGGGCGCAAGAGCGGAAATGACGCCGCCGAAGGCGCGTACCGCGGAGGATCGTATCCACAAAAGCGCCCAGACGGGCACCAGGAAAAAGCCGACCAGAAACGTGTTCCTGAGCGGCGACGACATGCCCGGTGCAAGAAACACCACGAGCGATCCGAGCACGATGATCGCGGCACCCGAGGCCATGGCGCGCCGCTCCGCGTATTGGATCACGCCCTTCAGCAAAGCGTAGACGCGCTCGGCGCGATAGGCGGGAACGAAACGCAACAAGGCGACGTCGAAGCCGAGCGCGGAAAAATAGGCGAGCACCACCATCCAGGCAAAGACATAGGCGTAGATGCCGAAAGTGTCCGGCCCGACGATGCGCGCGATGAGAAGTTGCGAGCAATAGGTGAGGCCGGCCCCGATCACGAAGATGGCGAAGGCGGCGACGCCGCCGCGCTTCACCCGTTCGAGCGAGGGTTCGCCGGAGGCTCCATCAGCCATGCCATATCCTTCCGCAGCGCGGCCCTCGCCTTGTCTTTTCGTCATGACGCCACCCTCAAGGGTTCGGCGTGGAGCCTCGCCGCGAGCAGTTCCCCGATCCGCGCGGCGCCCTCCTCGAGTGCCGGCTGATCGAGCGAATTGACGCGGATGACGGTCTCGCCGCGCTTCTCGATGAGCGCGTGCAAGCGATCGACGATGCCGAGGAGCGCGAGATTTCGTTTAAGGTCGAGCTCGAAGAGGCGCTCCAGCAATCCTTGGGCATTCTGTCGCGCCTCGAGCCGGTCTTCGAGAACCTCGTGCGGCGCGTCGAGACGTATCAGCATATCGGCTTTCGGCACCCGGTCGAGCAGTCGCGACACAAGCGCCTCATCCTCGTTCTCGCCCAGCAACATGAGCGAGCTCACCGCTTGGATGAAGGCCTGATCGAAGATCATGACGCCGGCGCATGACGATGCGGCGCTCCAGGAATTCGACAAGCGGGCGAGATACTGCGTGAGGCGAAACCTCCAGAGCCTGCTCGTCGGCGTCAGCATCCTCACGATGTCGTTTGCCGAACGGGTCTCTTGCGGGGCGAACGACTGGCGCCGCAAAAGCCTCACCACCTCGACGAAGGGACGACGCAGGCGCTCGAAGGCAGCGGTTTTTTCGCGACTTCGGCTCCCGTTCTCTCCCGATGCCACGGTTGTGGCTTGCTCGGCCGGCCGGACGCTCATCACGAGCTCGACCGCATGGCCGTTCTGGCGGAGCCGCGCTGCCAGGCATTTCGCAAAAGTGGTTTTGCCGACGCCCGGAGGGCCGAAGAGCTCGATGATCATGCCGCAACCCTGCCGGAAACAACCGCATGCATGTTGAGTATAGTTCGGACGCCCATCACGCTTGGTTTATCGATTGAGCGTAATTCTTTCGAAAACCGATCTCGTTGGACTACTCTCGTGAGACCCGCGAAGCCGATCTGCGCGTCCCCGGACCATCCTCACAGCTGCCGCCAGATCTCCCGCTTGATCTTGGCGATCACGTCGACGAGAGGTTGTTCGGCGTCGACCCGCACGACGCGAGCACCAGGAAAGGCGAGGTGTTCCATCGAGCCGACGCGGTCTCGGATCACATCGAGGTCCATGTTGGGCTCGCGCTTTTTAGCGGTCGGCGGCGAGACCATGAGCTTGAGGACGAGGTCGGGCGGCAGGCTTCGCGACAGTGCGTAGGCGCGCGCCTCGTGACGGCGCAAGAAACCCGGCACCTTCGAGAGGCGCGTAAGCAAGGGACCGTCATTAAAACCAAGGATCTCATCTTGCGGGTAGCGGTCGGCGAGAACGACGAGGCCGCGATTGGCGGCGCGTCGCGCCGAGACGAGCTTGATGCGTTTCTCGCGCGCGACGACCATGGCCCATCCTGTGAGGAGCGCCGAGTAGAGGAGGCCCGGAGGGCGTGAAGAGACCTTTCCATGAGAGGAGCCCTTCGGCTTCGTCTTGAAGGAGCGCTGGAGGAGAGGCATCACGAGCTTGAGCGGCCAGAGGAGGAGCGATGGTCGCCCGTCCCCGGTGCCGAAATAAATCGGCATCGTGTCGATCTCGGTTCCGAGCCATTTCCGCATGGTCGAAACGGCGGTGCTCTTGCCGCTGCCATCGACGCCGATGAGGGCCACCACGCACCCGCCTCCCGGCGCACGCCGGCTCCAAGGGCGTGGCCAGTGCAAAAGGCTTTTGTTCAGGCCGCCGGCGAGCCACAGAAGGGTGCGTCCCAGGCTTCTCAGCCGGAACTCGAAGGCGTTGTAGCTGCGCTGCGCCGCAAAATGCTCTCGCACGCGCCTTCGAAGGGAGGGTGCATCATGCAGCGCGCCGCCATCGAAGAATGCCGACACGACCGCGCCCGCGAGATCCTCGCCATCCTGAGCGTTGCCGAACAGCTCTCCTGAACGCTCGCACAAAGTCTTTCGCTCGATTTGCGTGAGGAGGGCCTCGCGGTCGAGCGCGAATTTCTGCTTCGTCGCATCCCAGTGCCGAAGCGTGACCAAGTCCATCCGGGAAAGCTCGAGGCAGGCGCGGATCGTCAAAAGCAGTGCCTCGCTCACCGGCTCGAGGATCATGATCGGCAAAGTCGGGTGGCGTACCGCGTGCGACAAAAGCGCATCCTCCCAAGGGATGCGGTAGTTCTTCAAAAGCCGCTCGCCGCTGACGAGGCGGAAATGCAGGTGCACATGCACGAGCTTGCCGCTCGGCTCGTCGAAACCGAGGAAGCTCGCGACCGCAGGATGGTCGCGCCCGCTCACGGAGGGAAAAAGCTTCAGCCCCCGCTGCAGCAGGAGGGCCGCGATGCGATGCTGATCCTGCCTGGAGACGAGGAGGTCCAGATCACCCTCTCCGGCCAGCACCTGGTGGACGCGCCGGCTGCTTTTCCAATAGCAGTAGGAAAGGCCTTGCCGATGCAAATCGTTGAGCACCTCGAGCAGCAAAGGCAGAATGTTCTCATTCGCCTCGGCCCGGGAGATCGCGTTCACTTCGTTCACGAGTTCCATCTTCGTCATGCTTCCGGCACCTTGGCCTTTTGCAAATCATCCTCGGGAGAGGCGGCCGTGGGTTTCGGCAACGACAATTTTGGACGCCAATACCCAACAGAATTTGAGTAATATTTTTCGTATTTGACGAAATGCTCGCCGACGTCGCCATAGCGATAGCGGGCATGCTCTTTCAGGTCGACTTGCGTGAGCACCGTGCTCGGCTGCGCGCGATCCTGATCGAGGCAACCCGCGCTGCGCAGAACGTTGACCGCATTCTGCGCCGTCTCGCGCCGCGTGCTTCCCCATTTCACGACGAAGAGCACCTTGTCCGCCATGGCAGCGAGGAGACGCGACTCCGTCACGCCGAGAAGCGGGGGCCCGTCCACAATGACGCAATCGTAGCTCTCCCGCAGCTGATGCAGGAGCCGTGTCAGTTGGTCGCCCGCGAACAGCGTGACGGGATCGACGGGGCAGCGCGTCATCGGCAGGAAATCGAGCCCCAGATGCGGCACGCGCTGGATGACGTCGGCGGGCGGAAGATCGTGCAGCAAGAGATCGACGACACCGCGCTTCGCCTTGGTGCGCAAGGAGCGCTGCACCGTCGGATGGCGGAAGTCGAGATCGACGAGAAGGACGCGCCGGCGGATCTGCGCGATGTAGACCGCAAGGCTCACGGCGAGCGTCGTCTTGCCTTCGCTCGGCACGCTCGAGCTCGTCAGGATGATCTTCGAAGCTTCGTGCGGTGTGGTCAGATGCAGGCCTGCCACGACCGAGCGAATGCCTTCGGTGTAGGCCGAGAAGGGATGCCGCAGGAGATATTTGTGCGGCCGGATCCTGCCGGTGCGGGAAAGCTGCGAAACGAGGCCAAGGCAGGGGAGCCCGAGCGCCTCGACGACTTCCTGCTCGCTGCGAAGCCCGCGATCGAGGCGTTCCGCGGCGACGGCCAGCATGCACCCGCCCATCGAGAACAGAACGAATGCGGGGAAGATGAAGAGGAGCGGGCTCGGTGAGCTCGGATGATCGGGAGGCGAGGCGAGTGAAAGGATGCGCACATCCGATCCGACGATCTCCTGTTGATAGCGCAGCTCCTTCTGGCGCCGCACCAGATTGGTGTAGAGCTGGTCGCGGGCGGAGCCCTCGCGCTCGAGCTCGCGCAGGCGCACATCGGCCTCGCGCTCATCGCCCGGGCTGTTTTGTCCGGCGGCATCGAGCCGGCGTTGCACCGTCTGTTGGACGGCGGCGCCCGCCTGCTCCACCTCCTTCTTGAGCTCGGCGATACGCTCGTCCAGGCGCGCCAGCTCGCGATTGGCGATCTCGCGCTTCTGCTCGCTCTGACCGTCGACGAAGAGCTGCACAATGCGGTTGGCGATGGCGGCCGCCATCGCCGGATCGGTCGAGGTATAGCTCACGCCGATGACGCGCGAGGTACGTTCCTGGCTCACCCGCAAATAGCGCTCGAGATCGTCAAGCGTCGGCGGCACGATGCGCTTGCCCGACGGAGCAGCGGCTTTCTCGGCCGCGGCGGCCGAGGAGACGGCATCTTTCTGCGACGCATCGGGCGAAGTGGCGTCCGGATCGCCGCCGTTCCTGCGTAGCGCGTCGGCAAGCGATTCGGGGTTTTTCGCCAGGCTGTCGACGACGCGCTGCAGATTGTCGTGCGCGGTGAGCATCGTCACTTGCGTGTCGATCGCCGGCTCGTCGGCGAGAGGGGCCGAAGCGCTCTGCCCATTCCCCTGGCCGCCCTGGGGGTCGACGACGATCTGCGCCTTGGCGGTGTATTTGGGCGGAATCAGGAGGCCGACGGCGCCGGCAAGGCAGGTTCCCAAGACCGCGACACCCACGACGAGGCCGATGCGCCGATACAAAATGCCCGTGAGCTGACGGAAAGGCGGATCGGATACTTGCACGGGCGCGCTCGCCCGTTGCGCGGCGGCCGCTTCGGCATCCCTCGGCCGCGATGACGGCACGGAGAAATCGGGCTCTTCCGCAGGGTCGAAGCTTTCTGGAGCGAATTTCATGGTTCAATCCCCCACAATGCAAGGATAATGCAATAAGCAATCAGCCATAAGCGCGAAATTCCTTCATCGAGCCGGCCGTCGATCCGCAAGCCGGCAAGTCCTGCTCGGTCGCACGCAAAGGTAGCGGCGAGTTTCCAAGACCGTCGAGCCACGCCTGCACCATGAGCACGGCCCAGAGCTCGCTTGCCCGGTCCCGGCGCCCGCTCAGATGCTCCTGCCAACAAGCCTCCACGCGACCGCAGTCGAAGAACCCCGTCCGCTGGATGCTTGCCCGACCCAGGAGGTCTTGCGCCCAATCGCGCAAGGGTCCGCAGAGCCACGCACCGATCGGCACGTTGAAGCCCTGCTTGGGCCGCTCGAAAAGCGCCTCGGGCAAGTAGCGGCGCAACACCTGCCGCAAGAGCCATTTGCCTTCGCCGTTGCGCACCTTCACGGAAGTCGGCAGCTTCCAGGCAAATTCGATGACCCGGTGATCGAGAAATGGGCATCGGCCTTCGAGGCTCGCCGCCATCGTGGCCCGGTCGAGCTTCACCAGGATGTCGCCCGGCAGATACCCCGTC
>JAFBAK010000411.1 GCA_019247795.1 Hyphomicrobiales bacterium | reverse complement strand
ATGGGGCGGCCCGAAAGCAGCGGGTGCCTTGCGCCGGCCTCGGTCGGGGCGATATTTCGCGCGATGCCGATCTCCCGCCCGAACGGGTTCTTGACCACGGTTCCGCCACTCGCCGCGGCGGCAAGCTGCAAGCCCCAGCAAGAGCCGAAGAACGCCGTCCTCGAGGCGTAGACGGCGCGAACGAGCTCGAGCTGGCGTTCTACGGCCTCGCCCCCGTCATAAATGCTGAGCGCGGACCCGGTGATTGCGATGCCGTCATAATCCGCGAGCCCGGCGCCGGTCGGCAGATTGGCTCCCGGATCGGCGGGCAGGCAAATATCGCAAACGGCATCGGGTGCGATGGACACCAGAATGTCTGCATATGATCGCGAGGGCGTCTTTCCGAACGCTGCCTGATGCGCTTCGCGCGCGGCGCGCTCATTGCCTTCAACAACGAGAAGCCGGAGTGACATGGGGTGCCTTCTTGCAAGTGCGATGAAAAAAATATGCGCGAAAGTCAGCGCGAATTGATCCTTCTGCAACGCACGGAATTAACGTTGCGAGTGCCTCGGCCTTGACGCTCGTCTTTCCATACGCCAGTCATCGCGACACCCTCGCTTTGCGGCAATCGCCGCATTGAAGCAGCGCTGCTGCGCCGTCAAGGCATCGCGCTCCGATTTGCCTTCTATCCCGGAACATCACCATGCCCAATATCGACCTGATCGACCGTTTCGCCGACGAGCTGACTGCCATCCGTCGCGACATTCACGCACATCCGGAAATCGGCTTCGAGGAAAAGCGGACGTCTGATCTCGTCGCCGAGAAGCTCAAAGGTTGGGGCGTCGAAGTGCATCGCGGGATCGGAGGAACGGGCCTCGTCGGCGTGGTGAAAGGCAAAAAGGACAATGGCAAGCGCATCGGGCTTCGCGCCGACATGGACGCCTTGCCGATGCAGGAGAACACCAATCTCCCCTGGCGCTCGACCATTCCGAACCGTTTCCACGGTTGCGGGCACGATGGGCACACGACGATCCTTCTCGGCGCGGCGCGGTACCTGGCGCAAACGCGGAATTTCGACGGCCAGGCCGTCCTCATCTTTCAACCCGCGGAAGAGGGGCTGGGTGGTGCGCGCGCCATGCTCAAGGACGGTCTTTTCCAGAAGTTCCCATGCGATGAGGTCTATGGTCTTCACAACGCTCCCGACCTCGAGCCTCGGAAGGTGACGATCCTGCCAGGACCAGCGATGGCAGGAGCCGATTTCTTCGACATCACCATCAAGGGTTACGGGAGCCACGGCGCAATGCCGAATTTCTCGAAGGATCCCATCGTCGCGGCGATGACTCTCGGCCAGGCCCTGCAGACGATCGTGAGCCGCAATGCCGATCCACTCGAAGCGGCGGTGGTCTCGATCACGCAATTCCATGCAGGCTCCGCCTACAACGTTATCCCGGATGAAGCAAAGCTCGCGGGCACGATGCGTACCTTCTCCGATGAGGTGCGTGTGCTGACGCGCGAGCGCATGCGGGCGATCGCGGCCGGTGTCGCGACCTCGTTCAGCGTCGAGGTCGATGTCGATATTCGAGACATCTTCGCCGTGCTCGAGAATCACGAAGAGCAATCTCGTGCCGTCGCCAAGGTCGCAAACGAGATCGTCGGCGCCGAGAATGTCTCGATGACGCCTCAACCCAAAATGGGGAGCGAGGATTTCGCCGACATGTTGCGCGCAGTGCCTGGCGCGTATTTCTGGCTCGGTCATGAAGGTTCCGTGCCCGTGCACAATCCGGGCTTCATCCTGGACGATGCGATCCTTCCCGTGGGAGCAAGCCTCTTTGCGCGCATCATCGAGACGCGCCTGCCTTTGGCATGACACGAACGCTGCGCTTCGCGGGACTGATCTTTGCCGATCGCTGTTCCTTCCGTTGGGGATGTGGATAGCTCGCTCGCGGTGCTATATGAGAGGAGGGCGCGCAAACGCGATGCGGCGCCCAACGCGGCGCTGAAAGGAGCAAGCCGTGAAGCCTCCCCGGATCGGCGCAATCGATTGCGATATCCACCCTGCCTTGCCCGGGCTCGCCAATCTCCTTCCCTATATGTCCGATCATTGGCGCGAGATGGCGCAACAAGCCGGGTTTCACGAGCTCGAGACGGTCAACTACCCGCCCGGCTCGCCGATTGCGGCACGCGAGGATTGGCGACCGGTCCAAGGGAAGCCCGGGAGCACGCTCGACGATGTGAGGTCGCAGGCGCTTGACCCTTGGGAAACGAGCCTGGCGGTTTGCAACTGCCTCTACGGCGTCCAGGCGCTTTTCAGCGAAGATATGGCAGCCGGGATCGCGCGCGCGCTCAACCATTGGATGGCGCGGGAATGGCTCGATCGGGAACCCCGATTGCGCGCCTCGATCATCATCCCCGTGCAGAGCCCCGAACTCGCCGTCGACGAAATCGAGTTTTGGGCATCGGATCAGCGCTTCGTTCAAGTGCTCATGCTGGTCACCGCGGACGCGCCTTTGGGAAAACGCCAATATTGGCCCATCTACGCGGCTGCCGCCCGGCACGGCTTGCCGGTGGGCATTCATGCCGGCAGCAGCTTCCGTTACCCGATGACACCGGTCGGCTGGACCTCCTATTACGCGGAGGACTATGTCAACCAATCCCAAGCCTTCCAGACGCAGCTCACGAGCCTGATATGCGAGGGCGTGTTTTCGAAATACCCAGATTTGCGCGTCGTGCTTCTCGAGTCGGGTTTCACTTGGCTGCCCGCTCATCTCTGGCATTTATCCAAATTCTGGCGGGGCTTGCGGATGGAGGTGCCTTGGGTCGACAGGCCGCCTTTTGAGATCGTACGCGATCAGGTGAGGCTCACATTGCAGCCCATCGACGCGCCGTCGCGGCGCGAGACCTTGGAGCGCCTCCTCGAACATATGGGTTCCGACAAGCTTCTTCTCTTTTCGAGCGATTATCCTCATTGGCAATTCGACGGCGAGGATGTCTTGCCAGATGGGTTGTCGGACGCCCTGGTGCGGAAGATATTGATCGACAATCCTCGCGAGACCTATCCACGCATGATGGAGAAGGTGCAATGAACGTCCATGCCCCGCCGAAGGCAACCGCCGAGCGCTCTCACGACACGAAGCTTCGCGTTGCCGATTGCGATATTCATCCCCTCCCGAACACGGTGAAGGATCTCTACCCCTTCCTCGAGAAGCGTTGGCGCGATCATCTCGAAAGCTTCGGTGCACGGCGCCGGCAAGCGATTTATCAAGGACCGGCCTATCCCAAAGGCCAGCCCGAGGCCGCAAGGCGCGACGCCTGGCCTCCGGGGGGCAGACCCGGAAGCAGTCTCGATTTGATGAGGCGCCAGCACCTCGACGCCAATAATGTCGAGCTCGGCATTCTCACGGTGATCAACCCGCATCCTGGAAATTACCAGAATCCCGATCAAAGCGTCGCCATGTGTCGGGCCGTCAATGATTGGCAGGTTGCCGAATGGACCGGCAAGGATACGAGGCTCAGGGCATCGATCCTTGCGGCCTATGAGCACGGGGACGCGGCGGTCGCCGAGATCGAGAGGCTCGCGGACGACCCCAATTTCGTTCAGGTTTTCCTGCTCAGCCGCACGGCACAACCGCTGGGCAACAGGTGCTATTGGCCGATTTACGAGGCCGCCTCTCAGGCCGATCTTCCGGTCGGCGTGCACGCTTTCGGCAATAGCGGCTTTCCGATCACGAGCAGCGGATGGCCGTCTTATTACATCGAGGAGATGGCCGGACACGCACAAACTTGCCAATCCCAGGTGACGAGCCTCGTGCTCGAGGGCGTGTTCGAGCGCTTTCCGAAGCTGCGCGTGGTCTTCATCGAAAGCGGCTTTGGCTGGCTGCCTTCATTGACCTGGCGGCTCGATACTCATTGGAAAAAGCTTAAGGCGGAGAACCCGGCCTTGAAGCGACTGCCTTCCGAATATATCCGCGACCATATCTGGGTGACGACGCAACCAATAGAAGAGCCTGAGAGGCCGCGCCATCTCCTCGATGTTTTCGATTGGATCGGCTGGGATCGCGTCCTGTACTCGTCGGATTACCCCCATTGGGATTTCGACGATCCGGCGCGCTGCCTTCCCGCCGGCGTGACGCAAGAGCAGCGCGACAAGCTTTTCCTGACGAACGCGCTGTCGCTCTACGGGCAAAAATAAATGTCGAAGCACGTCGTGGCTCCCGCCCGCGAGTTTCCGCCGGGCTCCCGCAAGCGCGTGACCGTCGGGGGGCGCTCGATTGCCGTCTTCAACATCGGCGGTGAGCTCTTTGCGCTGCTCGATCGCTGTCCGCATAAGGGCGGCAGCTTGTGCGAGGGGAAGCTCACCGGCCTCGTGCAATCACCGCAGCCCGGCGTTTACAGCTATTCG
>JAFBAK010000361.1 GCA_019247795.1 Hyphomicrobiales bacterium | reverse complement strand
GCGGCATCTTTCTGCAGCACGGCAACGTAATTCGAAGCTTCAGGCCGTTGGACCCCTTCGTCTCGGAAGTTCTCCCGAAGGAGCGCGACGGCCAGCGTGGCGGCGACGGCTCCGCCCGCCAAGGCTGCGGTTCGCCATCGCCGCAAGCGCCGCGACAGTTCGATGATCTCGGCCCCCCCTGCCTCTCGTGCGGGAAGGCCCTCGATCTCGGCCATTATGCGTTCGAACAATCCATGCGGCGGCTCGACCGTCGGCGCTCCTCCATCGAGCGGGGCGAGGCGGCGCTCCCAAGTGAGGATGGCTGCATCGAGGGCGGGCTCGCGCGATCTCCGGGCGGCGACGGCGGCGCGCTCGGCGGCATTGAGAGTGCCGAGCACATACTCGCCGGCAAGAGCTTCGATTTCCTCTGCGTCGCTCATGGCGCGAGACATACCCGAAGCTGCGCAAGCGCGCGATGGAGCCAGGTCTTGATGGTGGGCACGGGCGCGTTATAGCGCGCGGCAAGCGCCTCACGGCTCAACCCATGACAGTAAGCAAGCAGCACCATCTGCCGCTTGGATCGTTCGAGCTTCTCGAGGCAGGCGAGGAGCCGGCCAAGGTTCTCGCCTTGCTCGCGAGCACCGAGAGGGTCGGAGGTCTCGGCAACAGGCTCGAAGCCTTCGGGAAGGTCCCCCATCGAGAGGTCCGGCTTTCGCCGCACCTCGTCAAGCGCGCGATTTCGAACGATCGTGGCCATCCAGGTGATCGCCGAGGCACGCGCGGCATCGAACTCACCGGCCCGCTGCCAAATCTTTGCGTAGACCTCCTGGAGGATATCCTCGGCGAGATCGCGTCGCCGCAAAATGCGAAGCGCAATGCCAAACAGCTTGCCCGCGGTCGCGCGATAAAGCTCCGCGAACGCCTCCTTATCTTGGCGCGCGACCCGCATCATGAGCTCGCCGATCTCGTGCGAAGATGTCATGCGTTGCGTCCAGCGCACCTCTCTCCGGAAACCAAGATTAGCGGGAATCCGAGGCAACGCCAGGCGGGAATGTCTCGTGCTTCGCTGCCAAAGAGCAAACATCAGCATTAAGCCTCGCAAGCATCGCCAGGGCCTTCGATACGCTGAACGTGCTCGGAAGCATCCGCTCACCGGACGCTTCCGAGCTCATCTTCTCCAGTCGCCCAATCAGGGCTGCATCACCGTATTGATCACGTGGATCACACCATTTGACTGGAACACGTCTGCTATGGTGATCGTCGCGACATCGCCCTTGTCGTCGGTAAGCGTGAGGTGGCGATCGCCCTTACGCATCACCGTTAGGTCATTGCCCTCGACTGTCCTCAACATTGTCTTGCCGCCGCCCTTGTCGACCATATCGGCGAGCTCTTGCGCAGAAAGCCTGCCGGGCACGACGTGGTAGGTAAGGATTTTCGTGAGCGTCGGCTTGTTCTCGGGCTTTACGAGAGTTTCGACCGTTCCCGGGGGCAGTTTCTTGAAGGCCTCGTTGGTGGGGGCGAAGACGGTGAAGGGGCCGGGTCCTTCGAGCGTGTCGACCAGGCCGGCCGCCTTGACGGCCGCGACGAGGGTGGTGTGGTCTTTCGAATGAACCGCGTTCTCGACGATGTTTTTCGAAGGGTACATCGGTGCGCCGCCGACCGTAACAATTCTTTCGGCGAGGCTGTGGGTCGGAGAGAGCGTGAAGCTAGCAGCGGCGATCGAAAGCGCGGCGCTGGCGAAGCGGACGGTATTCTTTGAAAACATGCTGGTTGTCCTTCATTGGCTGTTCTCAGGTGCCAAAAGCTACGAAGACCAATGCACAAAGTTTCAGGAGGGTGATCCAAGCGCGGCCCAAGGCTGATCGGATTGAAGGACGAAGGAGGAGCCTCACAAGCAACAGGGCCGCAGGAAGATGGAGATCAGAAGCGCTTTTGAATGCGCTTGAAATAGGCGACGAGGTCCGCCTTCGCTTCAACGAGGCGAGCGTAGTTCCTTCTCAACGATGTAAAGGCGTGAAGGCAAGGCCCGCGTCCGTTCCGCGGTGCCCGACGTGCTCTTGAACCTGTTCGGTCTCCCCGGCCCTGGCGGCGCAAGCCTCGCCGCTTCAGAACGGTAGCCTGGAGCGGAGCCTTGCCGAATGCGTGACGAATACTACAAGCCGGATCGTAAGCCCGCGCCGTTGTTGTGAAGCTCCGAAATGACCGAGATGCGCGTAGAGCAAGCTGAAGGATGGGCGAGGTAACGCTCGTCTGCTGATTCACCTCGTCCGAAGGCTTTGCAGCCGTCACACGGGCCGGACTGGCCCTGGCGCAGGGGAGTTGGGTAACCGACCCATCACGATTCAGACTGGGCCGGGAACAGTATTCCTCAAAGTCCGTATATGTACCCACGCCAAGCGGAGCTGAGGAGCTTAACTGCGCCCATGCGAATTGCCCAGGTTGCTCCGCTAGCCGAAAGCGTTCCACCGCAAAAGTATGGAGGCACCGAGAGAATTATCTCCTGGCTTGTAGAGGAGCTAGTTGCGCTCGGTCACGAAGTTACATTGTTTGCGGCTGGGAATTCCCGCACATCAGCAAGGCTCGTCCCAGTCTGGCCTCGCGCCACGCGCCTGAGCCGCCCCCGACCGGATCCTTTGGCCGTGCTCAGCGCTCTCCTGGAAAGCGTTGCCAAGCAAGCCACCGATTTTGATGTCATTCACTGTCATACGGATTGGGTTCATTTGCCGCTCATCACTCGCCTTGGTGTGCCACACGTGACGACGCTGCACGGACGGCTCGACCTCAAATACCTGAACCAAATGGTGCGCGAATTTCCGAACGCTCCTTTTGTTTCGATCTCCGAAAGCCAGAGACAGCCGCTCCCTGATCTGAATTGGCTCGGGACAATCCATCACGGCCTTCCACCGGATCTGTTGCGGCCATCTTACCGATCAGAGGGATACCTTGCATTTCTCGGGCGTATTGCACCGGAGAAGGGTCCAGATGTCGCGATCCGATTGGCGCAGGCATCCGGTCTTCCCTTGCGCATCGCGGCTAAAGTGCCGCGGGGTGAAAATCAGTTTTTTGAAGAAAAAATTGAACCCCTGGTCGATCACAGCACCATCCGGTTCATCGGAGAAGTTGACGATCAGGGGAAAGCAACATTGCTCCAGGGCGCCGCCGCCTTGTTGTTTCCTATCGACTGGCCGGAGCCATTTGGAATTGTGATGATAGAGGCAATGGCATGTGGAACTCCGGTGATTGCCTGGAGACGCGGGTCCGTCGCAGAGATTATCGAGGAGGGAGTGACCGGCTTTATTGTAGAGACGGAGGCCGAAGCGAGTGCTGCAATAGGTCGAATTGAGACTCTGGATCGTAAACGAATTCGCCAGGCCTTCGAAAGCCGGTTCACGTCCGCTCGCATGGCCGAGGACTATGTCCGCGCATATGAGCGGATAAGTCTCAGCGCGACAAAAAAGAGTAGGCAGCATCCGTTCCGCTAAATGGGATGAGTTTGAATCTTCTATCGATTGGATGTCACGCGTGCAGCCGTAGAATTGCTTCAAATCTCCTGGGCAATGACTTTCGATCAGTAGGTCTCGGGTTCGAGCCCGGCGCGCACCAAGTAACTAGCTGGAATGGTGAAAGAATGATAAGGCGGCCGGATCGGTCTTGTCGGCCAGTTGGGAGATTTGGGCTGTCTTCGTCTTCGAGGAGGCACGGAGGGCATCATGGCGGCTTGGTTGAAGCTGACGCTCGCGCCGGATGGTCCGATGGTCATCGTCAACGCCGATAGCATCGCGATCATCCGTCCAGCTGCGAAGAGCGAGGGAGCCGTCATCGAGTTTGTCGGGAGAAATGATATTCTCAGCATCTCGGAGTCTTCCGAGATGATCCTGGAGCGCATTGTCGCTGCCGGCGGAAAAAAGGGGTAGGAGTGACCGATGAAGAGAA
>JAFBAK010000245.1 GCA_019247795.1 Hyphomicrobiales bacterium | reverse complement strand
AGTGCGAAGGGAGTTCCGGCGGACGTCCTGCGCCATGCGAGCGACCACATCCGGCAGCTCGACGCCCCGGCCGAAGGATAGCCAGCATGGCGCTTCTCGAAGTCGATGCCATTCATGTCTTTTACGACAACATCGAAGCCCTGAAGGGCGTATCATTCACCGTCGACACCAAGCAGATCGTCACCCTCGTCGGGGCGAACGGCGCCGGCAAGACGACCACCCTGCGAGCGATCAGCGGCATCTTGCATCCGAGAGGCGGCGAGATCAGGCTCGACGGGGAAAGCCTCGGCGGCGTCGCGCCGCACGAGATCGCCGCGCTCGGCTTGATGCAGGTGCCGGAAGGTCGGCGCATCTTCGCGCGCCTCACCGTCGAGGAAAATCTGGCGATGGGAGCATTCCGCCGCCGCGACCGCCAAGCCGTCGCCGAGGACAAGGAGCGGATGTTCAGCCTCTTTCCGAGGCTGCGCGAACGCCACAAACAGGTCGCAGGCACACTTTCAGGCGGGGAGCAGCAAATGGTGGCGACGGCGCGCGCCTTGATGGGGCGGCCCCGCGTGCTGCTGATGGATGAGCCCAGCATGGGACTTTCTCCGGTAATGGTGGAGAATGTCTTCGAAACGATCCGCACCATCAACGGGCAGGGCGTCACCATCCTGCTCGTCGAGCAGAATGCCTTGCTGGCGCTCAGCATCGCGGACTACGCCTATGTCATGGAGAGCGGGCGTATCGTGCTCACCGGGCGCGGCAAGGATCTCCTCGACGACGAGAAGGTGCAGCGGGCCTATCTCGGCTGAGGCAGAACGCCTGAGGCTCGCTGGCGCGGCGGCTCGACCGCGCCGAGCTTGCCTTGATCAAAGCCGGCCGGCGTAGGCGATATTGTGAGCCTTCAGGCGCTTGTTGCTGCCGAAGAAGGCGTGCTTCGTCATGTCGGGCGAGTAGCGGCTGGCCGGAGGCTGCCGGCCGAGCGCCTCGGCCATGGCGCGAATATGGTGCGGTCCCGCTCCACAACAGACACCGAGATAGTGCACGCCGATCGCGTAGGCCTTCTTGGCAAACTCGCCGATCTCGTGACGATTGCAGACGAAGGGATCGAGGGAGGTCGGGAAAGGTCGCCCCTCCGGAAAATCGTGCCAGTGCGCGTCGTTGAGCGACTGAAATGTCGGCTCCTCTTGCGTCGTGCGGTAAGGCACGGGAAGCGCGGCCACGTGGCATTTGACGGCCGCGCGCACGTCGGCGAGCAGCGGCAGCATCGTCCAGGGACCGCGGATGCAATTGAAGCCGACAACATCGGCGCCCGCTGCCTCGAGGCGCTTCGCCGCTTCGCCGAGCGGGAGGTTTTCGCGCGAGACCGGCTCCTTGTGAACCGCGAGCGTGACGACCGCAGGCAGCCCGCTCTTCTTGATGGATTTCGCGGCGAGTTCCGCCTCGGCCGTGTAGCTGAAAGTCTCACCGATGATGAAATCGACGCCGTTCTCGACAGCCCAGCCGATCTGCTCGTCGAACATGCGCTGAGCGGCCTTGTGCGATTGCGGATCGCCCGGATCGTAGATGTTGGTGTTGCAGATATTGCCGGCGAGAAGCGCACCCGTCTCTTTCGCGACCTTCTTGGCGATGCGCAGCGCCTGACGATTGATGCGTTCGAGATCCTTCTCGCGCCCGACGATCCTCAGCTTCTCGCGATGTGCATAATAGGTGAAGGCTTCGACCACATCCGAGCCGGCATGCACGAAATCGCGATGCAGGCTTTCGACAAGCTCGGGATGCTCGAGCACCACTTCGGGCACGAAGGCGCCGGCCTGCAGATAGCCGCGCCGTTCGAACTCGAAAAGATAACCCTCGGCGCAGATCACCGGCCCTTCAGAAAGGCGCTCGAGAAGTCCCTTGCGCGCTTTCGCGGCGCCTCTCGACGACGGCGGCTTTTTTACAGACGCCCTGGTCGTGCGCGCCTTGGCGCTACGGGCTGCCGTGGGGCGCCCCTTCACCGCGGTCGTCTTGGCGGAAGTCTTGGACTTCGACCTCAACCTCGAACCCGAACCCGTCTTGGCTTTCGTCCTCCCGCTCGCCCTCTTCCTCGCCATGTCCTGTCCTTTCGAGATCGTTCCCGCCCATGTGATCGTCCGCGTCAAACGCAGTGAACCTTTGCCGTCGCGAACAGCGGCAAGAATAATCGAGGTATTGGAAGTCGAGCAAGAACGTCAGCGAGCGAATCGTGCAGCCTGGCGGGTGCGCCAGGGCGCGCGTGCTTCAACACCCTTTGCGGAGGCTTCACGCCGCACGAACGAGGCGAACCTGCGTGCGGCAACAATCACGAGACGCCGTCCCAAAAAGCCGCCCTTCGCTTTCCCTCACTTCGCTTGATTGAATTCCACATATCCCCAGGATTTGCAGAGTTCCGTCGTCGTTCCCGCAGATGATTGGTCCCCAATGCCGGACGACGACTCGAACATGGCCGGCGCCCCTTCGACATGTTGGATCACGCCGTGATCGAAAGCGCCACTCGAGTTCTGCGCGATGACGGCGGCGAATTTTCGAAAGCCCGAGAAAGCGCCCGTGTTGGTCCTGCCGTTGATGAGGCCGCAATAATTGGTTGCTTTCCCACTCGGGCCGACGAGCACCGGCATCCATTTGAACTGCGCCGCGTCGGGCTCCTTGAGCGATTGCGACAAGGAGCGGCGCAAGGCCTCTTGCTCCGCCGGTGAGAGTTGGCGAACGTCGAGTCCCACCACCTTGTCGTCTTTCGTGCCGCATCCGCACAGGATCAGACACAGTGCCATCGCAGCCAAACGTCTCATTTCCTCTCCTCGTCTCAGCTCTCGCTGCCCGACCCCGCCTCCCGCGACCGAGATGAGCGGCATTGATCATCGGTTCGGTGCGCAGAATAATTCGAGTGAGCGGCAAGACAATCCCTGCCGGGTTCCAAACCAGCGCATGGGTACGAGGAAGCGGACGATTTGCGAAGCAGCCCTCCCTCATCCTAAGCTTCTTTGCAGCCTTGGTCTTGAGCGAACATGGATGAGTTGAGAAGCGACGCGGTGCGAAGCCCATCGAGACGCGTGGCGATCATCGGGGCGGGAGCTTCAGGCCTGTGCGCGGCCCGTTATTTCAAGGAAGCCGGCTTCGAGGTGACGGTCTATGAGATCGGCACGCAAGTCGGCGGGCTGTGGTGCTTCAACAATGACAATGGCCTGTCCTCCGCCTACAAGACGCTCCACATCAATACGGCGAAGAAGCTCACGAATTTTAGAGACTTCAAATTTTCCGAGGCGATGCAGCCTTTTCCCAGCCATCGCGACATGCACGCCTATTTCACGAGCTTCGTCGAGAATTTCGGGCTTCGTCCGCTGATCCGCTTCAAGTCCAGGGTCACGAGCGTGCGCCCAGCCGAGGGAAGGGTTTCGGATCGTCATCGATGGCAGGTGGACACCGACAACGGCAACGGTGGCATTTTCGATGCGGTCGTAGTCTGCAGCGGACATCTGAGCAAACCGCTTCACGTGGCGCGGCTCGCAAACTTCGCCGGCCATTATCTGCACTCGCATGACTACAAGGAGCCTGAGCCTTTCGTCGGCAAGCGCGTCTGCATCGTCGGCGTCGGGAACAGCGCTTGCGATATCGCGAGCGATCTAGCGACAGTCACGCCAAGAACGGTGATCGTGGCGCGTGCGGGCGTGCGCATCGCGCCGAAGCTCTTCTTCGGCATACCGTTCACGGACGTCACGATGCTCTTGGCCCACCCTCTGATCCCCGAGTGGATGGGGCGCTGGGTGACGCGAGGGCTCATTCGCATGCTCCATGGGTCCATGGAGCGTCTGGGATTCAAGCCGCTCAAAGGCCGCTCTCATGCGCTCAGCAACGCCACCATCGTGCAGCACATCGCCTACCGCCGCGTCGAGGTGAAGCACGACATCCAACACATCGAGGGGAAGGTGATCACCTTCAGCGACGGCTCTCGCGAGGAGTTCGACACCCTGATCGCGGCGACCGGGTATCTCATCGATTTTCCCTTTCTCTCCCCCGATATCCTGTCGATGCGGGACAATGTGGTTCACCTCTACAATCGCATGGTGCATCCCGATTGGCCGGGCCTCTATTTCATGGGTTTGCTCAACCTGAACGGGGCCGCGAATCAGGCCTATGAGCGCCAAGCGCCGTGGATCGTCGCGGTCGAGACGGGTGCGGCGCTGTTGCCGACGAAGCCGGAGATGGAAGCGGCCATCCGGCGCAAGGCGGAATGGGTGAAGCGCTATTACCCCGGCACGCCGCGTCACACGATCGAGGAAGAGCCCCTGCGTTATTTTCGCGAATTGCGGGCTTCGTTGCGAGCCGCACGAGCGCGCGCCGTGGTCCGCCACAAAGAAAGCCCGCTCGCGCGGGCGCGCCTGTGGGTACGGGCCCGGCTCGCGCCCATGGTCTGAGTTTTGTTCACGAAGAGGAGAACGTCTTGCGAAGTCAAACCTTTGACAAAGGCCTCAAGAACCGCCGCGAGGTGCTGGGAGCCGAATATGTCGACAACGCCATCGCGGCGGCGGATGATTTCTCGCGCCCCTTGCAGGAGCTGGTGACGGAATATTGCTGGGGCGCCGTGTGGGATCGGCCAGGCCTCGACCGCAAGACACGCAGCATCATCAATCTCGCCATGCTCACCGCGCTCAACCGTCCGCATGAGCTGAAGCTGCACATCAAGGGCGCGCTCAACAACGGGCTGAGCAAGGCGGAGATCTCCGAGGTGCTTTTGCAGACGGCGATCTATTGCGGCGTGCCGGCAGCCGTCGACAGCTTCCGCAGCGCGCGCGAGGTGTTTGCGCAGCTCGAACCGGTGAAGACGTGACCGCTCTCGTCTCGCCGGCGAAAATCGGCTTCGTCGGTCTCGGCAACATGGGTCGTCCCATGGTCGCGAGATTGGCAGCGGCCGGTTACGAGCTTCACGTGGCCGACAAGGACGCGTCGCTCGCGACGGATTTCGCGGCCGTGCATGGCGGAAGGACTGCGCCATCGCTCGCCGCACTCGCCGGCGCCGTCGAGGCCGTCATCACCATGCTTCCCGATGGAAAGGTGGTGCGCGAAGTCCTGCTCGGGCGGAACGGGCTTGCGGAAGGTTTGTCGCCCGGAAGCATCGTCCTCGACATGAGCTCGTCCGATCCCGTTGGGACGCGTGAGCTCGGTGCGACGCTCCGCGCCAAGAACATCGATCTCGTGGATGCTCCCGTGTCGGGCGGCGTGCCGCGCGCGCGTGATGGCTCGCTGTCGACCATGGTCGGAGGCGATGACGCCGCGACCGCCCGGGTGCGGCCCATTCTCGAGACGATGGCGAAACATGTCTTCCTCACGGGAGCTCTCGGCACCGGTCATGCCATGAAGGCGCTGAACAACCTCGTTTCCGCCGGTGGCCTCTGGATTGCGTCGGAGGCCCTTCTCGTCGGGCAGCGTTTCGGCCTTGCGCCCGAGCGAATCGTCGACATCCTCAACGCCTCGACGGGGCGCAACAACAGCACGGAAAACAAGTTCAAGCAGCACATCCTTTCACGAAGCTTCGCGTCCGGATTCTCGCTGGGTCTGATGGCGAAGGATTTGCGCGTGGCCGCCGATCTTGCCGCCGTGACGGGTCAGCCTTCGCCCATGACGCGGCTGTGCGCGCAGCTGTGGAGCGAGGCGGAAGGCAAGCTAGGAGGCGCGCAGGACCATACCGCCGTCATCAAGGTGCTCGAGGAGGATGACGGTGACGGCTCGGCACATCGCGAGCTTGTCCACAAGGCGCTTGGGAGCGAGGCGTGAGCCCGCTCGAGCCCTTCGAGATCTACGCCATTCGCTATGCGTCGGTGGATCGCCGGGGAGACGAGGTCTTCATCGGCGGCGATCCGCATGCCGGGCCGATCGGGATGGACTATTTCGTCTGGGTCGTCCTCGGCAAGCGGCAGAGCTTCATCGTCGATACCGGCTTCGATGCCGAGACGGCCGCCCGCAGAGGTCGAAAATTCCTCCGTTGCCCGGCCGAGAGCCTGAAGCATCTTGGGCTCGATGCCGGCGAGATCAAGGACGTGATCATCACCCATATGCACTACGACCATATCGGGAACTTCAACCGCTTCCCGCGCGCGACCTTCCACCTTCAGGACCAGGAGATGGCTTATGCCACCGGACGTCACATGTGCCACCCTGCGATGAACGGCGCCTTCGATGTCGAGAACGTGGTCGGCCTCGTGCGTGAGGTCTATCGCGGACGCGTCCTCTTCCACGATGCGCCGGCGGAGCTCGCGCCGGGCCTCACCCTGCATCCGATCGGGGGGCATTCTGCCGGCCTTCAAGTCGTGCGTGTGTGGACGCGACGCGGATGGATGGTGCTCGCGTCGGATGCGAGCCATTACTACGCGAACATGGAAGAGGGGCGGGTGTTCCCGATCGTCTTTCATGTCGGCGACGTGCTCGAAGGCTACCGTCGCTTGCGCGAGCTCGCCTCCTCGCCGGCGCACATCATTCCGGGCCACGATCCGCAGGTCATGAACCGCTACCAAGCGCCGAAGCGGGAGCTCGAGGGCATCATCGTTCGATTGGACGAGGAGCCGGAGGAGGTGTCCCGCGCGAAGCCCTGAACTTGCGCCTATTCGCCATTGGCGAGGCGCGCTTTGCCTTCCTCCGCGAGACGGGCCTCGATATCCGCATATTGATTTGCGCCGTCTTCCGGCGTGATCTCTTTCTTGTCGACGCGCGTTGCGATCTCGATGCGAGCATTCAAGGCCCGACGGAAAAGATCCGGATTCTCGTTGAGGGGAGCGGCGATCATCGCGGCGTCGTTCAGGCATTTGGCGCGCGCCACATAGCTCACGAGGGGCTGGGCGCGACAGGCGGCCTGCGCCGCCTCCGAACGAGCTTTCAGATCGACGGCAGGACCGGGGCCAGGCCCCGGACCGGAGAAGGATCGGGGCGCGACGCAAGCCGTCAACGCCAGAAATAGCACGACGACAAGAGCACTCGTTGCGCCGCGGCTCGTATCACACCGAAAGACCATCATTTGCCTCACGCCTATTCAATGTCGCGTTCCGGTCCGAGCCGCAGCGGTGGCGCCCCCGGGCTCAGGAACCCTTCGCCGCCTCGCCTCCTCGGGCCGCCTCCGACATCGCGGGCGAATCCCCGCTGCGATGAGGCGACATGCCGCGAACCAACTGAACGCTCGATCTCTCCGCGACGGCGCGAGGAGTCAATGCCAAAACGTCCTTGCGAATGCTCGCGAGGAGATTTTGGGCCGGATCCTCGTCATCGCCTGAGATTTTCTTCAGCTCTTCGCTGACGACGTCGATTTTGGCACATAGCTCGACTCCGTTTCGCGCCGAGATCTCCGACATCGCCTGCCCGATCGACTGAAGCTCCTGAAGCAATTCGTCACGTAGCGGCTTTTGGTCTTCGGCGTTGATGAGAGGAGAACCCAGCATTCCTCGCAATGCCGCCCAACGAAGGCCAAGTGCGGCGATGGTATTCGCGCCGTCATTGCCGGTATTCGACTGGAAATTAGCCATGAGATGAAGCTCCGCGCTGACCTCGAATCAGCAAAATACAATTAAGGAAGGGTTGCACGCCCAATGTGGCGAAAGCGCGGGCTTCATGTTCTTGCACATGACGATGTTGCTGGCTCGCGCGCGCATCAGGTGGTGCGGGTGAGCGTCAGGGAACCAATGATGCGCTGGACGGGTTCGCTTTCAAGGGAAAGCCGCCAGACCGGCTGGCACATTAACTCGTTGTGATTTCAGGATTTTTTAGCGGAGCGAAATTATATTCGAAGTTCTCGCTGGAGCACGAAACTTTGATGGATTCGGAAACTGCGTCGGAGGGTGCAAGCGGCAATCTTGCCGAGCGACAGGACGCGCGAGTCCCTCCTTCGCCCATCGCGAAGGCCTTCATGGATCGCCCGAGAAAGGATGAGGACGAAGGCGGGAGGGTCGTGGAGAATAAGGATCGCAATCGGCGCCCTCCCGGCGACCAAGCTGCGCAGAAGGAGAAGGGCGAGGAATCAGCGGGTCTCCAAAGCCTCATCCGCAGGCACAAACTCGCGGCAACCCTCGTCGCGCTTCTCCTGATCGCCGGCCTCGTTGGAGCTCTGGTCTGGTGGCTCCAGGCGCGACATTACGAGACCACGGACGACGCCTTCATCGATGCTCATCCGGTTGCAGTGAGCTCGCAAGTTGCCGGCGCGCTCGTCTCGGTTCCGGTCACCGACAATCAGCTCGTCCAGCCGGGCGCGGTTCTCGCGCGCATCGATGATCGGGACTATCGCGCGGCGGTGGACCAGGCGGACGCCCAGGTCGCGACAGCGCAAGCTTCGATCGCCAACAGCGACGCGCAAATCGAGCAGCAACAAGCGCGCATTGAGGAGACTGCGAAGCAAGCCGCGCAAGCGGAAGCCGCGCTCGCCTTCTCCAAGCAGGAAAATACGCGCTACCAGGACCTCGTGACGAAGGGCGCCGGCACGGTGCAACAGGCGCAGCAAGCCGCGAGCGATCTGCGGCAAAAACAGGCCGCTTTCGACGCGGCGCAAGCCGCGCATGGTGAGGCTGAAAAGCAGGTCAACGTGCTGCACGCGCAACGGCGAAGCAGTGAAGGGCAGCTCAAGCAAGCTCAGGCGCAGCTCGAACAGGCGAATGCCAATTTTTCGCGGACCACGCTCACTGCCTCGGTCGCCGGTCGGGTGACCAGGCTGACGGCGGCCACCGGAGCTTATGCGGTTCCCGGCCAGACCTTGATGATGCTGGTGCCGCTCGAGGTCTGGGTAACGGCGAACTACAAGGAAACGCAGCTCGCCCTCATGCGCCCCGGGCAGAAGACGCGGATCGAGGTCGATGCCTACGGCCATAGCTTTCCGGGTCATGTGGACAGCATCCAGGCCGGAAGCGGAACCGCCTTCAGCCTGCTGCCGGCGGAGAACGCCACCGGCAACTATGTGAAGGTCGTGCAGCGTATCCCGGTGAAGATCGTTTTCGACAAGCTGCCGGGACTAGAGCTCGGCCCTGGCATGTCGGTGGTGCCGTCGGTCAAGGTGAGATGAGCCAGAATGATCCCGACGCCGGCTGGACACGAGATCGTTCCGCCGCCGGCTCGCGAAATCCTTGGCTCATCGCGGCCATCCTGTCGATTGCGACGTTCATGGAGGTGCTCGACACGTCGATCGCCAATGTGGCGCTTCGCCATATCGCGGGCGCGCTCTCGGCGAGCATCGACGAGAGCACCTGGATCATCACCAGCTATCTCGTCTCCAACGCCATCATTCTTCCGGTGAGTGGCTGGCTCGCCGGCGTCATCGGCCGCAAGCGCTTTTACATGCTCTCCGTTGCGCTCTTCACCGCGAGCTCGCTCGCTTGCGGCCTCGCGCCCAATCTCGCTTCGCTCATCACCGCCCGTGTTTTCCAAGGCGCGGGGGGCGGCGGTCTCGCGCCGAACGAGCAGTCGATGCTCGCCGATACGTTTCCACCCTCGAAGCGCGCTCAGGCTTTTGCGCTCTACGGCGTGACCGTGATCGTCGCGCCCGCGCTCGGGCCGACGATCGGTGGCGCGATCACCGACAACATCTCATGGCACTGGATCTTCTTCATCAATGTGCCGATGGGAATCCTTTCGTTGTTTCTCGTCTACCTCTTCGTCGACGAGCCCGAAACCATGCGGCGCGAACGCCAAGAGCATCTGCGGGGCGGACTCAAAATCGATTGGATCGGCTTCGTTCTCGTCGCGCTTTGGCTCGGCTGCCTCGAGATCGTCCTCGACAAGGGGCAGGAGGACGATTGGTTCAATTCGACCTTCATCATCTGCGTTGCCGCCGTTTCGGGCCTCGCTTTCCTCCTCTTCGTTCCTTGGGAGCTCACGCGCAAGGAGCCGATCGTCGATATCCGGCTCATCGCGCACCGGCAATTCGGCACGTCCTGGTTCGTGATGCTGAGCGTCGGGGTGATCCTGTTCAGCTCGACACAATTCATGCCGCAACTTCTGCAAGAGAATTTCGGTTACACGGCGACGCTCGCCGGGCTTGCGCTCATGCCGGGCGGTTTCGCGGCGCTTGTGACCATGATGATCGCCGGGCGCATCAGCGGCTTCGTCCAGCCGCGATATATGATGGCTGGTGCCATGGTGACGATCGCGATCGCGATGTACCATTTCACCTCGCTCACACCGGACGTCAACTTCGCCTGGTTCGCGCTTGCGCGGGTCTTTCAGATGATGGCGATCCCGATCTTGTTCCTGACGATCACCAGCTATTCCTATGTCGGGCTCCCGCCGGAAAAATCGAGCCAGGCTTCTGCCCTGATCAACGTGGCGCGGAACCTTGGCGGCAGCATCGGCGTCTCGATGGCCCAAACTATCCTGGCACGCCGCGAGCAATTCCATCAGGCTCGATTGGCCGAGCATGTCTCTTCATCATCCATCGCCTATCGCGACACGCTGCACCAGGCGAGCGACTACTTCGCGGCACATGGCGCGACAGGCCCCGACGCGCAATCTCGAGCCATCGCCTGGGTCGGCCAGACCCTCATGAACCAGGCAGCATACCTCTCGTATATCGACGTCTTTGCCGCGCTTGCGGCCCTGGCTGCGCTTCTCGTTCCCGTGGCGTTCCTTTTGCGGCGCGTCGATCTGGCCCGGAAGCCCGCCCACGCGGGCTGAAGCCTCAAGGAAGGATCGTGTCGTCCCATTCGACGCAAGCGACGCCTGGAAGATGCGATAATTCCTCGAGAAGCTCGCGCGGCTTGTCGCGCTCACGCGACAAGAGATAGTGCAGGCGCAGCTTGCATTTGGTCTTGCGCAATTCGACCTCTTTCGAAATTCCCCGCACATCGATGGCGAAGCCCGCCGCTTGCACCAGAGCTTCGATGGCGGCTTCGTCCGGTCCCTCCGGGCTCGTCTCGACGACGAGCGTTCCATGGCGCGAACGCAGGAGGAGAGGCTCGGCCCATTTCAGCGCCCAAAGAGTGACAAAGCCGATGAGGGTCGCCGCGATGCCAAGGCCGTATTGCCCGCCTCCGAAGCACAAGCCGATGACGGTGACGAGCCATAGGGTGGCGGCCGTCGTCACGCCTTGGACGAGACCGTCGCGCCTCAGGATGGCTCCGCCCCCGATGAAGCCGACCCCCGTCAGGATGCCGAGCGGGAGCCGCATCAGATCCATGGTGATCGTGTGGCCTTCCTGATTCTGCGTTGAAATGAGAAGAATGTTGGTCTGAATCATCGCGACCGACGCCGCGACGCAGACGAGCAAGGTGGTGCGCAACCCGGCCGGGTGCTCATGCGCGCTTCTGTTGAAGCCGATCAGGAAGCTTGCGGCGACGGTGAGCACCAATCGCAGTGCAATATCGGCGGTGGTGAGGGTCTGCGGCATTGCAGACATAAATCGAATAAGCCGGCTAGGCGTTCCCGAGCCGTCACACCAAAGCAGTTTCCCTTGCTTGCCTTCGCGCGATCGCCTTCCGCGGAACGAGCAACGAGGCGATTGCATTGGGAAGACATCGTCCGCGGCTCGGAGATGTGCGATGGCCAAGGAAAAGCGCAAATGGTCAGGCGAGGTTACGGCGCACAGTGATGCGCTCGACCTCGAGAGGGATGTGTTCAAATCCGGCGATCCGAAGAAGATCGCGGCGTCACTGAAGCGCTCGGCGCGTGCCAGCAAACGAAGGAAAGCCGATCCCTATCGATCGGCCATGTCGATGCTGACGTTCTACATCAACCGCGCCGGCAAAAATCTTACGGCTTCACAGAAGAAGACGCTCGAAGCCGCAAAAGGGGAACTTCGCTCGCAATTCCACAAGGAGGCGCCCCGTCGTTCGCGGCAGCAATAACGCGGATGTCTTTCGCTTCTTCAGGCGGGTGTCTTGCCGCACTTCGCATCCAGCAGCACGTAGAGGTCGACCCCACCGAGCGTTTGCGACTTCGGGGTGATGGCGCCCCCGTCAAGATTGAGGTTCTTCGCGTTGCCGATGTCGAAGGTCACTGGGCGCGTCGCGAACCATGTGCCATCGCTCTTCTTGGTGAATGCGTCGCAAGGCACGGTATTCGGCGGCAAAGGCGCGTCTTCCGCACGCGCGCCCAAACCCCAGAAAGCCCAGGCGAGCGAGGCGGCGACCATTGCGGCCAAAATCTGGAGGCGTCCGTTCCAAAACCCGCACATTTCCGGTCCCTCTCATTCATCCGAGTGTCGTCGGGTCGCGCCCGACCAGACTTGCGCAAGAAAAACGCTTCTGCAGCTGGAGGGGTTCCTGTCCGAAAAACTCAGATGAAGAAAACTGCAAAACTTTCAAGAAGATGTTACCAAGCAGCGTTGGATTGTGACCGAGTTCCGCAGCAGCACGAGTTCGCCCGTTTTCTCGATTGCTGCACTTGTCGGATAAAGGCTCCGGATAGGAAGAGATCTCGCAACTCTCGATTTTGATTTCGAGGCCCAGCCTGGAGAACGAGCCAAAGGTGCAAGCGATGACCAATCGGATCGAAGACTACGCGATGATCGGCGATTGCCGGACTGCCGCTCTCGTGGCACGCAATGGCGCAATCGAATGGCTATGCCTGCCACGCTTCGATTCTCCGGCCTGTTTCGCGAAGTTGCTGGGCGAGGAAGAGCATGGGTATTGGCGGATCGCAACTCACGATCAGCGAGTGGAAATTGTCCGCGCCTATCGTGACGACAGCGTCATCTTGGAGACGGACCACAAAACGGCGAAGGGAACGGCGCGCGTCATCGATTTCATGCCGACCGGGACGAAGTCGCCGCAAGTGGTGCGCCTCGTTCAGGGGATGAGCGGGGTGGTCGAGATGCGCATGGAGCTCGCCATCCGTTTCGAATACGGGCGCACAGTCCCGTGGGTCACACGGACCGGCTGGCACGACATTCGCGCCGTCGCGGGCCCGAACACCTTGATCCTGCGTAGCGATGTCGAAACGCATGGCGAGGATCAGCGCACGGTTGCCGATTTTTCGGTGAAGGAGGGTGAATGCATCGCGTTCGCGCTTGCCTGGGGGAGTTCCCATGAAATCGATCCCACACCGGTCGATCCGAGAATCGCGCTCGGGGACACGGAGCGCTTCTGGACCGGCTGGGCGGAGAAGTGTCGCTACGATGGTCCGGCGTCTCGGATCGTGCGACGCTCGCTCGCGACGCTCAAGGCTCTGACCCATCTTCCGACCGGCGGCATCGTCGCGGCACCCACCACCTCTCTTCCGGAGAAGCTCGGCGGGGTTCGCAATTGGGATTACCGCTTTTGTTGGCTTCGCGATTCCGCCTTTTGCCTCGTCGCGCTCATGGACGCAGGTTACATCGATGAAGCGCTCGCCTGGCGCAACTGGCTAGGGCGCGCCGTCGCCGGAAACCCGGAGCAGACCCAGATCCTCTATGGGATCGGCGGGGAACGCCTCATTCCGGAGATCGAGCTCGAATGGCTGCCGGGTTTTGCGAAATCCCGTCCGGTTCGGATCGGCAATGCGGCCTCCGATCAATTGCAGCTCGATGTTTTCGGCGAAGTCGCGGACGCGATGTATCAGGCAAAATTGCGCGATCTTCCGATGATCGAAGGAGGGTGGGAACACACGCTCACCTTGATGGATCACCTCGCCCAGATTTGGAAAGAGCCGGACGAGGGAATCTGGGAAGTGCGTGGCCCTCGTCAGCACTTCGTGCATTCGAAGGTGATGGCCTGGCTCGCCTTCGACCGCACCATCAAGCGCGGCGAGGCCCGTGATCGCAAAGCTCCTTTCGATCAATGGCGAAAGATACGCGATGAGATCCACGCGCAGGTGTGCGACAAAGGTTTTGACAAGGAACTCGGCAGTTTCGTGCAAGCCTATGGGTCAAAGACACTCGATGCGAGTCTGCTGCGCATCCCTGTAGTCGGCTTTCTGCCGGCGCAGGATGAACGCGTGCGCGGTACGTTGGCGGCGATCGAGCGGCAACTCATGGCCGACGGTCTGGTGCTTCGCTATCGCACACAAGAGACGCAGGACGGCTTGCCGCCGGGCGAGGGGGCCTTTCTTCCATGCAGCTTCTGGTATGCGGATAATCTTCTGCTTCTCGGACGGCTCGACGAGGCCAAAGTGCTTTTTGAGCGCCTGATCGGGCTTTGCAACGATGTCGGTCTTCTGGCGGAGGAATATGATCCACGAGCGGCTTGCATGCTCGGCAATTTCCCGCAGGCTTTCAGCCACGTCGCGCTCGTCAACACCGCTTTGCGTCTAACGCAGACGCTGGCGGAGAAAAGCGCCTCGGCGGCGAAGGAACATGTACCTGCCTGAGGCTTCAGCCGTCATCACCCGGAACGATTCATCCCGCGCTTGGTTGAGATGGGCCAGTCCTAGCCCCTCCAGACGGATTGGCGAAAGCACTGGCGCTCCGGCTCTCCTCGGTGGACCTGCTTGGAGCGCCTTTTTTGTGCTCGTGAAATGCTCCGTAACGGAAAGGGATCGAAAACCGGATCCGAAGCGAATTACGCCGGGCGGTCGGCAAGGATCATCGTCACCTTGGCTTGACCCGAATTGCGCAGCACTCGCAAGGAGACGTGCCCGGCGATGCGCCGAAGCGCGACATCGACCTCAGCGCCCACGAATCCCGCCCTCCGCAGCACGATCTGATCGACGAAGGCGGGCAAGGTCGGATTGCGGAAGCGGATTTCCTTCGCGGCCGGATCGAATTCGAGGCCGAGCGAAGCCTGAATCATGAGAAACAGCGCGCCGCTTGCCCAGGCTTGAGGTGTGCAGGCGACCGGGTAGAGCGTCGGCCCCGCGCCTCGCCGTCGTCGAAATCCGCAGAAGAGTTCCGGCAGACGGCGTAAATCCATGTAGCTCGCGGCGGCGAAATTCGCTTCGAAAACGCGCTGCGCCTGGCCCATCAAACCATAGCGGGCGAGACCCCATGCGATGAGGGAATTGTCGTGCGGCCAAATGGAGCCGTTATGATAGGACATCGGATTGTAGCGCGCCTCGCCCTTCGCCACCGTACGCACGCCCCATCCGGAGAAAAAAGCCGGCGACACCATCGCCTCACCGACCTTTCGGGCCCGCTCTGGCCGCGCGATCCCGGTCCATAAAAGCTGGCCGGCATTCGAGGCACGCACCTGCAGGGGTGTCTTATCGCCATCGAGGCCGAGCACGTAGAGCTCGAGATCCTCGGACCAGAAACACGCGTCAAAGCGATCGGCGAGCCTTTCCGCCGAGCGCTCGAGCTCCTGGGCGAGGTCACTCTCGCCGAGACGATGGGCGCATGAAGCTGCCGCCCGCCTTGCCGCATAGGCGTAACCCTGCACTTCAGCGAGCGCGATCGGTCCTTGCGCCAGCCGCCCATCGGCATGAAAGACAGCATCGAAGGAGTCCTTCCAGCCTTGATGCTGAAGGCCCGTTTTCAGGCTGTGAATTCCCTTCTTGCCATATTCGAGGAAACCGTCGCCGTCCGGATCACCGGCGGTGTCCATCCAATGCAAGGCGCGCTTGATGGCCGGCCATAGCTGCCGCAACGTGGCGAGATCACCCGTCCTGTCCGTGTAAAGCCCCGCGAGGATGACGAAGAGCGGCGTCGAATCCACCGAGCCGTAATAAAGGCCGAAGGGGACCTCCTTCAGCGCAGCCATTTCGCCTCCGCGCATCTCATGCAAGATCTTGCCGGGTTGCGCATCGGAGCTATCGTCGGTCGTGGTCGCCTGGTAATCGGCAAGACGCAGCAACACGCCCTTGGCGACGGATGGATCGAACCAAAGCATTTGCAGCGCCGTGATAATGCCGTCTCGTCCGAACGTGGTCGAAAACCAGGGCGTGCCGGCATAAGGGTAGGGACCCTCCACCGTGCGGGTCGTCAGCATGTGCAGATCGGCCATGGAGCGCCGCAGCGCCTCGTTCAAAACCTCGTTGGAGGTCTCGATGGTGGTGGCCGCTCCCCTTCTTCGCTCGCGGTTGGCTTCCCTCAATCCCCTGAAGAAGCCCTCCCGATTCGGCGATTGGGCGCCGTGGCATTCCACCGTGAAGAACAACGAGCAAGACTCGCCCGCTTCGAGGCTGAGCTCGTAAGTTGCCGTGCTCGTGGAGCGGCGGGTGGGTGCCGGCTCGAAGGTAAGCTCGGAACGCCGGGTCGCGCCGTCCAATCCGCGGTAGATGAGCGATACGCCGGCCTCCCCACGCAACTCGTCATGCGCATGGCCGCGCTTGGGGCGAAGCTGGCCGCGAACCTCGAAGATGTCGGCGAAATCATTGCCGAAGAGCAGCGTCAGATTGAAGGAGACCCTGTCGTCGCCGTGATTCGAGACGGCGATCCTCTGGTAGGCGACACCACGCCAAAGATAAACCGTGCGGACCACGTGGATCGTATCGCGCTGAAGCACGATGTGGCCGCCTTCGAAGATATCCGCATTGGTGAGATCGACCGAGAGCGTGACATTGTCGTCGCGTATGCTTGAGCCGAGAAGCAGGGGTTGCGTGCCCCCGATAAGAAGCTCGAGACGCGAGAGGAAGCGCGTGTCGTGGTTGAACAGCCCGTCCGGTCCCCCTGCCGAGGCGCCCATGTCGCCATGGCTGTCGAAGACGGCAAAGGTGTCGGCGTGCTTCAGTGTTCGCCGCGGACGCGCCGAGGGGCTTGTCGACGGAATATAGAATGGGGCTTCCGCCAGGGCATCGGTGGCGGGAAGGGCGCCTTCGGTTTGAGAACGCGGCGCCTCAGCCCGCATGGCGCTCGCTGGCGCTCTTGCGTTGCAGTGGGATGACGTTCGCGCCTTGCGAGCCCTCGTTCATGGTCGCGTAGCTCGGAATCTTCGCGAGAAGCGAGTTATAGACCGTCAGATAGTCATCAGCCATGCGGGTCACCGAGAATCGTTCCTCGAACCGTCGCCGCACTCCGCGGCGATCGAGCGCAATCACGTCGCGAAGCGCCCAGCTCGCCTCTTCCACGCCCGAGACGATGCGACCGGTGACATGGTCATCGATGATCTCGGAGACCGAGCCGTGGCGGAAGCCCAGCACAGGCGTGCCGCACGCCATCGCCTCGATCATAACAAGGCCGAAGGGCTCTGGCCAGTCGATGGGGAAGAGCAAAGCGCGCGCATTCCCAAGAAATTGCGTCTTGCCGCGTTCGTCGATCTCGCCGACGAATTCCACACCCGGCTGATTGAGCAAGGGAGCGACCACCTCGCGGAAATAAGCTTCGTCCACCTTGTCAATCTTGGCCGCGATCTTGAGCGGCAGTCCGAGCGAACGCGCGATCGCGATCGCGCGATCCGGGCCTTTCTCGGGCGAAATGCGGCCGAGGAAAGCGACGTAGCCGCCGCGCGGATCGTAGTTCGGGACGTGAAGATCGGGGGGCAAGCCGTGATAAACCGTGGCGGCGAAATTCCCATCGGGGATCGGCTCGCGCTGCGCATTCGAGATCGACACGAAGTTCATGTGGGGGAACGCACGATAGAGAGGTGCAAGATCAGGCAAGTCTTGTCGACCATGCAAGGTCGATATGGTGCGCTCCGCGACATGGCTGAAGAGCGGCAATTGGAAAGCATCGATATGAAAATGGAGGATGTCGAAAGAAGAGGCCCGCCGTCGCACTTCCTCGAGCATGATCATGTAATGAGGCACATAGTCCCGCACACGCGGATTGAGCCTGATCGCCATGTGGCCACAAGGCACGAGTTTGGCCTTCGTGATGGAATCTCCGCTCGCGAAGAGCGTGACGTCATGTCCTTGTCGGACGAATTCCTCGCAAAGATAAGAAACGACACGTTCCGTACCGCCGTAAAGCTTGGGAGGAACGCTTTCCATGAGGGGGGCAATTTGCGCGATCTTCATCGGGACACTTTTTGTTTTGGTTGATTGCTTTGGTGAGACCGGTTGCATACGCGCTCGACTGGGAATGAGTTCCAAAATATGCTTGGTGTCGAGCCCTTGGCCACGACACGTGGGGTATCAAGACTGCGTTCCCGCCGCACGCTACGTCCCTTGTGCGCAGACTTTCTTGAATGGGTATGCTCACTCGCCGAGCTCAGCCGCTTGTAGCCGGCTCGCGCGAGCGTCGCTCGATGGGGATGAAGAAAGTCATGGCGAAGGCAAGGAGGGCGAGGATCAGCACACCCCAATAGGTGAGGTGCAGCGAGCGAGCGAGGACCTCCTGCACGAGCGGATCGCCGGCCGCGTCCGACAAGCCTGATGGTCGCTCGAGCACGTCGTGCACGCGATCTGCGAGCGAGCCAGTGGCAAAGCGCGCGATCCCCAGGTTCAGAATGGCTCCGAGCACGGTTGCGCCCAGGGTGTTGCCAAGGCTGCGCGCGAATATGTTCGAGGCCGTCGCGCTGCCGCGCATCGACCATTCGACGCTGTCTTGAATGAGGACGATCGAGGTGATGCTCAAGAGTCCCATGCCGAAGCCCATGATGAAGGAGCCGACAGCGGCAAGGGCAGGTGGGCTTTGCGGCGTGAGCAGCAAGAGAAAGGCAGCGCCGATGGGAAACACGAGGCCTCCGGCGCGCAAGGTGTTGCGGATGCCGAAGCGGCGGAAAAATCGGCCCGAAAGGCTTACTGCCAGAGGCCAACCGACGACGAGTGCGGTCAAGGTGAAGCCCGCAACGATCGGAGAACGGCCGATCACGCCCTGCACGTAAAGCGGCAGGACGGTGGTGAGGCCGATCAGCGCCATTCCGGCAAGCAGCGTCGCGACGTTGCAGGTCGCGATGAGGCGCCGGCTCCAGAGCTTGAGCGAGATCATCGGCTCGATTGCGCGTGTTTCGTGACGCAGGAAGAGGAATGTGCTCACGACGAGTGCGACCGCAAGGCCAAGAAGCGATAGGAGACTGGGCGTCGTCAACGTCAGGAGCATGAGCAGCGAGACGATGGCGATCGCGAACAGCACGGCGCCGAGATAGTCGATGCGCCTCGTCTTGTGCTCCACGGTTTCCTTCAGGAAAAGCGCAAGTCCCGTGATCGCGATGAAGCCGATCGGAATGTTGACCCAGAAGATCCAAGCCCAGGAGAGATTGTCGACGATGATGCCGCCGGCGAGAGGACCGATGATTGCGGAGCTTGCCCAAACGCTCGAGATGAATCCCTGCGCCTTGCCACGCTCCTCAAGCTTGTAGAGGTCACCGACAACGGTCGAGGTGATCGGCTGGATGGCCCCTGCACCAAGCCCTTGCAACAGCCGAAACACGATGAGTGACGTCATCGACCACGCGAGGCCGCACAAAAGCGAGCCGACAAGGAAAAGCAAGATGCCGAGAATCAAGCTAGGCTTGCGGCCGAAGATGTCGGCAAGCTTGCCGTAGATGACCGTGGTTGTGGTCTGCGCCAGAAGGAATGCTGCGAACACCCAGCTGTAATACGCAAAACCGCCGAGCTCGCCGACGATGCGGGGCATCGCGGTCGCGACGATGGTGGCCTCGATCGCTCCCATGAAGGTCGCGAGCATGAGCGAGGCGACGACGAGCGGCCGTCGCGAAGTGGGTGATCCGGAAGCCATGGCTCTCCTTAAGAGAAAGGCGCAGCAACAGGAAATCGGCGCGTCGCCGTTTCCTCTTAACTGCTGCCCGCAGATTTCGTGTCACTGGAGTTTGAAATTCACTCCCGCCGAGAAGGCGTGCGGTGCACCCGGTGGAGGAATGGGAAAGGGCGAGGCCCGATGCACCATCGCGACGATCTCCGCGTCGATGTCAGGATCGCCGCTCGCGCGCGTCAAGGAAACGCTGACGACACGTCCTGTGCTGTCGATCGAGAAGGAGACCATCGGGTTTCCTTGCGCCCCCCGAGCGCGCGCTGCGGGCGGATAGCGTTTGAAGCTCGCAAGATGCCCAATCACTAGGCCGCGATAAGAGGAAGCCGCAGCCGCGTTTGCGGCAGACGCTTCGGCGGCCTTGGCTGCTGCCTGTCGCTGCGCCTCGCGTTGCGCGGCTTCCCGCTCAATCTGTTGCCGTTGCGCTTCTTGGCGTTGCGCTTCTTGCCGCTTCGCATTCTCGGCGGCACGCGTCGCGCGCTCGCGGGCGATGCGCTCTGCCTCTTCGCGCCTTGCTCGTTCGAGGCGCTCCGCGCGTTCGCGCTGGGCAGGCTCCACTTCCGGTGGCGCCGTTCGCACGGGCGCGGTCGCTGGAACGGGCGGCGGCGTCTCGACCGGCGGCGGTGGTGGAGGAGGAGGCGCCTCGCTCTCGACGACGGCCGGCGGCAGGGGCTGGACCGGTGGCGACGACGGCAGCGGAGGCGGCGCCTCGTCCTCGACCGGAGGTGGAGCGGCCTGCGGTGGGGGTGGGCTCGCGTCGGTCTCGGGTGGTGGCTCATCCTGTGCGGGCGGCGTGACGGCGGCCTGGGTCTGCGGCGGGCTGACGTCAGGAGGTGTGGGTTGTGCCTCGTTCGTGCTCGTCGTCGGTTCTGGTGACGGAGCAGGTTGCGGCAAGGCGTCGACGAGCTCGACCGAAATCTCATCTTCGTCCTGCAGGCCTCCCTCGTCCCAGGGTGCGTAAAGAAGAAGGGCTGCGATGACGACACCATGCGACACGAGAGAGACCGCCGCGGCCAAAACACCACCTGCGCTTCGCCGCGAGGGGAACGGACGCGGATACCCGGAAGGCGCGGCAGCGCCGAGCTCCGGTGCCTCGTCGGTCAACGCGGGCGTGCTCGCCGCGTGTGCCGAGGACAGCGCCGGGGTCGCGGTCAGCGCCGACGAGGAACCCATATCGGCCCAGGGCCCGGGTGCGGCGTCTTGCGCCTCACGCTCCGCGGCATTGAGTTCAGCCTCGTTCATGATCGCGATCGAAGGCCGGGTTGTTTCAGGCAAGTTTGTTTCAGGCAAGACGAAGACTCCGCGCTCACGGCCGCCTCATGGCGCCCGCCAAGCGGATGAGGTCCCCGGTCCGGCGACACATCAGCTTTTCTTTGATCCGGCTGCACGAGTTCGCTGCGGTCTTATATGAAATGCCCAGTCCTTCCGCCACGCCGGTAAGGCTCTTGCCTTCGCCGAGCAATCGCATGATCTCAACTTCGCGGTTGGTCAGACGCTGCAAAGGGTCCTCGTCAGAGGATTGCGCCGTCGCGAGCTCGGCCTCGATCTCGCGTTCGACGAACCGCATGCCGTCCAAGATGCGCCGAATGGCGGTGAGCAATTCACCGGCTGGCGCACTTTTGCTGACGTAGCCGCGCGCGCCCATGTTCAACGCGCGCGCGGCGTAGATCGGCTCCGTATGCATGCTGAACACGAGGATCGATGCCGCATCGTTCTCGAGAAGGAACCGCCTGATGAGCTCGAGCCCGCTGATCCCTTCGAGGTTGAGGTCGAGGATGATCAGATCGGGCCGTTCTTTCCGGAAAAGGGGCAACGCCTCCCGCCCGGAGGCGGACTCGAAGATGACGGCGTCCATGGTGCTCGAAACGAGGCGGCGGACCCCTTCGCGCACGACCGCATGATCGTCGACGAGAAGGATCTTCATGAGGCGAGTGCCGGGGACAGGATCTCAGGTTCCGCGTCCTCGGGCGCGGCTTTCTGGGGAAGCTGCGCAGAGACGATGACGCCGCCTTTTTCGCGAGAGCGAATTGCGACCTTGCCGCCGAGCGCGTTGATCCTTTCCTCCATGCCGGCCAGTCCGTAGCCGGTCTTCTGCCGCGATGGCTCGAAACCCGCCCCGTCGTCTTGAACGGTGACTCGCACGAAGTCGACATCGTGCTCCACCCGAATCTCGACCCAGTGTGGCCGGCCATGCCGTACGGCATTGCTGAGGCTCTCCTGAATGGTGCGATAGATCACCTCGTCGATCGGATGGTGGATGGCTTCTTTCGGCAAACGAGTATCGAAGGTCAGTTCCGGCCGCCGCGCTCGCCAGAACAGCACCAGGTTCTCGATGGCTTGATTCAACCCGACATCGAGAAGAACGCCGGCGCGCAATCGCCCGAGCATCGCCCGGATATGCTTCTGCATGTGCTCGGTTGCTTCTCGGATCGCGTCCGAGCGGGCCATGATCTCGGCGCGCGTGCCGTTTTCCGCGAAGCGTTTGATCATCGTGGCGTCCACACCCACCGCGAAGAGAAAGGGTCCGACCTCGTCGTGCAGGTCGCGCGCGAGATCCGCCCGCTCTTCATCCTGAACCGCAGCCAATTGCTCCTGAAGTTTCAGGTTCCGCGCTTCCATGGCGGACAGGCGATCCAGCATGCGGTTGAAGCCTCGGCATAGGCGCGACAATTCCAGCGGCCCGTTTTCGGTGACATGCTGGGAGTAGTCCCCCGCGCCGACTCTCGTAAACGCGGTCGATAGCCGCTGCAGGGGCCGGAACGCATAGCCGATCGCGATGAAGGTCAGCGATATGGCGAGGGCGCAGAAAATCCCGAGAATTGCAAGGATGAGGCGGACATCGCCCCAAACTTCTCCGATCTCGTTGTGCGGATCGGTCGCAAGCTTGATTATTCCCTTGCCTTGCAGTGGGGGCGGCATACGCAGGTCAATTACATCAGGCCCTCCGGCGAGGAGACGATAGAGCCAGTTCGGGACCGACTTGGGAGGAGGCGCGAGTTTGGAGCTGATCACGGTCTGACCGGCCCCGTCCAGCCAGAGGACGCGCAAGTGACGGTCCCCGTCGAAATCGGCAACGAGCTGTCGGAGCTCTTTGTCCGGATCGGGCGTGAGGCCGGCGTCGGCGATCGCGCTGCTCGCCATGCGCTGCCCGACAGCCATGGCCGCGTGCATCTCGGCCCGCACCTTGCCTCGCGCATAGCCATAGGTGAGCAAGCCGCCAAGCAAAAGGCTGACCAAGAGGACGAGCGTGGTCAGCATGATGAGTTGAAGTCGCAAGGACAACGCCAACACCTCTTTGCGACGGGCAAACGAAATGCCGCCGAACATAGGCGCAAGCGCCGGCAAGGCAAAGCGCTGAGGCGATCACCCGGCAACAATCAATCTCACACCGGCGGATGCGGGCGCATTTCGGGAATTTTTCCCGTAGCCGGAGCCTACCTCCCCGAATAGGTTCCGCCGGCATGTGTCTGAATGAGCTTGGATTGACGCGGCAAATCTGGAATGGACCCGAGCAGTAGCTCGAATGTCATTGGAGTAGCGACTATCGGATCGGCTCCCCGGGCAAGGAGGGAGAAGATCGCGTTGGAGAACATCGATGAGGCGGCTTTTGGCCGGCGTCGTCCTGACGACGCTGTTTCCTTGCATCAGCTATGCGCAAAACGCGACGAACGCTCCGTCCGGGGGTGCGGTCGCGCTGCCCGAGATCGAAGTCGTGGCAACGGCGCCGACGGGCGCGGGCGTCGCGTCGGACAAGGTGCCGGCCGCGGTGCGCTCCGTTTCGGCCGGCGACATCGCCGAAACGAACGGCTCGACGATCGCCAAAGCGCTCGACCAAAGGCTTTCGAGCGTGACGGTGAACAGCGTCACGGGGAATGAGTATCAGCCTGACGTGAACTATCGGGGCTTTGATGCCTCCCCCGTGAGCGGCACGCCCCAAGGTCTTGCCGTGTACCAGAATGGGGTTCGAATCAACGAAGCCTTCGGCGACATCGTGAATTGGGATCTCATCCCGACGAACGCCATCGATCAGACGCAGATCGTGTCGAACAATCCGGCCTTCGGCCTCAATGCGCTCGGCGGCGCCGTCGTCCTCACGATGAAGAATGGCTTCACCTATCAGGGTGGCGAAGCGAATGTGCAGATCGGCAGCTACGGACGCCGGCTCGCATCGTTCCAATTCGGCAAGCAGGTCGGCAATTTCTCTCTTTATGTCGCGGGCGAGGGCATCAACGATGCGGGCTGGCGGGACTATTCACGCTCGCAGCTTCGCCGCTTCTACTCCGATCTCGGGTACAAGGCGGAAGCGGCCGAGGTTCACCTGAGCATCAGCCAGGGCTCCTCGCATCTCGGCAATCTCGGCCCGACCCCCGCCGAGCTCCTCGCGATCCGCAAAGCGTCGGTTTTTACCGGCCCCCAGAATACGCATGACGATGCCTGGATGGCGAACCTCAACGGCAAGGTCGATGTCACCGACACGCTGAAGGTCGAGGGCAATGCCTATGTCCGATCTTTCCGCATGCAGCACAATGACGGCAACCCGTCCCAAGCTCAGTCCTGCGATCCGACCACCAATCCCGGGCTTTTGTGTTTCGGCGATCCGCAGACGCTCCTCACCGACAGCAGCGGCAACCTCGTTCCCGACACGCTGAATGGCGGGGTCGCCGGAGAAATCGACCGCACGCACACCTCGTCGTTCGGCGAAGGCGCGTCTTTGCAGGGGACGAGCACTCACGACATCGGCGGCTTCAACAACCGCTTGATGGTGGGCGCGAGCGTCGATCATGCGGTCACGAGCTTCCTTGCCTCGAGCGAGCTCGGCGTCATCCAACCGGACCTTACCGTTGCAGGGTTCGGCACGATAATCGACGAGCCGGCCGGAGATGATGCGCCTGCGAGCCTCAGGGCGACCAATACCTATTACGGCCTCTACGCCCTCGATGCCTTCGACGTCACGGATCGCCTGACCGTCACGGCCGGCGCCCGCTACAACGTCGCGAACATTTCTCTCGTCGATCGCCTCGGCACCGCACTGAACGGCAACAACGACTACTCGCACCTCAATCCGCTAATCGGTGCCACCTACAAGCTGACGCCCGATATCACGCTTTATGGCGGCTATTCGGAAGCGAACCGCGCCCCGACGCCGCTCGAGCTCGGCTGCGCCGATCCGAACCACCCCTGCATTATCGACAACTTCCTGGTTTCCGATCCGCATCTGCGGCAGGTCGTTTCGCAAACCTTCGAAGGTGGGCTTCGGGGAAAATTCGCGATGCCGCAATTGCCGGGCCGCTTCGATTGGAGCGCCGGCTTCTTTCGCGCCACGAACAATCACGACATCTTGAGCGTGCCGAGCGAAATTACCGGCTTCGGCTTCTTCCAGAACGTCGGACGCACGCGGCGGCAAGGTGTCGAGCTCGCGCTGAAATACACCGATGACAAATGGTCGGCTTACGCGCGCTACAGCTTTCTCGATGCGACTTTCCGGAGCCACATCACGCTCGCCTCGCCCAACAACCCATTCGCCGATGCCAATGGGGACATCTTCGTGCGGCCGGGCGACCGCATCCCGACCTTGCCGCGCAACAAGCTCAATATCGGCGTGGATTACCGCCTTACCGACAAGCTCACTGTGGGTGGTGACGTAGTCGCGGCAAGCGGCCAATTCCTGAGCGGCGATCAAGCCAACCTTCTCGGCAAGGTGCCGGGGTATGCCGTGGCCAATCTTCACGCTTCTTATCAGGTGACCCCGAACGCGCAGGTCTATGCTCTCGCCGGCAATATTTTCGACACGCGCTACAAGACGTTCGGCATTCTCGCGAGCACCATCGCGGTCCCATTTCTCAACCTGACAAATCCGCGGTCATTCACGCTGGGGCCGCCGCTCAGCGTGCAACTGGGGGTGAAGGCGACGTTTTGATCGCGAGCCGCAATAGCCCCGCGCGCCTACTCCCATTCGAGCTCTTGATACGCGGCGGTGGCGTTTCGCGCATTGTATTCGTCGAAAAGCTTCCATCGTTCGGCCTCGGAGTTCCCGGCGGCCTTCGCGGCGGCGGCAAGCGGCGTGCCCTTCGCGATCTCGGCGCGGACGTCCTCGGCGAGCCGCTCGAGATAGTGCCGCTCCGGTGACAGCGCATCCGGCCAGTCGACCGATGGAGGCCCATGGCCCGGAACGGCACGCTTCGCGGCGATTGCAGCAAGCTCGTCCATGAGACCGAGCCACCCCTTGAGGCGGCCGTCGAGCACGGGCACGTGCTCGACGAAGAGAAGGTCGCCTGCGAAAAGCGTCGCCGTCGCTTCGTCGAACACGGTGAGATCGGTGTCCGTGTGCGCGGCCGGCCAGGCTCGCAAGACGAGGCGCCGCGCGCCGAGATCGAGCACCATCTCCTTTTCGACGAGGAGCGTCGGCGGAACGGATTTCACTTCGTCAATGAGCTCATCACCCATCGCCCGGCGAAAGGCCGAGCGATAAAACTCCATGCGCGCCGCCATCGCCGCGGGCAACGCCACGTGGCCGACAAATTCCGTTCCGGCGGCGACAAAGGCCGCGTTGCCGAACACGTGATCGGGATGATCATGTGTGTTGATGACGTAGCGGATCGGCTTTTCCGTGACGGCCCTCACGGCGGCCAGCAGACGTCGACCTTCCGCGACGCTGCCGCCCGTATCGATGACCGCGACGGAAGCTTGTCCGATGATGAAGCCTACATTGGCGATGGCGCCTTCGTTCTCGCGCGTCATCAAGGACACGATTGCGTGATGAACATAGATCCCGGGCGCGACTTGTTGCACCTCGAGAGGCGCATCGCGCCCTTGGCCGAGCGCCAGCGAGGCAAGCCCGAGCACTGATCCGATCGTGAGCAATCCCGCAAAAACTCTGCCTATCGAGCGATTCAAGACGGGCATGACGGCGATTTGATCGCGGCGCGTCACTTGGGAGTCACTTGGGAATTGCCGCGCGATACATGCATGGCAGGGCTGTCGCGCCATTGGCCGAACTTCGCGATGAATGTGGATTTCGCCGAAACAAAAATGTTGCACCGCTTTTAGAACCGGCATAGCCTGACCTTGTCTCCGGCTTCAAGGACGATTGTGTTAGGGAGAGCTCTCGTTCTCGAAGACTTGGCGAGGCGGACAGCCTTGCCCCGTTATGCCTCGCTGAGGTCGTGACACGCTGCCGGAGAAAAAAATTTCCCAACTGTGGCTGTCGCCGACGGCGGCAAGTGATTTGTCCGTCGCGGCGCGAGGAAGCTCGAGCCTCGGAAGCGGGAGGAAGCACATGCGAAACTATTGGCTCTCAGGCCTTCTAGGGGCCTGCGCGATCATCGCGACGCCCGCGATGATCACGTCGTCCGCCGTCGCGGATGACGATTTGACGAAACTGGCCCAGAATCCGAAGGACTGGGTGATGCCGACGGGCGATTATGCCAATCATCGGTACTCCTCGTTGAAGCAAATCAACAAGGAGAATGTCGGCAAGCTTCAGGTCGCGTGGACGTTCTCGACGGGCGTGCTGCGCGGGCATGAAGGTTCGCCTCTCGTGATCGGCGATGTCATGTATCTGCATGCGCCGTTCCCCAACACGGTCTATGCTCTCGACATCAACAACGATGGCAAGATCCTGTGGTCCTATGAGCCGAAGCAGGACCCGAATGTCATTCCGGTGATGTGCTGCGACACGGTCAATCGCGGTCTCGCCTATGCGGATGGCAAGATCTTCCTGCACCAAGCCGACACTACCCTCGTCGCGCTCGACGCGAAGAGCGGAAAGGTCGTCTGGTCGGTGAAGGATGGCGACCCGAGCAAGGGCGAGACGGGCACGGATGCGCCCTTCGTATTCAAGGACAAGGTGTTCATCGGCGTGTCCGGCGGCGAGTTCGGTGTTCGCGGCTGGGTCAGCGCCTATAACCTCAGTGACGGCAAGCTGGCATGGCGCGCCTATTCGGAAGGCCCTGATTCGGACATCAAGGTCGATCCCGAAAAGACGACCGAGCTTGGTAAACCGATTGGCGCCGATTCGAGCCTCAAGACTTGGGAAGGCGATCAATGGAAGATCGGTGGCGGCGACACGTGGGGATGGTTCTCCTATGATCCGCAGCTGAACCTGATGTACTACGGGTCGGGCAACCCCTCGACCTGGAATCCGAAGCAGCGGCCCGGCGACAACAAATGGTCGATGACCATTTGGGCGCGTGACGTTGATACCGGCGTCGCGAAATGGGTCTATCAGATGACGCCCCATGACGAATGGGACTATGACGGCGTCAACGAGATGATCCTCGCCGACCAGAATATCGGCGGACAGAACCGCAAGACGCTCGTTCACTTCGACCGCAACGGCTTCGGCTACACGCTCGACCGTACGACCGGCGAGCTCCTGGTGGCCGAGAAATACGATCCGGATGTGAACTGGGCCACCAAGGTCGATATGGACAAGAACTCCAAGACCTATGGGCGGCCGATCGTCGTATCGAAATACTCCACCGACCAAAATGGTCCGGACGCGAACACCAAGGGCGTGTGTCCGGCAGCGCTCGGTTCCAAGGACGAGCAACCCGCGGCGTACTCGCCTGAGACCGGCATGTTCTACGTGCCGACCAACCACGTCTGCATGGATTACGAGCCGTTCAAGGTGAGCTACACGGCGGGCCAGCCTTACGTGGGCGCGACCCTCTCCATGTATCCGCCTCCGGGCCAGACGAATATGGGCAACTTTATCGCCTGGGACGGGAAGACCGGGAAGATCGCCTGGTCGGACAAGGAGCAGTTCTCGGTTTGGTCGGGAGCGCTCGCGACGGCCGGCGGCGTCGTCTTCTATGGGACGCTCGAAGGCTACCTGAAGGCGGTGGACGCCCACACCGGCAAGGAACTCTACAAGTTCAAGACCCCCTCAGGCATCATCGGCAACGTGATGACCTATGAGCACGGCAACAAGCAATACGTCGCCGTTCTCTCGGGCGTCGGTGGCTGGGCCGGCATCGGGCTCGCCGCCGGACTTACCGATCCGACTGCGGGTCTCGGCGCGGTTGGCGGCTATGCGGGCCTCAAGCAATACACCGCGCTTGGCGGCCAGCTCACGGTGTTCGCGCTCCCGCAATAAGGGACTGCGTTCGACTTTCGCTTAAGGACCGGCGCGCCGCTCATCGTGGCGCGCCGGTTTTGTTTCGCCTCTCACTCTCTCGGCTCGGGAACCATCGGCGCCTTTACGATTTTGGCGTGGTGTCGCTCGCTCGATGAAGGATCAGACCGTGCCTCATAGCGCATGCCCTCGTTCGTTCAGGATCTTTGCGTGTCTTGCCGCTTCAGTTTTGTCGCTCGCGACCTTGGCGAGCGCTGTCCTTGCGGATGGTTCCGGCGATCCCAAATCCGTCTCCAAGGACGAGAACGGCAAATATGTCGATGCGCAGGGAAACCCGACCTTCCACGTCTCGGAGGACGGCACCTGGGACTGGTACACTTACTCGGGCTATCGCCGTTATCACTCCGATTGCCACGTCTGTCATGGGCCCAACGGGGACGGCTCGAGCTACGCGCCCGCGTTGAAGGATTCGTTGCAAAAGCTGAGCTATGCCGATTTCGCAAGCACGATAGCGGGAGGCCGCGTCAATGTGACCACGTCTCAGAACAACGTGATGCCCGCTTTCGGCAATAACCCGAACGTCATGTGCTACCTCGACGACATCTTCGTTTATCTGCGTGCGCGTTCGGACGGGGCGCTCGATCGCGTGCGTCCCGAGAAGAAGGAGGCGAAGACGCAAGCCTATTCCAAGGCCGAGGACAGCTGCATGGGTGCGAAATGATGCTGCCCGGCTGCCGCGCTTGCCTCCAGCTTCTCGTCCTGATTTTGGCCTGCGCTGTCGGGCGCAGTGAAGCGCAGACGACTGAGGCGCAGCCTCCGCAGCCGCAGCCATTGCCGTCTCAATCCTCGCAGGCACAGCCCCCGCAATCACAGTCCTCGCTCGAGCTTGTCGACCCGAAGACGCTTCGCGTCTGTGCCGACCCGCGCAACATGCCCTTCTCGACTCAGGCGGGTGAAGGCTTCGAGAACAAGCTCGCGGAGCTTTTCGCCCGCAAGCTCGGCAAGGATCTCGCCTATGAATGGTATCCGCAGGCGACGGGCTTCGTGCGCATGACCCTCATGCAGCGCCGGTGCGACGTGGTGATGGGGTATCCGCTCGGCGACGATCTCGTCCAGCCGACCAACCCCTATTATCGCTCCGCCTATGCGCTGATATTCAAGCCCGGAACGGGTCTCGACGGCATAGAGGATCTGGAAGATCCACGCCTGAAGGACAAGCGCATCGGCGTGGTTGCGGGGACCCCGCCTTCCGACAACATGGCGGCGGCCGGGCTCATGGCTCGCGCCAAGCCGTATCCGCTCGTCATTGACACGCGCTACGATTCATCGGCCGAGGCAATGGTTCACGACCTCGATGCCGGCGTGATCGATGCGGGTGTATTGTGGGGGCCAATTGCCGGCTACTACGCCAAGCAGGCGAAATCTCCCATTTCCCTCGTTCTCCTCACAAAGGAGAAAAGCGGGCCGCCGATGACTTATCGCATCGTCATGGGTGTGCGACGCACCGATCAGGATTGGAAACGCGAGCTCAACTCGCTGATCAGCGCCAACCAGAAAGATATCGATCATCTCCTCTTGTCCTACGGCGTGCCGTTGCTCGATGAGAAGGACAACCAGATCAAGGAATGACGCTTCTTTCTGAGGCTCTGCGCACCAGCGCCTGCACCGGCCTTTCGGCTCTGATCATTTTTGCGAGCTTCGGATCGCGCGCTTTATCCGCCGACCCGCCGATCGAGCCCGAGGGCTACCGTCTTTCCGACTACAGATCACCCGTGCCGGCGACGCTCAATGGCGCGCGCGTCTTGACTACGCCTCAGGTCTTCGCGCTCTGGACGAAGAGCGCGGCGATTTTCATCGACGTGCTGCCGCAAGCGCCACGACCGCGCGGCTTGCCGGCGCAAGTGATTTGGCGCGACAAGCTGCGCGAGGACATCCCGGGAAGCGTTTGGCTTCCGGACACGGGCTACGGGGAACTCCATCCTTCGATGCAGGCTTATTTCGCCGATGGACTTCGTCGAGCCACGCATGGCGACACATCCACGGCGCTCGTCTTCTACTGCCTTGCCGATTGCTGGCAATCGTGGAACGCAGCGAAGCGCGCGCTCTCACTCGGCTACACGAGCGTGATCTGGTACCCGGACGGAACTACAGGCTGGGAGGCGGAAGGTCATCCTCTCGAAGAACGCGACCCTCAGCCAAGACCAAGCGAGTGAAGACGCAAGCACGTGAAGAGGTACCTCTACCAATCGCCTTTCACTCACTTCTTCACTTCTTCACTTCTTCACTCCACCTTCGGCTCGATCATCCTCGCGATGGCAAAGAGGCGCTGCTCGATCAGGACCGGAACCTCGCACGCATAGGTGATCGATCGGTTGCGATCCTCGAAGATGCGGGTGTCCCAATCGAGCTTGTCGCCAAGCTCCTTGAGCTTGTTCGGGTCGCTGTCCGCCTTGCTCCTCAGCTCGAGAAAATCATGGTTTTCGTCGCGGATCTGATCGGCGGACGCCGCTTGCCGATGCGCCACGCGCGCAAGACCGCCGATCACTTCATCTCTTTGCTTGTTGAGTTCTTCGAAGACGCCCGCAAAAAGGAGGAGAAGACGCGCGCGCTTCTGCGAGCCCGCCTTGTCGCTGAACTCATCGATCAGCTTCTGCGCGTCCTCGATCGAGGTGCGGCGTGCCGCAAGCCGCTCGACAAGGTCGGCCACCTCCTGATCCGCACTCCAGGACGGACGACCTTCGAGCGGCGGGCCCGACCATATGGCTGCAGCCGAAATCGTCGGCACCTTGATCTGCTGGCATGGCCAATCGGGATCGCGCCTCGTCGCGGCCTCGCTCGGTTCACCGATCACGCAAAAGGCAATCGTCCAGGCGAGCCCGAAGGTCGCCGCCGGCTTTCGGAGTTGGAGTGCCCACATGCAGCTTTCTCATGCACTATTCCGGCGAGATCGCGACGCCCCAGGGAAAGCTTCCGACCTGGATGCTTTTGATCACCTTGAGGTCCGCGACATCGATGACGGAGATATCGTTGGACACGCCGTTCGTCGAGATCAGATATTTCTGATCGGGCGTGAAGGCGAGTTGCCAGACGCGCTGTCCGACGAGGAGGTATTTCTCGACCTCATGGGTCTGTGCATTGACGACCGCCACGCGATTGGCGGGGCCGAGCGCCACGAAAGCGAGCTTCCCGTCCTTGGTGAAGCGGATGCCGACCGGCTGAATCGCCTCCGAACGCAGCCCCGGCACCGAGAAGGTGATCTTTTTCGTCACGACATGCTTCACGGGATCGATGACGCTCACGGTGCCGCCGACCTCCGCCGAGACCCAGACCTCGGAGCCGTCGCTCTTCCATTCCGCGTAGCGCGGCCGCGCATCGACGAGCACGTTCGCGACGACATCGCGCTTATCCGTGTCGATGAAATGCGCCATGTTCGTCGTCTCGGACGTGTTGACGACGATCTTCCCATCGGGGCTGACACCCATGCCTTCGGGCTCGACGCCGACCGGGATTTGCGCCAGTGCCTTGCGCTCCTTCACGTCGATGATGGTTACGAGGGCGTCGTTTTCGTTCGAGAGGTAGAGGAGGTCGCCCGTTTTATTGAGTGCCAAGAGCTCGGGATCGGGACCCGACGGCAAATCACCGACCACCTGTTGCGATTTGGTATCGACGATCTGCACGATGTCGTCATCACCGGCACAGATGTAAAGGAATTTGCCGTCAGGGCTGATCACGATGCCGCGTGGACGCTGACCGACCTGAATGGTCTTCACGGTTTGCATCTTGTCGAGATCGACGACGCTCACCGTATTGTCGCGCTCATTCGTGACGTAGGCCGTATAGGCGAAGGCCGATGAGGTCGCGCCGACGGTCAGCGCCAAGGAAAGCCAGAGGGGAGGCCATCGGCGAATGCGTCCCCGCCGGATCAATTGAGCTTGCATTTCGTCTCCGGGCGATCGTAACCGAGCGTGTCAAGTTCCGAGGTCTGATGCAGATAGCCTTCCTGAGGCGATACCGAGACGACCGTGCGCCCGTCACTCAGGAGGATGGGCTGACGCAATTGCAGATTCCAATCACGCAGCGTGAGCTTTTGCCCCTTGAAGGCCGCGATCTCGAAGCTGGGGCTCTTGATATACGCAACGATTTTTGCCGGGTCGGCGGATTGCGTGCGCGTCGCGCCTTCGCCGATCATGCGCACCGCGGTCCAGGCCTGCATGTCGATTGCTTTCATGCGCCGGTGCGCAAGCTTGATGAAACGGTTCTGCATTTGCACGGCGCCCCAGCTGTCATGCGCGGGATCCCAGCTCGTCGGCACGAGCCCGGCCGAGCCCGCCACCGGGCGTGCATCCCAGGTGCGATAGGGAAGGTATCCGGCGAAAACATTGCTCTCGTCGGCAGCGACGAGCACATCATAGGCCGGAGCGTTTTGGGTGAAGACGGGCATCTGCCTCTGCGTCTGGACGATGCCGGTGTCGGTGCGCCTTGCGCCTCCCGTGTCCTTGAAAATGCGCTCCTCGACGATCGTCGAGCCGAAGCGCTTGGCGGCACGTTTCAGCGCGTCGGCGTAAAGCGCATCTTGCGGGTGTGAGCCGGTGACGAGGAGCCAACGCTGCCAGCGCTTCCATGCAAGATATTGCGCGAGCGCGTCGGCCAACATCGAACGGGTCGGCGCGGTGTGGATGACATTGGCGCGGCAATCCTCCTCGCGCAGCGAATCATCGCTTGAACCCGCATCGAAGAGCGTTGCACCGGAAGCGCGGCCCGCATCCGCGGCCGTGAGCACCATTCCAGGAGGAAGGTCGACGACGATCAGTAGGATGCCTTTGTCGATGAGAGATTTCGCGGCCGCTGCCGCGTCGTCCGAGGGCTTCAGGCGCATATCCTCGATCGAGAAATGCTGATTGGTGAAGCGTCCTGTCCCATTGTTGTCTTCGACGGCCATTCTGGCGCCGGCGATGCCGTCGTCATCGGTGGGCTCGTCGAGAAGCGAGATCGGCTGCTGCTTCGATTCGGCGAGGTGCAGATAGCCGATGCGGATCTCGGCAGGGTCTGCGGCCCGGGCCGGAACGAGGCTGGGGGCGGGCACCACGAGGAAAAGAAACAACGCGAGCCCACTGACGCGCGGCAGGAAGCGACTAGACGAGATCATTGAAACAGCGCTCGCATTCATTGCATCAACGTCGCGCCATCCCGTTAGCCCGTCAGCGACGCGTGGGTTCGATGCTCAAGGCCATCTTGGCCTTTTTCATGGCATCCGTGATTACGAGACCGCTCTTTCCGACGGCGGGAGCATTCGAAAACATTGATTGGAAGCTGCCGCCGAATTATCTCGAATGGCGGGCCCGATCGAGATTGCGGGCCTGAGCGAGGTTGCGCGCTCCTTCGAGCGCGGCATCATCGGGCAAGAGCGTCGAGCTCAGATCGGCTTCGCCGAGATTGGCACCCCCGAGTTTCGCGCCGCTGAGATCGGCGCCGCTCAGATCGGCACCTGCCAAATTGCAGCCGGTAAGGTTGGCACGCTTCAGGTCTGCGAAGCTCAGATCCGCGCGGGCGAGATTTGCACCGCTCAGATCAGCTCCTTCGAGATTGGCCGATCGCAGTACGCCGCGCATGAGGCCCATCGACTGATTGCGCATATCGGCGCTCGCGTCCACGCCGGCGAGCTTGGCGCCCGCGAGGCTTGCGCCCGAGAGGTCGGCGGCGAGCCGAGCGCCCCTGAGATCGGCGCCGTCGAGTTTCGCGCCTTGAAGTTGAGCACCGAACAACGAGGCGCCCGAAAGGTCGGCACCGCTGAGATCGGCTCCGATCAGCCACGCTTGATCGAGCACGGCGTGGTCGAGCTTGGCACCAGAGAGCTTGGTGCGATTGAGCTTTGCGGCGCGCAGCACGACGCCCGAAAGAGGACGCCGCTCGAGGTCGAGACCGGAGAGCCGCTTGCTCGAGAGATCGAGCGGCTTCGATGGCGTCGATGATCGCAGCAAGGCGTCGAGCTCGCTGCTCGTCATTTCCGCGCTCTTCATCTCGGGGCTGTCGAGATCGACGAAGCGCAACATATCCTGCGCTCGCGCACTCCCGGTCGCGGCAAGGACCACAACGATGACCGAGAAGGCCAAGCTTAGGCGATTATGCATCTTTTACGTTCCCGGTCTTCATTTTGCGCTGGAGGAGCATAACTGTCGAGCGTGAGGGCGAGCTGAATTGCAGGCGGCACGAAACCGATGTTAGCCTTGGCCTGTGGTCAGCCACGGGGGTAGGAGCGCAAATGGAATTCCTCGAAATCGTTCTCACCGTCTGCTCGTTGGCCAATGCCAATATTTGCGAGGATCAGCGCATCATCGTCGATTCGAGTGTGTCGCTCCAGAAATGCGCCATGCAGGCAGAGCCCACGATGGCGCAATGGGCCGTCGAGCACCCCAATTGGACGATCATGCGTTGGCACTGCGAGTATTCGGGGCACCAGCAGCGCAAGACATGAGAACGCCGCAGCGAGTCAGAATGAGACCCGAGGAGTAGTCGAATGCCGCCCGCCCCATTGTCTTTTCAGCCTTGCCGAACTTCTCGGTTATTCTCACGCGCCGCGGGCTTCGCGGCGCTGTGCGTTGTCTGTTTCAGCTTTGTGGCGGGGGATGCGGACGCAGCGAGCCGCACCCGCTTTTGGAACTTGACGACCGGCACGATCAAGGAGTTCCGCTTGGCGCCTGCCGGAAGTTCGAGCTTCGGCAAGAATCAATGCGAGAACGATCCGGACGCGTCCGTTGATCACGACGAAAGGCTCGATGTGACGGGGATTTCGTCGGGCCGGTATGATGCAAAAATCGTCTACGCCAGCGGCAAGGCCTGCGCGGCGCGTGGTGTCGAGGTGAAAGAAGGCAAGGTGTTCTCGATCGACGATCACGACCTCGTCGATTGCAAATAGCGCGATTGCGCCGTTCGGCCGATCACTCGAGATGTATCACGCTCGCTTCATGTTTCTGGCTCTCGCGGTGCTCGCCGTGTCGAGTGGGATCGGAGACGCAAGCGCGCAGACCTGCTTTCGCGCCTGCATCGCGCAGCGCGTCAAGGGCGCCGACATCACCGACGACATGATCCGTTTCCAGATGACGACGTGCCGTGACGATTGCGAGGAGGAAAGCCGCGCAAAACGCGCTTCCCTCGGCATCGGCCGAACGCTCGAGGATTGTGACCCGCAGCCGGTCACCGATGCGGAATTCAGGGCGTTGCGGTCGGCCAGCGCCTCCTTCCTCGTCTATGCCCACGCGTTCACCTGGGATGTTCACAACATTCTGACGGGCAAGATCATCCGGAAAGTCGAGATCTCCTACCCGACGATGGATCTCGACGAGACGACTGCCACGGGCGGGGGCACGGTTCTGCCGGGAGAAACGCAGACGATCCTGATCAATGGCGTGTTCGACGGCTATCCGGCGATGCACTACGCGCTCAAGGTCCGCGCCGTTTACGCCTGCCCGAGCGATTGAGAGAAGGCGAGCATCCGATCACGTCACGATGTCGTGAGCCGAGTTGAGCGGATGCGGTCGGCGATCGAGCTCACGAACGTCGCCGAGCGCTGGGCGCGCGGCTTTTCGATCGCCAAATCGGCGACCATTCGTGCCGGCCGTCCATCAAGGACGATCACGCGTTCGACGAGCCGCGCAGCCTCCAGGATATCGTGAGTCACAAGCAAGCTCGTCACGCAGCTTCTCTCGACCAGTGCGATGAGTTCCTCCTGAAGCTGTCGAGCCAGCGTCTCGTCGAGCGAGACGAACGGTTCGTCGAGCAGCAGCAAATCAGGGCGGACGGCGAAAGCGCGCGCGACAGCGGCCCGACGTGCAAGACCGAGCGACAATTCGCCCGGAAAATGCCGGCGGTGCTGGCCAAGGCCGAGCGCGTTGAAGAGCGGCTCCAAGTCCGAATTGCTCGCCTGCGGCGCGGCAATCCTGACATTCTCCTCGACGGTGCGCCAGGGAAGGAGGCGAGGTTCCTGGAAGACGAAGCCGAGGCGCTCGGCCGGGATGGTCACTTCGCCCTCGAAATCGTGATCGAGCCCCGCGATGATCTTGAGGAGCGTCGTCTTGCCCGAGCCGGAAGGTCCGACAAGCGCGGTGACCTCTCCGGGCGCGAGTGCAAAGCGGATGTCGGCGAGAATTTCCTTGCGCTCGCCCGCCGCGCTCCGCACCGCTTTCCTCCGGATGAAGACTTCAAGCTTTGCGGATTCGCCAACGCGATGCATGTCGCTCAAGGGGCTGCACCAGGCATGTTTCGATCGCCAACATCACCGCCACGAAGCAAAGACCGTAGGCGAGAATGCGGGCAACGTCGAATAGTTGGAACGCGGTGCCGATGGCAAAACCGACGCCGTTCGGCCGGCCGATCAGCTCGACGACGAGTACGATCTTCCAGACAAGCGACAAGCCAGTCCGGGTTGCGGCCGCAAGATAGGGGGCAAGCTGCGGCACGACGATATGGCGAGCCCGCGTCAATGGGTCGAAAGTGAAAGCCTGCCCCATTTCGTCGAGCGCCGGATCGAGCGCGCGCGCGCCCTCGCGCAAGGTGGCGACGGTGTTCGGCAGTTTATTGATGGCCACGGCGCCCACGGCGGCGGCCTCGGTGAGGCCGAACCACACATAGGCGAGAAGGATGATGACGAGCGCTGGAAGGTTGAGCAGCAAGATCAGCCAGGGATCGGCGACCCGGTCGAAAGTCGCGGAACGACCCATCGCATAACCGATCGCGGAACCGAAGAGGATCGCAACCGTGAAGGCCGCCGCGACTCTTGCGAGAGTCGCCAGAAGATTGAGGGCGAGCGCGCCTGAGCGGGCCTCCTCCAACAGCGCCATGAGCACGGCCGCCGGGGACGGCAGAATGGCGGCCCCTGCAAGGCTCGAGCCCAATTGCCAGGCGAGCAGGAATCCGGCAAGCGATGCGATGCGCCAGATCACGCTGCCGAAAGCTCCTTTGTCGTCCTGCGGCGAAGGGGGTGCGAGCAGGCGGGTGGATAATCCATCGTGCGAGCTACCCGCCCGTGTTGATCTTGTAAAAGGTGCCCGGCTCGAGCTCGTTCGCCTTGCCGACGAGCTCGGCGCCACCGAGCCGTGCGAGCACGGCGTAAAGCGTGCGGGCGTCGGCTTCCTCCGCTTCCACGGACCGGCGCGGAATGCCTTGCCCGTAACGTTGGCGAAGCACCGTGAGCGCGCCGGCATCACGCAGGTTCAAGCGTGGCCTCAGCCTTTCCCATTCCTCAGGATTTTCGGCTAAAATGTTTTTTGCCTTGCGCGAAATGTCGAGAAAGCGCGCGAGAACGGCTCCGTTGCGGCGAGCCCATGCCTCGCTGAACACGTATCCGAGATTTGTGAGGGGCCCGGTTGCGCCGAGCGTTTCGGCCAATTCCTCCACACCGGCCAAACGATGGAAACCCTCGGCCTCGAGCTCGGCACAGAAATTCCAAAAGTTGAGGCTCGCGGCGAATTCGCCTTGTCGTGCCTTGGCCGCGAGAAGCGACGGTGCGCCGTAGACGATCGTCGCGTCGGATTTGAGATCGAGCCCGTCGTGGAGCGCGGCGCCTTGGACAATGAGCCAGCTCTTGTCGAGAGCGCTTCCCGCGACCGCAAGGGTCCTGCCCTTGAGGTCGCGCAAGCTCGTGATCGTGGAGGAGGGCGGCGTCATGATGGCGCCGATCGCCGAGGAATAAGGGTAGAAGGCGAGACGCTCGCCGAGCGAGCGGGCACGCGAGACGTAGAGCCAGTCGGAAACGATGATGTCGACTTGGCCGCCGAGGAGCGCCAGCTCGGCTGCTTGAGGGCTGGCGAATTCCGTCGTCTCGATCGCGATTTCCGCCGACTTGTCGAGACCGTGATTGGCGATGATCTCGAGTTCCCACGCAAAGGTACCGGTCTTCTGGGCTGCGAGCCGAATAATGTTTTCGGCACGCGCCGGTTTCGCCGCGACGAGCGCGATGGCTGCGAGGAAAAGGCGGCGAGACAAGGGAAGGCGCAAGGGTCGCATGTTCTGTCCGATAAAACCAAGCAGCGCTTACGCCGCACCCCGTCGTCCGATCAACCCTTTCGACGGATCATAGGCGATGAGAGCACCCGCGAGAAATACCGCCGTGCAGCCGAACACGATCCCGAGCGATTTCCAATCGACCTGGCAATAAAGCGCGAAGCGGATTAGCTCGACCGCGTAGGTGAAGGGATTGAGCTGGCAGATCACGTAGAGAATCGGGCTCGTCTCCTGGACGCGCCAAAGCGGGTAGAGCGCCGAGGAGGCGAAGAACATCGGGAAGATCACGAAATTCATGACGCCCGCGAAATTCTCGAGCTGCTTGATCATCGAAGAGAGCAGCATGCCGAGCGCACCCAGCATCATGCCGCTCATTACGAGCGCCGGGAGCACCGTCACATAGCCGAGCTTCGGCGGCTCGATGCCCCAAAGCCACGCGATGAGGAGATAGGCGTAGACCTGAATGACCGACACGGCGGTGCCCGCCATGAGCTTCGAGACGAGGATGAACCAGCGCGGCAGAGGGCTCACGAGCAGGATGCGCATGTTGCCCATCTCCCGGTCGTAAACCATCGACAAGGAGGATTGCATGCCGTTGAAAAGCTGGATCATCGCCACGAGGCCGGGCGTGATGTACTCCTCATAGAGGACATAGGTGTCGTAAGGGGGGATGATCGAAACGCCGAGCACGCTGCGAAATCCGGCCGCGAAAATGAGGAGCCAGACGAGTGGGCGGACGAGGGCCGAGATGAAGCGCTCACGCTGATGCAGAAAACGCAGACCTTCGCGCCAGACCACGCCCATGAGGCAGGTCAGATATTGGCCAAGCGAGAAGCCGCGCCGCGGCTCCTCGAGGCGATGCAGCTCGCTTGTGGCGACAGGTGTCGTCATTGCGGTGACTCCGCGTCCGCGGTCGCAGGCTCGGCGATTAGCGCCGAGAACGCCCCGCCGATGTCCTTCTTGCCTTGCGCCGCGATCACGACCTGCGCCGAGCCGGTGGCGAGAATGCGGCCTTTGTGCAGGACGACGACCTCATCCGTGGGCTCGACTTCATCGAGCAGGTGGGTCGCCCACAGCACGGTTAGACCCGTTTGCGCCACGAGGGCGCGGAGATGCCGCAAGATGCCGGCCCGCGAGTTGATGTCGAGACCGACCGTCGGCTCATCGAGGACGAGAAGGCGGGGAGCATGCAGCAAGGCTCGCGCGATCTCGACGCGACGCATCTGTCCGCCGGAGAGATGGCGCGCCTTCTCCCCGGCGCGTCCGGAAAGCTCCATGCGCGCCAGCATCTCTGCGCCGCGCGCCTTGGCTTCGCGTCCGCCAAGACCATGCAAGGCTGCGTGGTAGCGAAGATTTTGCGCGACGCTCAGATCGAGATCGAGGGTGCGCGCCTGGAAAACGACGCCGAGCCGCCGCAGCGCTTCGCCGGGATCGCGATCGATGTCGAACCCGAACACGCTTATCCGCCCGCGTCGTGCGGCGAACAGCCTCGTCACGAGGGAGAACAGAGTGGTCTTGCCGGCGCCATTAAGCCCGAGAAGCGCCGTGCAACTCCCGCGAGCGACCGTGAAGCTCACATCATCGAGCGCGACGCGTTCGCCATAAGCGTGCGTCACATGCTCGATCAAGAGGGCGGGCGCGCAAGACATGTCAGGCACGACGCCTCTCGCCGCCTATGGTTGCGCCGTCGTGAAGCGGAAGCGCCGCAGCGAAGCCTCGAACCGGTGAAGCGAGCTCTCTGGGATCATCGAGGCTTCGTGGTGACGGGAACGCTGGAACGTCACTGCAGCTTTCACTGCACTTTTTTGCCGTCCGCGTCATACTGCTTCAAGAAGGCAATCAGGTCCTTGATCTTCTGCTCGTCCTTGATGCCGACGAAGATCATCTTCGTACCAGGCACCTTGGCGCGTGGATCCATGATGTAGGTAGTGAAGGTCGCCTCGTCCCAGGTGATGCCGGAATTCTTGTTGGCGTCCGAATACGAATAGCCCGGATAAGTGCCTGCCTTTCGGCCGATCACGCCATTGAGGACCGGCCCGACAGCATTCTTCGCGCCTTCGCCGATTTGGTGACAAGCGCGGCAGATCGCGAACACCTTCTCACCTGCGGCGGCGTCTTGCGCCAGGGCGCCCGTCGCAAAAGAAAGGCCGGCGCTCGCACCCAGAATGGCGCACAGAAACGCTTGTCTCATGGTGATACTGCTCCTTGGCGTGGAAAGGGTCGCAAGCCCGCCCGATTCTGGGTTCTTCCTGCGAACTATGGATCAGTCCGCAGAGATGTCCAAGCGTTCCCGTCTGACGGCTGTCGAAGGGCGCAATCTTCGGTACGCGTAGGGCTGCGGCGGATGGGTGTCGTCGCGTGCCTCGGCAAGGATCGTCTCGACGACATGATGGTGAGGCGAGAGGTGGCAGACAGGGTCCGCATTGCGAGCCTCTCCCGTCAACATGAAGGCTTGGCAGCGACAGCCGCCAAAATCAATGGTCTTGCGCGAGCAGGAACGGCAAGGCTCTCGCATCCAATCATCGCCCCGGAACGCATTGAAGGCAGGCGAATGATTCCAGATTTCGTCGAGGGAATGATCTGCGACGTTCCAGAATTCGAGTCCGGGAATAAGCTCGGCGGCGTGACAAGGCAGCACCTTGCCCGAAGGGGTGACATTCAAGGTGCGCCGTGCCCATCCCGACATGCAGGGCTTGGGGTAGCGCGCATGATAATCGGGAGCGACATGGTCGATGACGATCGTGCCGGAGAGGCTTGTCTTGAGCGCCTCGACTTCACCGATCGCCGCTTCCGCCTCCTCGCGGGACGGCATCAAGAGACCGCGATTCTTGGCACCCCAGCCGTAATATTGGGTATGCGCGATCTCAACGCGTCGGGCCCCGAGACGCACCGCAAGCTCGACCATGGCACCGGCGCGGCGCACATTGGCGCGATGGATCACCGCGTTGACGGTCAACGGCAGGCCGGCCTCGGTCACGAAGGAGGCCGCCTCGAGCTTGCGGGCGAAAGCGCCCTTGTAGCCGGCGATATGGTCGGCCGACCGAGGCTCCGAGTCCTGGATCGACAGCTGCACGTGATCGAGGCCTGCCTCGGCGAGTTTGCTCACCAACATTTGCGTTAGGCCGATGCCTGAGGTGATGAGGTTGCTGTAAAGCCCAAGCTTGGCGCCATGCGCGACGAGTTCCACGAGGTCGCGCCTCGATGCTGGCTCTCCACCCGAAAGATGCAGCTGCAGGATTCCGACAGCCGCCGCTTCCGAAAAGACGCGCTTCCAGCTCGCCGTGTCGAGCTCGTGCTGACGGGGGTCGAGCTCCAGCGGATTGGAGCAATACGGGCACCCCAATGGGCAGCGATGCGTGAGCTCCGCGAGCAGCCCGACGGGGCGTGAAGGATCGGCAGCGTTCATAGATCGACGAGCCTTTTCGTCGCGAGTTCCGTCAAGAGCGCGCGCACGTCGTTATCGACCCGCGAGCGCTCGGCCGTGAAGGTGCTCGCGAGATCATCAACGATAGCGTCAAGGCTCTTCTCGCCGGTGCATCGCTTGAGAATCTCAACCGCGATGGCGTTCGTTTTCAATACTCTCTCCGGCGCCAGCAGCAGCCATTCGTTGCGAATATCGTCGTGCTTGAGGCGCACGCCGCGCGGCAGGCGCGGACGTGAGGCGCCGGAGAGGGAGCTGGCATCCCCTTCCGTCATGCAAGCGCCTCGTCCGGACGCCACGCGCCAGGCGGCAGGTGATCTTCGACATAGGCATGCCAGAGCGCGTCGAGCTGAACCCAGAGCACGTCGCATTTGAACTTGAGGGCGTCTAGCACACTCTGCTGCTCGGCCGGGGTGCGGGCATGTTTGCGGACATAGTCGAGCGCGAAATCGGAATCCCGCTGCGCCTGCGGCGGACGCTTTGTGAAATAAGCGAGGGTGTCCGCGGTCACGAAGTCGTAATGCTTCAGCATGCCTTCGACACGCTCGCCGATGATCTGGGGCGAGAAAAGCTCGGTGAGGGACGAGGCGATCGCTTCGAGCAGGGTGCGTTCGCGGCAGAAATGCACATAGGCCTCGACCGCAAAACGCGTCGCGGGAAGAATGCCGCAAGTCGAGATCACGAAGTGGCGCTTGAGCCCAAGGCCGGTCGTGAGGTGCAGCCAGCGCGCGATGCCGCCATCCCCTTCGGCTTCGCCGTCATGGTCTATCACGCGCCGGCGCCATTCGCGACGCAGGGCCGGGTCGTTCATGCGCGACAGGATCGTGGCATCCTTTGCCGGGATCATCGACTGATAATAATAGCGGTTCAGCGCCCAGGCGCGCACTTCGGCGAGGGAACATTTGCCTCCATGCAGTCGACGGTGGAAAGGATGCAGGTTGTGATAGCGCGTGGCGCCGATCTCGCGCAGCTCCGCTTCCAGAAGGTTGGGCGCCATCACATCGTTCACAGCACGATCTCCATGCCGTCATAGGCCACTTCCCAACCCGCCATTTCGACGGCACGCCGCTCCGGCGATGCCTCGATCAGGATGGGATTGGTGTTGTTGATATGCGTGTAGACCTTGCGCCCGATTCCAGCCTCGCCGAATGCGCGAAGCGAGCCTTCTTTGCCGGTGATCGCCATATGCCCCATGCGCCAGGCCGTCTTGTTGGAAAGCCCGAGACGAACCATCTCGTCGTCCGTATAGGTCGTGCCGTCGAAGAGGAGAAGATCGGCGCCGCTGACCCTGCGCAAGATGCCTTCGCTCATCTTCGCACAACCGGGAATATAGACCAATCTCGCTGTGGAAGAACGGATTTCGAGCCCAAGGGTGGTTTCTCCGATACCGCCAATGTCGACTGCACCGCTCTCCTCATGAAGGGGCACCTTGCCGGGCACGAAGAAGGGGGTCACCTTCAGGTCGAATCCAGGGTCGATTTCGACGCCGTCCTGCAGCGGCCGCATGCTCACGAGAGACGGGTCGAGCACGCGAAAGATCGAATTGCCTTCGATGAGCTTAAGCGTTGCTGCCGTGCCGAATACAGTAAAAGCCTGCCGCTCTCTAAGCGCCAACAACCCGGCGAGGTGATCGACATCCCCGTTCGTGAGGAAGATGCCGCGGAGAGGTGAATGGCGACCAGACTCGCCGGGCCAAAGCGCAGGCGTGCTCTGGATCTGCTGCCTTAAATCCGGCGAAGCGTTTAAAAGAAACCAATGGTGTCCGTCGGCAGTGACCGCGAGGCTCGATTGCGTGCGCGCCGAAACTCGACGGTCACGCCGCCACGCTAAGTCACATACCGGACAGCGGCAGTTCCATTGGGGATAACCGCCCCCCGCCGCAGAGCCGAGAACGACGATTTTAAGCTTCGTCGCAAGCCGCTCATCGAGCGGCACGAATCCGGCTTCTTCAGATTTCCGCCGACTCGTAGCTCGTGACTTCCATGCCGACGCAGACTTCAGTCACGCAAGGTGTCGACCAGGCCATCGCTTCCTCCTTCAACAAGAAAGTTCTTGCGACGTTAGACATACCCCCGCACCCGATCCTTTTCAATCTCGTCAATCGATATTTCGTTGCGCGGAAGATCACTTTCTCTTGTGCCAGGCGCGACCGCGGCAGCCACCCACCGGCTCGCGACCCTTGGAAATCTTCGTTTACTGGTCTTAAATCGAGCCAGGGGCGTGTCCTCGGGTGGCTTGTTACCCGAATTTCATGGGACCTGCCCCGGAGTTAGGATCGTTCTGCAAATCAGCCATGATGTCGAGCATGTCAATTTCACGCTGGAAGGCTCTGCTTGCGGGCGCGATGCTCGGTCTTTGGATAACCTATTCGTCGCCCCCCGCATTTGCAGCGGAGATCAACGATTATCCTACCTCGGCCCGTGCCGATTACGTATTCGCATGCATGAAGGCGAACGGGGAAACACATCAAGCGCTCGAACGATGCTCCTGCTCGATCGATGTGATTGCCTCGCTCGTCCCCTATGAGCGATATGTCGATGCCGAAACGGTGATGAGCATGATCCAGACGCCCGGCAATCTCGGCAACATGTTTCGGGCGACCGAATTTTCGAAAAAGGTGGTCGATGATTTGCGCCGCGCCCAGGCGGAGGCGGAAATCAGGTGCTTTTAGAAAACAGGTTCCAGTCTTTGTCCAAAGCGGGCCTGCCGGTTCCCACCCTCAGGTTTGGGATCCCTTGTTCGGGAACGTGCCTTTGTAAACATGCTTGTCGCTGTCCGTGACCTCGACGCGGAAATCGGCGGTACTCGCGCTCCGATAGGTGAGCCGGAAATTCGGGTCCTCCGAGATCGAGATACCGCCCTCGACCGCGAGAATCAGGTCATCTCCCTGCCATAGCTTGAGATCTTCGACGAAGAGCGGCGGGATATAGAGCCGCGAAAGCTGATCCATCTGCATGCCCGAGTTGTTGGGATGGCGCAGCATGACCTGCACATCGTGCTCGTCCGACGCAGCCACGCCTGCCGACGGATGTTCCGCGAACTGTCGGAATTTCATCTGGCCCATGGTTGCCTTGGCTTCTTGCGCGTCCTTGAGCATGGGTGCCGAACAGCCTCCCGACGCCTTGATGAACCGTTCTATCACGTAGAAGCCGCCATCGCTCATCTCCGCGACAAGGTGCAGGTTCGTATAGCTGTCGACGCGCACCCGCGTCGAAAGACTGGTCAAGGTGATGGCGACGCCGGGCTTGAACACTCCGACGAGAGGCGCGGGGTTGTGATCGATCACAAATGTCAGCGCCTTGACCCTGCGCCCGTCGTTCGCCGGCAGGTTGACCGTCATCGTGACCGGAACGATCGCGGCATCCTCGGCGCGAATCGGCGCATCGAGAGCCAAAAACGCCGAGCCATCCTTGAGAGGGGCCCCGTGAAAAATTTCCTTGGCAAGGTCGGGCCAGGGATCGGGCTCACCTTCGGCGAAGGCCGAAGGAAAACCAAGGCCGAGCGCAAGCGCAATGGCCGCGAGGCGCAAAAGAATGATCGGTCCCGCACGCATCCACAGCTCCATTCCAAATGCACCGAGGCCATCACAGAGGCGACGGGGTGTCGACCTCATTATATAGACTTCGAAGTTGGAGTTGAATGGCAAAGACGGGCAAGACGTGGAGCTTGCGGTCGCGCTCTGACATCGAGCATGCGCCCGCGGCTTGGCTGAAGCCAGACTTAGCAGAAGGGCCAGCATGCGCTAGACTTGTTGGCAAAGCGTGATCTCTATCGGAAAACGGCTTTTCGCTTTCCGAATCATGGATGGTGAAGCACGGCGATGACCCTGTTCCTGGCCAGCGTGACGAACGAGGCGGAGGCGGATACCGCGATCGCCGGGGGCACCGACATCATCGACTTCAAGGACCCGGCAAAGGGTGCGCTCGGCGCGCTCGAGCCACAGACTCTGAGGCGCGCCGTGGCACATGTCGCGGGGCGCCGGCGGACGAGCGCCGTCACGGGCGATCTGCCGATGGATCCGCAAACCCTCATTCGGGCAGTCGACGATATCGCCTCGACGGGGGTCGACTATGTGAAAATCGGCCTCTTCGATGACCAAAGGCGCGCCTCCTGCATCGAGGCTCTCTCCGGGCCGGGGAACAAGTTCAAATTGATCGGCGTCGTCTTCGCAGATGAAACGGTCGATGTTTCTATTGTGGACCAACTTGCCGTTGCGGGGTTCCACGGAGCGATGATCGACACCGCCAGGAAGGGTGGAGGCCGCCTTCTCAGTCGGCGAGATCCTGTCTGGCTGTCGGCCCTCGTCGAACGGTGCCGGAGAAACGGGCTCATGGCCGGGCTTGCCGGGTCGCTCGAGCCTCCCGACGTGCCACGGCTCCTACCCTTGCAGCCGGACATTCTCGGATTTCGCGGCGCGCTTTGCGCCAAGGGCGAACGGACAGCCAAGCTCGATCCGAGAGCGATTTCGCTTTTGCGCGATCTCATTCCCTCGGATGCGCGCGATCGAAGGCCAAAGGACGGCGAAGAGGACCGCGTCGATTATCGGCTTCTCGTTGGGCGCGGCTATGCGGTCGAGCCGACAGACGGCGCCTCTCGCACCGATCGTATTTTCGTTCGGGATTTCGTCGTGCCCGTCCATATCGGCGCCTACCGGTCCGAGCACCAGGCGACGCAGCGTGTGCGTTTCAATGTGGAGGCGTTTGTTCAACGCGGCACCCATGCGCCGACCGATTTGCGCGACGTATTGTCCTATGACGTCATCACCGACGCAATTCGCCGCATCGTCGCCGAAGGCCATGTGGAATTGGCGGAGGTGCTGGCGGAACGTGTCGCCGGCGCAGTGCTAGGTCAGCCGCGCGTCGCGAAGGTCGTGGTGCGTGTCGAGAAGCTCGATATCGGGCCGGCGGCGGTCGGCGTCGAGATCACGCGCGAGAAAACGGCTGAAGCGGCGATTTTGCGTCATCCCGCGCCTGCGGCTTCGAGCGAATCCAGCGGCTAGCGTGCGCGAATTGTCGGTCGTCAAGCTTGGCGGAAGTCTCGCCTTCGCCGATTTGTTGCCGACCTGGCTCTCGGCGATCGAGTCCGGAGCCGGCAACACCGTCCTTGTGGTGGGTGGGGGGCCCTTCGCGGATGTGGTGCGCCTGGCGCAGCCGCGGATGGGCTTTGATGATCGTGCGGCCGACGCTATGGCGCTCCTTGCCATGGAACAATATGCGATCGCGGTCGCGGCGCTCAGCCGCAACTTCCTGGTCGCCGGCAGCAATGCCCGCATAAGGCGCGCGCTGGAGGCCGGCAGGATACCGGTCTGGGCACCGAGCGAGATGGTGCGGCAAGCGCGCCGGCGCGCCGCTTCTTCTTCATCGCGAGAAGCTGTCGCGATCCCTCCTTCATGGGACGTGACCTCCGACAGCCTCGCCGTATGGCTCGCAAAGGAGCTTCGCGCGCGCCGGCTTTTTTTGATCAAGCAGGTGCTGGTCGAAGCCCTGAGTGCGGATCGATCGGTAAATGCAGTGCATCTGGAGCGGGAAGGCGTGGTCGACAAAGCGTTTGCGAGATCTCTCGCGGCGGCGAAAAACATCAGCGGCTTTTTGCTGGGACCGCATGACGCGCAAGGTCTTGCCGTGGCCTTGCGCGAGGGCGCGCCGATCGGCTCCCGCATCGAAGTTGATGGCGGGGCGGAGCCGATCCAAGCTGTGGACGGCCGGGCCTTGCCCGGCGATGATGCCGTTTGAGCGCGCCGGGATTTCAGGACCAGCCAGGATGGCAAGAGCCGGAGAAAACGGGACCCCGAAATGGGGATGGGCGCTTACCGGATCAGGGCATTTCTTCACGGAATCCTTGTCGCTCATCCGCTTGCTGCCTGCGGTCGACCTTTTTGTGAGTCGGGCGGCGGCCGAGGTCGTGCGGATGTATAAGCAACAGTTCGATTTCCCGGCAACGGCGCGCATCTTCCGCGACACGACGGCAAGCGCCGCGCCGGTCGGCCGCTTCTACCACGGGGACTACCACACATTGGTTCTCGCACCCGCGACATCGAACACCGTGGCAAAATGCGTCTATGGCATATCGGATAATCTCGCGACCAATGTCTTCGCGCAAGCCGGCAAATGCCGCGTTCCGACGATCGTCTTCGCCTGCGACACCGCCCCCGAACTCGAGACGCGAGCGCCTGCCGGCACTGTCAAGGTCTATCCGCGTCGCATCGATCTCGAGAATACCGAGCGAATGAAGAGCTTCGAGGCGACAACCGTCGTCGAGTCGCTCGAGGCCCTGGAGAGGGCCGTGTGCCAACGACGCCGCGAGCTCGGCGAGAATGGCTGAGCACGTCCTCTTCCTGACTGGACGATTGGCGCGCTCGCGCCTCGAGAAGGTGCTCGCGGAGCTGACGCCGCCGCCGTTCGAATGGGCGATCGCCGATGTGGGCGTGAAGGTGGCAGCCTTGATGACGGAGGCAATCATTCTACGCCGGCTGGATCGCGATCTCGTCAGCAGAGTGAGCCGCGTCGTGGTGCCTGGCCGCTGCCGCGCCGATCTCGACCGGCTGGCAAACGAATTCGGCCGACCATTCGAGCGCGGCCCCGACGAGGTGCGCGACATCCCCGAGTGGCTGGGCCGAAAGCGAAGAGCACCTCTCCTCTCCGAGAAATCCGTTCGCATTTTTGCCGAGATCGTCGACGCGCCGCTCCTCGAAGTCGACGAAATCTCGGCGCGGGCAACCAAGATGCGCGCAGCGGGAGCCGATGTGATCGATCTTGGCTGTTTGCCCGACACGCCCTTCGCGCATTTGCAGGAGGCGATCCAGGCACTCAAGGCGCAAGGATTTCTCACGAGCGTCGATTCGGCAAACACGGAGGAATTGCGTCGGGGCGTGGAAGCCGGAGCGGATTTCGTCCTGAGCCTGACGGCGGAAACGCTCGATGTGGTCGCCGGCACGCGAGCGACACCCGTCGTGATCGCCTCGCGCCACGGCGATCTCGACGACCTCCTGCGCGCGGCGCGAAAAGCCGAACGACAAAAGCTCAGCGTCATTCTCGATCCGATCCTCGATCCCATTCATTTCGGCTTTGTTCCCTCCCTTCTGCGCTATGCAGAGTTGCGCCGGCTCCTGCCGCGGGCCGAGATCATGATGGGCACCGGCAATCTTACCGAGCTGACCGAGGCCGACACGTCCGGGATCACGGCCATGTTGATGGGGTTTTGTTCCGAGCTTGCGATCCGCAACGTTCTCGTCGTGCAGGTGAGTCCACACACGCGCCGCAGTGTCGCGGAACATTCGGCCGCAGCGCGGCTCATGCATGCCGCGAAAACCGAGGGCGCGTTGCCCAAAGGCTATGGGGCGGGTCTCGTCCAGCTGCATGATCTCAAGCCCTTCGCCAGCACGCCCGAGGACATCGAGGCTCTCGCGAGCAGCGTTCGCGACGACAATTTCCGCATCGAGACAGCGGCCGACGGCATCCATGTTTATAACCGTGACGGCCACCATGTGGGGAAGGACGCGATGTCGCTCTTCCCCAAGCTCAGCGTCACGACCGACGGCCCGCATGCTTTTTACCTCGGCACCGAATTGATGAAGGCCGAAATCGCGGCGAAGCTCGGCAAACGCTACGCGCAGGATTCCGCGCTCGACTGGGGCTGCGGCGCGGATCGTCCCGACGAGGATTTGAGCCGCCCGCGGGAGGCGGGCCCTACGCTTCGCGCAGAGTCCGGCAAAACAAACGGAAGGCCTCGCCGTGCCGATGATTCGTGAGGCCATCGTGACCACCGTGAATCGCGCCGGCAAAGCCCATGTGGCGCCGTTCGGGCTTATCGCCTCAGGCGAACGTTGGGTAATCGCACCCTTTCGTCCTTCGACGACACTCGATAACCTCCTCGAAATCCCTTTCGCGGTCGCAAACTTCACGGACGACGTGCGTCTTTTCGCCGGGTGCCTGACGGGCCGGCGAGATTGGCCGCTCGTCGATGCTTCGCGCATTGCCGTGCCGCGCCTTGCCGGCGCCCTGGCCCATGCGGAGCTTGCTGTCGAGGAGGTCACCGAGGACGCAACGCGCCCGCGCTTCGCCTGCCGGAGCATCCACGAGGAGACGCATGCACCCTTCGGCGGCTTCAATCGAGCCAAGGCCGCGGTGATCGAAGCATGCATCCTGGTAAGTCGGCTTCATATGTTGCCGCGCGAGAAGGTCGAACAGGAGATCGCCTATTTATCGATCGCGGTCGAAAAGACCGAAGGGCCGGAGGAAGCGCAAGCTTGGTCCTGGCTCATGGACGAGATCAAAGCGAGATATTCGGGAAAATGAACGCGCCGCCTCGCCGATTTGAGATCGATCAATATCCGGCGGAATGTTTTCGGCGGGCTCGAGCTCGATCTGATGCCAAGGGGTTCGAGTCGCGGAGCAGGGCAACGGACGTGGCCGGAGCGCAATCAGAGGCGAGCCTTCGTACTCGCCCCGACGAAGCGACGAGAAGGCGCGAGAACGGGAGAAAGGGACGCTGAAGCCTTGCCGCGAGGGCGCTCGCGATCCTCAACCCGATGCCTGCACCGATGACAGGCGCATCCTGTGGGAGAAAGTGACGCGAGAGGACGAGCATTGCCGCATCGTGAAGCGTCCTGAGCTGTGCCTCGCGAAAGGCTCTGGCGACGCCGATCCAGGCGTCCGTGGGCGCGTCATGGGCATCGAGGCCAAGCATTCTCGCAAGACGCGCTTGCGAAGCCTCGATCGATTTCTCCCGACCATCGGCAGTCGCCAGCTGATCGGCGCCGGCGGGTAATTCGCCGAGGATGCGATACACATCCCCCATATTCGCGAAATATTCGTTCATCAGCGATACCGAGTTTCCGCGAAAGGGCACACGCGCCGCGATCGACATCAGAAAGCTCCGCACCATGCCGGTATAGACGAGCTCGCCCGTCTCGAGGCGCTCGGCATCCGTATATCCGCGAGCGGCGATTTCTCCGTGCGTCAGCGCGATCAGGTCGGTGGTGGTCGAGCCCATATCGACGAAGAGCGCATTGCCGATCCTTCGTGCGACAAGGCTCGCCGTGGCGTGCCAATTCGCGGACGCGATCTCATCGATGTGCTCCGACACGTGGTCGGCTGGGATAAAGCCGGATGGCCCCGCGTAGATCACGAGCTCGCCCGCATCGAGGTTTGCGGCGGCCACGCTCGCCAGCGTTCTCACCCCTTCGCTCCGCGATGTGAAAACGTCGGCAAGCTCGCCGGTCATGGTCGCGGCATGGCGCGGTGCCGAACCGAGGGCTCGATTGGCTTTCGAGAAGGCTGTGAGAAGCGCATCGACACCTTGCCAGAGCGGGGAAGGCAACTGCACCGCGCGGGTGATGACGCCCTTCTCGACGCGCACCCCCTTGAGGTGCGCTCCCCCGATATCCCAGCCGATGATCGTGCTCATCTGCATTCTCCGCGCGGCGTGACCCTGGTATCAGGGCCTTTAGCCGATTCCGAGCACGAAGGTTCGCCGCATGGGTCTCGAGATCATCCCCGTCATCGATCTTCGATGCCGCCTTGTCGTGCGCGCCGTGATGGGACGTCGGGAACTATACCGCCCGATCGAGACGCCTTTGAGCGGCAGCGCAAACCCTGAAGATGTCGTCCGTGGCCTCATGACGCTCTACCCTTTCAAGACGATCTATGTTGCCGATCTCGATGCCATCGAAGGAACCGGCGACAATACCCGCGTCGTGGAGAAACTGCGCGAGCGCTTCGCGCATCTCGACATCTGGACCGACAACGGGGTTGCGACAGACGACGCGATCCATGCGTGGCTCGACGAGGATCGCGGGACGCTTGTGCTCGGCAGTGAATCGCAGGCGACAGGCGCCGTCGCGCGAGGCTTCAAGGACAATCCGCGTCTCGTCCTCTCCCTCGATTTTCGAGGTGGCGCGTTCCAAGGTCCGACCGAGCTTCTCGATCCGACCTATTGGCCCGATCGCGTGATCGCCATGTCCTTGGCCCGTATCGGAGGCGCGGCCGGCCCCGACTTCGAACGTTTGGGTGAGCTTCGCGGCCTGGCGCGTCGCCACGGGATCTATGCGGCCGGCGGCGTGCGCGGACGCGAGGATCTGGCGCGGCTGGCGGAAATGGGCGTGAAAGGCGCGCTCGTCGCCACGGCGCTGCATGACGGACGATTGGCTGGACACGAGATCGCTCAATTCGCCTAATCGCGATCCCTGTTGAGGCTCGTGCAAGCGCGGCCGCGAGGCCTATCAGATTGAGCCGATAGGCCTCACGTTACGCCGTGTCGAGAAAAGCCGCTTTATCGAGCGGGCGCCGAAGAGCACGGATTCGAAGTGCTCTCGGAGTCTCGCGAAGGCTCAGGAAGCGGCCGCGAAGGGATGCTTGGCGGAGTTGCGTTGCGCCACGACTTGCGAGGGCTTGGGCTCGCCATTCACGGCGCGGGCCAGCGCCTCTTTCGTAGCGCGATAGTTGTAATCTTGGATCTTTTTGTCGTCTGCGGCTTCCCAATGGATGAAGACGCCGACGCAGATGAAGAGATCATCCGCTTCGCCTTCCGGGATAACGCCCTCGGCGACGCTATCGGCAACCGCCTTTGCGACCGCGTGCTGGGCCGGTCCGAACATCTGAACCGCCTGCTTCGCCCCTTTGATCGTGACCTTGTTGAAGAGGACCGTCGGCGGCTTGCAAAGCAGGTTCGGCGCGACGACCGCAAGCAGGGTCGTGAACCCGTCCTTGTTGTTGGTGAGAGCGGTCGCAAACGCCGTCTCCACCGCGCTGCCGCGGGGACCGATGATGAGATCGATGTGGGCGACCTCATTTCCCTCACCGACAAGCGATTCGCCGACGCACATCTTGTTGATCTTGGCCATGAATGTCCCTCCCTGGAGAACACAAACCGCAGCGACCGTCCGCTCGAGCAAGCGTCCGGCCTGATGAACTATCCTTGTTGACAGCATCCGGCTGGGCTGCCGGATCGGTTGGCCAGATAGCGACGGAAATATCCCTTCCGCTATTGAAGTGAACCACTCTTCCCTGTCCGCCGCAAGATGGATTGTAATCTCGCCGAAAAGAGCGTCGCGACGGTGAGGTCGGCGCTGGTGCCGGGATTGAGGCCGGCGCGCTTGAGATCGCGATCCCAGGCCATGAGCTCGGCCTCAAGGGCTTCGAGACGCGCTCCCGCCGCCACCCTTTCAAAAAAGCCTTTCGCCTGTTGCACCACCCGTCCGGCCTGCGGCGCCCCCTGCTTGCGCAGTATGTGCGTATCGGGAAAGGCCGAGAGAAAGGCGAGATAGACGGCGAGCGTCGCAAGCCTGGGTTCGGCGTCACGCGCCAGCGCCCGCTGCCGGACAGGCAAACCGAGGTCAAAAATGTCCGCAAACCCGCTCACATATTGGCGCGCGATGCGATCGCGAGAGGCGGCTTCGGCCATCGCCTGGCGCAAGGAGACCGTCGGGGGCGCTCGAACGTCGTGTTGTGCAGCTTCGCCGAGGCCGCCGGGCCGGGAGCGCACGATCGCCGCGAATGCCAATCGGGCATCTTCAAGATCAAGCTCCTCGAGCGTGCTCGTGATCGACCCGCGTAGATCGCTCTCGCCTTTTTCCGCCGCGGCGGCAATCGGCGCACAGAGAAGGATGATACCAAGATTGATGTTTTGGCCCGTCGCTTCGAGGCTTGCTTCCACCGCTCCCAAGATCCGCTCACCGACGCGAGCGCCTTGGGTCGCCATGAAGGGCGCGGCTTTTTGCGCGGCGAGCCTGAAATCCTCGACCGTCATGGCGTGACCTTCAGCGAGCACATGCACGTTGCCGGGTTTTGGGACTTCAAGTTCGTCGCGGCAAGCCCCCTCGAACGCCGCGCAAATGGCCGCTTCGAGGTCCATCAGGCAGAGCGGCGAGCGCGTATGCGCTCGCGCAGGGCGAGAAGGAAGTCCTTTGCCACCATGGCGGCGATGTCATTGCCGGCCACGCTTTGCAGCCCCCGCCACGCCGGCATCGAATTGACCTCGAGCACGTAGGGCTCGCCCTCGCTCCCAACGAGGATATCGACACCTGCGAAATCGGCTCCCACGGCGGCCGCCGAGCGTATGGCCAGCTCAGCGAGTGATTCGCCGATCTCCGCGGCTTCGGGTCGCCCGCCTTGTTTCACATTCGTGATCCAATGCATCGCGCGCCGCCGCATGGCGGCGACGATTTTGCCGTGCGAGACCAGAACGCGAAAATCACTATGCTCGGGCCCGGCCCCCCCGACGAAGTGTTGCAGGTAATAGACATTCGCGACCGAAGCTTCCTCGGGAAGGTCCCGGACGGAGCGGACCAGCTTGAGGCCGCGCCCTTGCGAGCCGAAGAGCGGCTTGAGGACGAGCGGGCGGCGCAGCGTCTCGCGTCGCACGACGCGTAGCGCTTCCGCGCGGCTTTCGACCGCCCAGGTCTCGGGCGTAGGCAGGCCATCTCGGGCAAGGAGGAACGTGGTCATCGACTTGTCGACGCAACGCTCGATGGCGCGGGCGTCGTTCCACACGAGCACACCTTGCTCCCGGAGCGCGTGAAGAACGCCGAGTCTGCGCGTCACGGCCTCGAAGCTACCGGCCGCGATGGCTCGCACGATGACTCCATCCGGAAGCTGTGCGCCGAATCCGGGGAGAGCGAGGCCGCTTGGATGCAAGGTCGAGAATATTGAGGCTGAAAGCTCGACGAAGCTCGCGCGTGCTCCGAGTTTCTCGAGTCTCTTGATCAGCGAGCGTGCGTGGCCGTCGCGGCGATGGCCAACGACTGCGATCGCAAGATCGCCTTGGGGGCGATGGCGCAGCGGCAGAGGAGCGGACGTCTCAGTTGAACGAGGCATCGAGGAGGGCAGGGTCGATCGCGCCCGCATGGAAGCTCTCTCCCGTCTCGAGCGCGGTGACGATAACCGATGCCGGGCTGAAGAGCATGGGATCGATCGCGTAGAAATCTCCGCCGACGCGCTTGAAAATTTCAGCAAAGGGATGGCCGTAATCGCGCGAGGCGCGGCTCGGCATGCGCTCGGCGAGCGATCTTGCCGCATCCGCCGACCCACGCACGAACAGATGCACCGCGCCCGCGTAGATGATGGCGTCGTTGGTCCTTCCCATCGCCTTCACGAAATCGGGATGCGGGGGCGGTAGAGGGGCGGCGCCCATTCCGTCGACGATGTGTTCGAGCGGAAAACCGAGCTCATGGGCCTTGTGCAGAGCGACCTCGAGGACGCGCGCCACCACCTGGACACCGCCCGCTCGGCTCTGCGTCGGCATGAAGATGAAGCTCAGCCGCTCAGGATCGATGCCGCAGGCATCCGCAACCTCTTTCACGACGGCGGAGGGCGGAGCTTTACCGCTCTCCAGCACCATCACGCTGTAGTCGGCGCGATCCGCATAGGCGAGATCTTCGAAAAGTTTCTCGACGCGCGCAACGGCGCGGGCCGGGCCCGAGCCGAGCGCAAAGAAGGCGTTCCTGCCTTCACCATGCGCAAGACGCCAACCCGCATATTGGCTGGCGAGACAGGCGATCACGGGCATCGAGGAGCGCACCGTGATGGTCCAAGGCCAGCGCGCGACCGACTGCGAAGGAAGGAGGCTCACCTCCGCAAGGTCGCCGAGACAGATACGCGCAATGCGCAAACCGGCCTCGATGCCACCGGGCGCGTTGCTGCCGGCATCGATCAAGGTCTCCCCCAACGCGCCCTTGCTGACGACGAGCCCCAAATGCGCGGCGTCGTCGATGAGCCGCGCAACGAGCTCCCTCGCGCGCAGGTTCACGCTCACCGGGATCTGCTCACTCAATTTCGCTCCCCTCCACCATCGAAAGAACAGCAAGAACGCGCTTTTCGGCCAAGGAGCGCGCGCGACGGGCCGAAGATGCTCTCGCACGGACAGTGCAGATCGGAGCGCCTCCTTCCACACGGGTGCCGGCGTTTTGCCGGTCGGCACACCATTCGGGCCATCGCAGCCGCGGCATTGCCCGGATCGTGTGCGTCGCATACACGGTCGCTGCCGACGCGGCCCCGCGCCACCGCGGCGAGTGTTCGGGAAGGAACCCCCGGCAGGCATCGATATGCAACGCAAAGAGCGGGGCCGACCGCGAATCGAAAAGATCGAGCGTCGCTCCCGGCCGCGGATTGATCTCGATGATCCAGGCCCTGTCACGGTCGATGAGGAAATCGGCGCTGTTCAGGCCCCGCAATTCGAGGCGACGTGCAAGTCTTTGCGTATCAAGCACGAGTTTGCGCTCGAGGCTGAGCGGTATACCCGAGGGGCGGACGGCGCCTCCGTAACGAGCCGGCGCCTCTCGCGTCGGGTAGCTCCACTGCGCGCTGAAGCCGAGAGGAAGCGCCTCCTTCCCGTTCGCAAGGAACAAAAGCGAGATCGCTCGTCCGGTGACCTTCCGCTGGAAATAGGTGCGAGCCGAAATTTCGCATTTTCGGGACGCAGGGTGCACATGTGCGCCCCCCGCGCCGCCGATGCGTTTGCAAATCCAATTCCTCGGATCGGGAGGACGTTTCGGGCGTACGGGCGGATGCAGCACGTCGAGCTCGTCGCAAAGTCGCGCGAAAAGAAAAGGGTCCTTCACACGGGAAACAACGTCTGCGCTATTTCCAAGAACCGGCCATAGGCTCGCGATACGCGCGAGGCTCGCCGGCCGATCCTCGAAACCCGAGCCATAGACCAGGCCCTCGCACCGACGGCCGGATGCAAGACGCGTCAGCGAAGCGATCAGCGTCGCTTCCTCGAGGCCTGACGCGAGATCGCGCGGTACCACGTCGGAACGATTCGCAGCATCGCGCATATCGGCATCCCCGAAGAGATCGGCGACGAGCGGAGCGTAGCCGGCCCAGCGCGCCGACACCGCGAGCGCCCGACCCGACAACGCGGCGATGAGCACGTGAGGCGCCCTATTTCGCGAGCTCACGGGCGAGTTCGAAGGCGTGGCGAAAATCAAGGGCGACGGGCTTTTCCGCCGCGATCATCTGTCGAAAAAGTCCGAGCTCCGTCTTCGATTTCAGCTGGCCGATGGTCAGCGCCCCAACGCCGAGCGCTCGGCTTTCCCCGACCGGCTCCCCCTTGGCATCGACCTTCAGCCCCTCGACCCCGGAAGGCGGGACCGCGTTGACGTCCGCCGCGATCAAGAGGTCCGGCGCGGCCTGAAGCTGCTCGCGATCGAGGATGCGGACGCCGGCTCGCCCGGCGCAGAGCACGACCTGCGTGGACGAAAGAATTCTGCCGATCTTGTCATGGCTGCTGCCGTCGGCGAAATCGAGCGCAACGTCGAAGCGGCGCTTGGCCTCTTCTGCCGCCTTGCAGACACGCTCGACCCCGTCATAGCCGACGAGGGTCACCTTCGCACCCTGCCTCGCCGCGATCACGGCCGAGGAAAAGCCCACGACGCCGGTGGCGCCGAACACGGCGACCGCGAGCCGGTCGAGCGTTCGCGAAAGCTTGTGGCGAAGAGTGCTCTCGACACAGGTCACCATGGCGGCGGCGGTCGTGAAGGAGCCTGCCGGATCGGCAAAGAGCGAGGCGCCGAAGGGCGGCACCATCGCCTTCTTGGCGGCATCCAGCATGTCGAGGGCAAGAAAGGCATCCTTGCCGCCGAAAAAGAAGCCGGTCCTTGCGCCGAGTTTTGGGGGACGTGAGAAAATCGCATCCTGCACGAGCGAAGCGATCTCGCCGCGCTCGACCCCCGAATAAGGGATGACGGCATCGTAGCCCGCGTCGAGCGCCATGTTCGTGTCGAATGGGCTGACGTGCTTGAGGGGCGTCAGCATGTGAAGGATGTTCTTGTCGCCCATTGCGTTTCCTCTGCCGGATCCCGCTCAGTTGATTCGGGTGAGCTCGCTCTCTTGCATAACCGAATCATCCTCCTCGCGAGCATCGATTCGCGCCCCGCGATTGACGCCTCGGCGAATAGAAATGTCGAGACTCCTTGCAAAACCCTCGCGACGCAAGACCTCTTCCAGCCGTTCCGCCATCGCGAGATTTTCCGAGAAGGCAAAACCGGTTGGCCCCCAAGAGCTCTGGCCAACGCCGTGCGCGCCTTCTCGCCGCAAGATGTCGAGAGCCGCCGACACGGTTGGGCTTGCGAAGCGCCTTCCCCTTTGCACAGGCGCGAAATAGTCGCCGAGACGTTCCTGGATGGAGCGGACAGCTTCTCCGAACGGAACAATTCGTTCTTCGGCCAACGCGGGAAGGAGCTGCATCAGAACCAGGCGGCAGATTCGGTCCGCCTCCGCCTCATCAAATGCCGCGAGCGCCGAAAAAGCCGCTCGCTCTTGATCGCCGTGGATGCCGTGCGTCGACGCATCCTGTAGCAAAAGGATGCGCCAGTTCCTCGGAAACGGCAACCGCGTGGTGATTGGCGGCTCGACAGTCTCAGGGCCACGACCGCCATCGACCACGAAGCCTCCGTTGCGAAAGACCGCGATGCCGATGCCGGACCTTTGACCGCGTGCGAGCGTGCGTATGTCCTCGCGCCAATCGTTGCGAAGGCCCTCGAGGCGTCGGAACGCCTCTGCGACCGCAAGTGCGAGCGTGGTACCCGAGCCGAGGCCGGTATGCGCCGGTATTGCCTCGTGAATGTGGAGCGCATAGAAGTTTGTCGTCCCGAAGCGACGCGCCAAAACGGCAAGGTGCACGCTTGCGCGTTCGCTGTCGGGGCCATGCGCCCGCGGCTGTCTCGCATGGCGAAGGCTCAACCTCGTGATGGGACCGTCGATCGCCACCCCGATGCTTCCAAAGCGCCGCCCAAGGCCGCCATTCAAATCCAAAAAACCGAGATGCAGGCGTGCCGCCGCACTGATGACCACTTTCCTGCCCTCGACCATGCAAGGCTCCGTTGCGCCGGACCGGCGAGCCGTTGTGTTGACGAGCAAATAAGATAGACTTCCCTCGCCGATATGAAAGCCATGTCCGTGATGCACGGAGGAGCGAGCATGACAGCCGCAAAGCAGGAAATCGTGCACGCCGACGAGGAGGTCTCGCAAAGGCTGCAGCGTGAATTGCCGCATTGGCGCCTCGAAGGAGGCTGGATTCGGCGCACCTACAAGACTCACGGTTGGAAAGGGACGCTGATGGTGATCAACACCATCGGACATCTGGCCGAAGCCGCGTGGCATCACCCCGATATCACCGCCTCTTATGCTTGGGTCGAAGTGCGGTTGAAGACGCACACCGCCAAGGGTGTGACCGACAAGGATTTTGAGCTCGCCCGAAAAATCGAGGAGGTTGTGGCGTGGCAGCCCGGCAAGGAAGGAGGGGCGCTCGAAGGCACGCCGCAGGGCGACCAACGATTCGGTTACATCAAATACGAGCGATGAGCAGCCGACGAGTCGCGGGTTCGCCCATTGTGGCGTGTTGCTGAACCGAGGGATGAAGGGCGATGCCTGGGCGGCGTGGGGAAGGCCGGCACGCAAAGGCTTGGATCGAGGGCGTCGCCTGTTCGCTCGACGCGGCTGTCGAAGCGGCCCTTGCTCGGCTGCGCGAAAGCAGGCATCCGCTTTTCGCGGGGCTTGGCTGCGATATGGACGGCACCCGAAGCCTCGTTCGCCTTGCGAGGCGTGTGGGGGCTTCCATCGACCATCTGTCGAGCACCGCCACGGGCCTCGAGCTTGCGGTGGCGCGCGATATGGGCTCTTTCTTCACGACTCCAGGCGAAGCCGTCGCCCGCGCCGATACGCTCTTGGTCCTCGGCTCTGCGCTCGACGGGACCGGAACGGAACTCCTCGATCGGGTGTTTGAAACGGCCCCGAAGCTCGCAGCGCGCGGGGCGCCGCGCCGTGTCATCTGGGTCGGTCGACCCCTGAAGGGAAAGGCCCGCTCTTCTCGGCTCGAGATCACATCGCTTCAGGTGCCGGCCTCGCAGATCGCCACGCTTCTCGCCGCGCTGCGCGCGCGTCTTGCGGGGCGGCCCGTCGGCAAGGCATCCATTTCGGCGTCGCGACTCCAGGCGGTGGTCGAGAAGCTGCGCGAGGCGCAATTCGGCGTTGCGATCTGGTGCTCGCCTCCTCAGGAAGTTCTTGCGATCGAAGCGCTCACCGGACTCGTCCGCGATCTCAACGGGCACACGCGATTTTCCTGCGTGCCGGTCTGCGCTGCCGACAATGCGGCGGGGGTTGCCATGGCCCTGACCTGGCTCACCGGCTTTCCTTCGAACATTGATTTTTCGCAGGGCCAACCCGAGCACGACCCTTGGCGCTTCGACGCGGCGCGTCTGGCGCGCAGCGGCGAGGCCGATCTGGCGCTGTGGGTATCCGCGTATCGCGACCATTGGCCGGACTGGGCCGACGAGGTGCCAATGATCGCGCTGACTTCTCGAAGCGATGGAGCAAGAAGGCCGCATGCGCTGGTTCAGATTGCGGTCGGGACGCCCGGTGTGGATCACGACACGGTGGACTATTCGTCGGCGAGCGGACATTTGGCGTTCCGGAGAGCGACGGCGCGCGAGACGATCCCCTCCGTGGCCGCGGTGGTCGACAGGTTCTGCGCCGCCCTGATCGAGCCGGGGAAGGCGCTTCGATGATCAGGCTCGCGGGTGGGCGCGTCATCGATCCGGCTCATGGCAGGGACGAGATCGTCGATCTGTGGATCGAGGGCGCGCGCGTCGTCGCGCCGCCGCCCGGAGGCCGAGCGGACGAAAACTTCGATGTCGCCGGAAAGATCGTCATGCCCGGCGCCATCGATATCCACTCGCACATCGCAGGCGCCAATGTGAACACAGCGCGCCTGCTGCTGCCCGAATATCATCGGGCTCATCTCGTGCGCCCAACACGGACGCCGCTCACCGAGCTCGGCTGGTCCACGATCGAAACGGGAAGGCTCTATGCGACGATGGGCTTCACGACCGTCGTCGAGCCCGCGATCGCTCCGCATACGGCATTGCACGCGCATCTAGAGCTTGCCGACACGCCGATCATCGACAAGGCCATTCTGGCCGTGCTCGGAAATGACGATTTCCTGCTCTCGCTGATGCGCGAAAAGGAAGGTGAGGGCGCCATCCGCGACTATGTCGGTTCGATGCTCGCTTCCTCGCGTGCGCTCGGCGTCAAAGTCATCAATGCCGGGGCCGCCATGGCGTTCAAGCACAATGTGCGAAGCTTCGGTCTTGACGATGTCGTCCCCACCTACGGGGTGAGCTCACGCGCCATCGTGAGCGCGCTTCAACAGGCGGTGCACGCGCTCGGGGTTCCCCATCCGCTTCACGTTCATTGCAACAACCTCGGGCTCGCCGGCAATGTCGAGACGGCTCTCGAAACGATTGCAGCATTCGACGGCTTACCGATCCACCTCGCCCATCTGCAATTCTACAGCTACGGAACCGAAGGAAAGCGCGGCTTTTCCTCCGCCGCAGCCCGTCTCGCGGAAGCCGTCAACAAGGCGACCCATCTCAGCATCGATGTCGGGCAAGTCATGTTCGGACAAACGGTGACGGTTTCCTCGGACGTCCTGCGCCAGTTCGCCGCGACGGGGTTTGCTCATCCGAGAAAGAGCATCATCATCGATGGAGATTCCAATGGCGGCGGCATCGTGCCGATCGCCTATCGCAAGTCGAGCTTCACGAATGCCGTGCAGTGGGCGGCAGGGCTCGAGCTTTTTCTTTTGATCGAGGATCCTCGCCGCGTTTTCTTCACGACCGATCATCCGAACGGTGCGCCATTCACATGCTATCCCGAGCTTTTTGCCTTGCTCATGGATCGCAACCTGCGTGCTGCATGGCTCGACGCCTTGCCCAAATCGACGCTCGCGGTGACCACATTGCCATCGATAGCGCGCGAGTACTCCCTCTTCGAGATCGCGACGATGACGCGTTCAGCGCCCGCGAAATTGCTCGGCCTCTCGGATCGCGGGCATCTCGGGGAAGGGGCGCTCGCCGACGTCGCCGTTTATCACGACCTGAAGGACCGGGCGGCGATGTTCCGCGCGGCTCATCTCGTTTTGAAGAACGGCGAGATGGTTGTGCGTGACGGTGACATCGTGCGCGAGTTGCCGGGCAAGACGCTCAGCGTCACGCCTTCTTATGATCGCGCCGTCGACCGAAGGCTCGATGACTATTACGAGAGCCTCTATGGCATGTCCCGAGGTCTTTTCGTGGTGCCGCCTGAGGCACCAGGCTTTCTCGGGGCGTTCGAGGACGTGCCATGCGCGACATGAGCGTCAAGGGCATCATGGTCGAGAACAGCTTCGCCGAAGCATTCGACATGCGCGCGACGGCGCTGATCATCACGGCGGACAGCGCCGAATGGGCCCGCCAGGCCGCGACAGCCATGACCGGATTTGCGACATCGGTTATCGGATGCGGTGTCGAGGGTGGCATCGACCGCGAGCTCGCAGGCACCGAAACGCCGGATGGGAGGCCGGGCGTGCGTGTCCTCCTCTTCGCCGTCTCGACGAGCGAGCTGCAAAAGCAGGTGCTGACGCGGGTCGGGCAGTGCGTGCTCACCAGCGTCGGAAGTGCCTGCTACGGCGCGATCGAGAGCGAGGAAAAGCTCAAGCTCGGGGCCGCACTGCGCTACTTCGGCGATGGCTGGCAGATTTCCAAGAAGTTCGGCGGACGCCATTATTGGCGCATCCCCGTCATGGACGGAGAGTTTGTTTGCGAGGCGGTCATCGGGATGACAAAGGCCGCAGTCGGCGGAGGCAACCTGATCATCATGGGCGCTCATCCGCGCAACGTTCTCAAGGCGGCCGAGGCGGCAGCGCGCCGCATCGATGCGGCGCATGATGTCATTATGCCTTTCCCGGGCGGCATCGTGCGCTCAGGTTCGAAGGTAGGATCGAAATACAAGACGCTCGTCGCTTCCACGAACGATGCCTACTGCCCGACCCTCAAAGGCGCGGCGAAGTCGAAGCTCGGTGCCGAGATCGGGTGTGTGCTCGAGATCGTCATCGATGGATTGAGCGCGGAAGCCGTGGGCGGGGCGATGCGCGCGGGCCTTGCCGCCATCATCCGTCTCGGGCCCGAAAAAGGCGCGCTCCGCGTCTCCGCGGGCAATTATGGCGGCAAGCTCGGCCGCCATCACTTTCACCTGCGAGAGCTGCTGCCGTGAGGCCGCTCATCCTCACGCTCAAAAAGGATCCGGATCGGCGGATCGATCTCTCGGGCCTCGTTCCGGAAAATCTGCAAGGCCGTTCCGAGAAGGCGATCGCTCGCCTTCCGCTGGATCTCTCGCAAGACCCGCTCGAGGTGGGAGATATCTTCAGGTTGCGCATGGGGGATCCCATGTCGCTTCGCTTCGAAGGCGCGTCGGAGCGCTTCGACTTCGTCGGCGCGGGAATGGCCTCGGGCGAGATCATCCTGGATGGGCCGGTGGGCGCCCAGGCCGGAAGGCTGATGCGAGGAGGCCGCCTGCACATTCGTGGCGATGTTGGCCCTTGCGCGGCCTCGCGGCTCGCCGGCGGGTTTCTCGAGATCGACGGTGACGCCGGCGACAATCTTGGAGGACCGCTTCCCGGCGAGATGGCCGGCATGTCGGGCGGCGTCGTAATCGTGCGCGGCGATGTCGGACCCCGCGCCGGCCATAGGCTGCGCCGCGGTCTTCTCGTTGTCGAAGGGAAAAGCGGTAAAGAGGCCGGAAGCCGCATGATCGCCGGCACTCTGGTGCTTCGCGGCAGGTTAACGGGAGCGCCCGGGCCGCTCATGCGCCGGGGGACGATCGTCCTCATCGACGGCGATTGCCTCGCTCCACCGATGTTTGCCGACTGCGGCTCGCACCGATTGGTGGCGGCGTCGCTTCTCGCGTCCGAGCTCGAGCGCCTCGGTCTCGGCTTTGCCCGAAAGCTCAGGCGACCGTTGCGTCGGCTCGCCGGCGACATGTCCGTCTCCGGCAAGGGTGAAATTTGGCTCGCCTGACCTCAGCCGCCAGTGGGAGCGAAATTTTAACAGGAGCGCGAAATGGCTTTTCTTCGACCTGTCACTCGCAATGATGGACGACAATAACCAGCGCGGCGCCGCGCCTTATTTGCAACGTCGAGCGAGGAACGTGGTCGCAACATCCGAGAGCAGCAGTCGTTCGCAGTGCGCGCGAAATCTTGACGGCCTGACGAGGCGATTTCCTCGCGCCGAAATGTTACAGGTCGCCGGCTGATCGGCATGGAGGGAGAGAGAGATGGATCTTCGATTGAAGGGTTTACGAGCGCTCGTGACCGGCGGCACGAAGGGCATCGGACGAGCGATTGCCGAGACCCTCGCGAGCGAGGGAGCCGATGTCGCTATTTGCGCGCGCAACGGCGAGGAGGTGAAGGTCACGGCGGCGGCGCTCGCGAAGAAAGGCGGACGCTCACAGGGTCACGTGGTCGAAGTCGGCGACGCCAAAGCATTGAAGAATTGGGTCGAAGCGGTTGCGGCCGCGTTCGGGGGCATCGACATCGTCATCGCCAATGTGAGCGCCCTTGCGATCAGCGGCGATGAAGAGGGTTGGCGTCGTGGCTTCGAAGTCGATCTCATGCATAGCGTGCGCCTGGTGAATGCGGCCATGCCTTGGCTGGAGAAGAGTTCCGCGGGCTCGATCGTCACAATCTCGAGTGTGAGCGGCCGCGAAATCGATTTCGCCGCCGGTCCCTACGGAGCCTTCAAGGCCGCGCTCATCCATTACACACAAGGCCTCGCATATCAGCTCGCCGGGAAGAACATCCGCGCCAACACCGTGTCGCCTGGCAACACCTATTTCGAAGGCGGCGTCTGGAACAAGATCAAGGACGGCAACCCCGAACTTTATCGCACGGCGCTCGCGCTCAATCCGACCGGCCGAATGGGCACGCCGCAGGAGATGGCCAATGCCGCCGTGTTCCTGGCGAGTCCCGCCGCAAGCTTCATCACCGGCACCAATCTGGTGGTGGATGGAGCGCTGACGCGCGGCGTGCAGCTTTAGGCGAGGGCATTCCGGAAAAAAACGGGAGGAAGCAAGATGAGCGAGCCGGCATGGGTTCGAGAATCGATCATGGCGCGGCGCGGCAGCGCCCACGGAAAATCTGGCGTCCAGCACATCCTGAGCGAGGCGAAGCAAGCCAAGTTTCATTATGTCTACGGCCCTTATGCAACTCCCGCGCTCGAAATCGAGCCTGGCGACAGCATCTCGGTCGAAACCTTGGATGCCTTTGGGGGCGCCATAAAATCCGAACGCGACAAGCCGAGTGAGAAGCTGAAGTTTCCGTTTCTCAATCCGCAAAGCGGGCCCATTTTCGTGAAGGGTGCCGAGAAAGGCGATTGCCTTGCGGTGCAAATTAAAGCCGTCGAGACACGCGGCGCCCAACCTGCAGGAACGACGTGTCTTGTCCCCGAATTCGGGGGACTTGTGGGCACGAGCATGACCGCGATGCTTCACCCTCCCTTGCCCGAACGCGTCAAAAAGATGCGCATCGACAAGGAAGGTGTGCATTGGAACGAGAAGATCGTTCTCCCCTATCAGCCTTTCATCGGCACCATCGGCGTCTCGCCCGAGATCGAGGCGATCTCTTCTCTGCAGCCCGATTATCATGGCGGCAACATGGATCTTCCGGATATCGGGCCGGGCGCCATCCTTTATCTGCCGGTCCATACGAGAGGGGCGCTTCTCTACCTTGGCGATTGCCACGCGACGCAAGGCGATGGTGAGCTCTGCGGTGTCGCCGTCGAGCAAGCCGCGACCGTCACGGCCCGCGTCGATCTAATCAAGGGGTGGAGCTTCGCCGGACCTCGTCTCGAGACGGAGACGTTCATCATGGCGATCGGCAGCGCTCGCCCGCTCGAAGATGCGGCCCGCATCGCCTATCGCGAACTCATCCGCTGGATGGTCGCGGATTATGGTTTCGAGGAGCTCGATGCTTATTTGTTTCTGACCCAGGCAGGACGCGTTCGCCTCGGCAACATGGTCGATCCGAAATATACGGTCGGCGCCTCGGTCCTCAAAAAGTACATCAGCGGGTGACCCCGAAACGCGCAAGACACGAGCGACACACAAACTTCAAGTTACCGCGTGCGCGATTACTTCGGGAGGATGATAGGCTCGAGACCGTGAGGTTGCCGCCGTCAAGAGCGCATGTAAAAAATGTTTCCGTGTTGCCGGGTCAGTTTTCGGCTAGGCGCGTTTCACGTTCCAGAACACCGCAGATCCAGGCATCACTCCGGCGAGGTCGCGACGGTAAGCGGTGGGCTGCGCGATCTGCCCGAGCGGAATATAGGGCACGTCGATGAAGGCTTGGCGTTGGATGTCTTGCGCGATGCGCGTCTGGGCGCCTTGATCGGGTGCGCGTACCCAATCGGCACTGAGCTCCTCGATTCTTGGGCTTCTCGGCCATCCGGGGGCCGCATTGCCGCCGGCCCAGAGATTGGTGTGCGTGGTCGGCGTCGTCTGATCCATGCCGCCAGTGAAATTGCTGTATAGATGCCAGCCGCCTTTGTCCGCCGGATCCTTGCGGGTCCGACGTTGCACCACGGTCCCCCAATCGGTGGCCACGTAGTCGATGTTGAACCCGGCTCGCTGCATGAAATCGGCTGTCACGTCGGCGATCGCCTTCAGGATCGGCACATCGGTCGCGCCGAGAAGGACAATCTTTTCTCCGCCGTAACCTGCGGCCTTCACCGCCTCTTTGACCTTGAGAAGATCGCGCGGCGCGGAAAGCACTTCCATTCCGACATCGCTCGCCATGGGTGTGCCGGGGCAGAAAAAACCGACACCGTCTTTCCATCCCGAAGGGTCGGTGCCTCCTGCCGCCTCCACGAATTCCGACTGGTCGATGCCGCCCAGCAGGGCACGCCGAATGGCCGGATTGTCGAAGGGCGGATTGAGATGGTTCATTCGGAAAATGCCCACAAATCCGGTGGGATCTTGCACCTCCACCTTGAGAGCACGATCGGCTCGAAGCATCGTGACGAGGTCTGGTGGCGGAAGCTCCCACCAATCCATTTCGCCCAAGCGCAAGGCCGAGGCGGCGGTCGCAGCATCGGGCAACACATGCCACTCAACGCGGTCGAAATTGACGATTTTCGGCCCGGCCGTCCAGTTCGGCGAGCCTTCAGGACGTGGGACATAATCGGCGAAGCGTTCGTAGACATATTGCGCGCCAGCCACCCGCTCATCGGCCTGGAAGCGGAAGGGCCCCGAGCCGATCAGCTCCGGCACCTGACGGAACGGATCGGTCGCGGCGAGCCTCGCCGGCATGATAGCCGCCATGTTGTTGGTCGCCTTGCCGAGAGCGTCCGGCAATTGCGGGAAGGGCTCCCGCAACCGGAAGATCAGGGTGCGATCATCGGGGGCGGAGAGGTCCTCGGTCGCGGCCATCAGCATGCGGCCGTAATTGTCGCGCTTACCCCAGCGCAGGATGCTTGCGACGCAATCGCTCGCCAGCACTGGCTCGCCATCATGAAAGCGCAAGCCACGGCGTAAGGTCAGCCGCCACTCCTTGCCATCATTCTCGACGGTGTGACCCTCGACCATCTGCGGCTTCGCTTCAAATCTCGCGTCCCAGCCGTAGAGCGTGTCGAAGACGAGATACGCGTGGTTGCGCGTCACATAAGCGGTTGTCCAAATCGGATCGAGCACCGCGAGGTCAGCTTGGGGAATGAATTTCAGCACTCGGCTTGTGGAAGGAGCCGCAAGGCTCGGTGCCCCGATGGTCGTTGCGGCTAGGACAGATGCGAGAAAGGAACGTCGCTTCATGGGAGTGCTTTCGCGAAAGAAACCTTTTGTCATTGAGTACGCCTTTTGGTCGCCCTCTCCGAAATGACCTCAAGCCGCATCGAAACGATAGTAGCGGGTCGCATTGTCGTGAAAGAGCGCACGTTGCTCACGCGCCGAAAAGGTCTCGATGATGTCTTTGAAGCGTTCGCAGCTTTCCTGATACGACATATTGCGTCGACCCACGGGGAAATCGCTGCCGAAGATGGCGCGATCCGTCCCGAAGGCCTCGATGCAGTTCATGACGGTATCGCGCAGAGCCTCGAGGCTCCGATCCTTCCCGTAAGCTCCGAAGTTCGAGAGCTTGATCACGATGTTCTCACGTTCACCCATGAGCGCCAAGCCGCGCTTCCAACGCATCAGGCCTTCAACATCGCGATCGATCGGCGTGCCGCAATGATTGATCACGATGATCTGATCGGGATAATCGTCTGCGAGCTGGGCAACGTCGTTTGCCTGGTACGGGTTCATCAAGAGCTCGAGCAGAAAACCGCGAGCGCGCAGATGTTCGAAGCCTCGTCGCCACGCGGGATGAGCGAGAATACCGGCGTCGGTCCAACGCTTGGCGGGATCTGGATGCCATCGGACGACCTCGCGAATGCCGACGACGCCGCTGTGCTCGGCGAGTCCGTCCAGCGACGCGGCGGCCTCCGCCGACCTCAGCGGCGCCCAGGCGACACAGCGCGATGCGATGCGAGCCGGCCGTTTCAGGTTTTCGAGCCATTGCACCTCTTCGATGGGAGGTCTTGCACGATCCCATGCCGCCTCGACATACACGGATCCGACCACCTGTTGCGGCCCGATATCCGCAATCAAATTTTCAACGAGATAGTTCTGCCGCAGATAAGCGATCTCGCCGAGCGCCTTGATCGCGCTGTCATCGGAAGTGAGCCAGGGATGCCGACCGAGCGCTATGTCCCACAAATGATGGTGGGCATCGATAATCGGGCCTTGGTAGCGGCTGGCCATGGGAGATCACCTGTGGCGTCGCACGGAGCTCGTCAGGGGAGAGCTCGAAGAGCGCATAAGGAAAAAGCGACAGGTGGGCAATTGCTCGGAGGCTAAATGGGTGGATCGGTCTCGAGAGAACGGAACAAGTTACGACATGTTTTGTCGTTCGGCTTCGTCCCCGCATGCATCTTTGGCCAGCCAGGGTCTTGTGATTCGCGGCGGCGAGCTGATTCGCGGGAAATTCGAGTGCAGCGAAAGATTGGGATTCCAGAAGGGATCGCGATCGAGCACCTTCCCCCAGCGCTCTCGAATATGGGCGATTTCCTTCCGGCGCACTTCCTGATCTTCACTTGAGGCTGTCGGCTTTCTCTTCTTCCCGTGGTGAAGGCGCGCGTAGGGAGTCCAGATAATACGGTAGCCGAACTTTCGCAGGCGCATGCACAGTTCGACGTCATTGAAGCTCGGCGCGAGATTGCTCTCGTCGAAGCCGCCCACCTCATCAAAGGCGGCGCGGGGCACCGCCATGCAGGCCGAGCTGACGCAAGATACATCCTGCGTCAGGAGCAGTTTGCCGAAATACGCCGGCGAGCTTGCCGGCCGGCCATACGCCGGTTCAGCGACCTGACCGAGCCCCAATACCATTCCCCCGAGCCAAGTTTTCCCATCGGGGGCACGACGCTGAGCGCCGACGGCGCCGATACCTGGGTGTCGCGCCAGCAATACCATCTCCTTCAACCAACCTTCCTCGACGACCAACATGTCGCTGTCCAGGAAGAGGATGATCTCGCCCGATGCGCCGCGCGCGGTTTCATTGAAAATTTTGGCGAGGTCGGTCTGCGCGCCCCGCACGATCTGGAGATTGCGCATGTTCAGGATTTCGATCGGCAAAGCCGAGTTCTCTCCGCCACCGCAATCGACGATGATGATTTCCATTTCCGGATAGTCGGTCTTCTCGAGCAAACCGCGGATACAAGCGCGAAGGGCACGGTGGGATTCGCGCAGGTTCACGAGCACGGTGACTTTCGGCCATTGCACCGGCTCGGAGCGAATGACGCGATGATAGCCGTAGCCGCCCTCGACGACCCTCGCCTTTACGCCCAGTCCCGCGAGCTGCTCCTTGATTGCCTGGCGGGCAGATTGAACGGCCCGACCAATCTGAGTGGACGTGAACGTGCCGGCGCCGGGGTAGACGCGCCAATGGTACAAAATATGAGGCACGTGTACGATTTTGCCTTTCGAAACCGCGGTCGCCCTCAAGGCGAGATCATAATCCTGACTGCCCTCAAAGCCGACTCGGAAGCCGCCAAGCTCCCGCACCAGGCTCGAGCGATAGACGCCGAGATGGCTGATGAAATTCTGGCCATAGAGAAGCTCCGGGTTCCAGTCGGGCTTGAAGTAAGCGCCGTAGCGGTGTCCCTGAGCGTCGAGCTTGTCCTCGTCGGAGTAGAGGATATCCGCATCGGGATGGCGGCTGATCGCGTCCGCCACAAGGGCAAGTGCATGGGGGGCCAAGATGTCGTCGTGGTCGAGTAAGACAATGAATTCGCCGGTGGCGAGCGCCAATGCTGAATTGCTCGCGGCGGAGATGTTGCCGTTCTCAGTTCTGAATACGAGCTTGATGCGGGGGTCGCTACTCGCCTCGGACTCCAAGATCGCGCGTATATGAGGTTGCTTTGACGCGTCGTCTGCGATGCAGAGCTCCCAATCATCGTATATCTGCCCCTTCACGGAGGCGATCATCTCTGTGAGCTCTTTGGGCGCGGTCTCGTAAACGGGCACGAGAACCGAGAATTTCGGCTTGACCGGAAGAGTCGTCAGGAAGGCCCGGATTTTTTCGGCCTCTTCGTGGTCGAAGCGGTCGTAAAGCTCGACCCATTCACGGTAACGTGGAACCTCGGAAAAACGGGCCTTGACCTCCACTAGGCCTTGTGCGCGCATGTCCCGAAACAACGTCAGGGTCCGTGCAGGGTCCCTCGCGAGCATCGCGAGCCCGACGCGGATCGCACGAAGAGCAAAGAGGCACAGCTTCCAAAAGCGGCTGATCGATTGCACGTCTCACCTGGTTCCAGCCTGCGTGCCGCTTAGTCTGCCCTTGCAAGCGAACGCAAATAATCTGCGTAGCTCGAGTTGCCGAGACTCCGCGCGATCTCGTTCAACTGATCGGCATCGATGAAGCCGGCCGAATAGGCGATCTCCTCAGGACAGGCGATCTTATGGCCCTGTCGGTGCTCCAATGTCTGTACGAAAGCGCTCGCTTCAATGAGACTGTCCGGAGTTCCCGTATCGAGCCAGGCGAAGCCGCGGCCGAGCTTCTCGACACGAAGCGCACCGCGCTCGAGATAGGCCCGATTGACATCGGTGATCTCGAGCTCGCCTCGCGCCGAGGGTTTGATGGCTCGTGCAATCTCGACGACATCCTCATCGTAAAAATAGAGGCCGGTCACTGCCCAGTGCGATTTCGGGTTCTTCGGCTTTTCCTCGAGGTCGATGGCCTTTCCGGCGGCATCGAAGGTCACCACTCCGTAGCGCTGCGGGTCCTTTACCCAATAACCGAACACTGTTGCGCCTTTCGACTGCGAGGCGGCCTGTGCGAGGATATCGGTCAAGCCGTGACCGTAGAAGATGTTGTCGCCCAATATCAACGCTGAGCGCGCGCCCCTGACGAAGTCCGCGCCTATCAGATATGCTTGCGCCAAGCCCTCCGGTTTGGCTTGCGCCGCATAAACCAGGTTGATCCCCCATTGCCGACCGTCACCGAGGAGTTTGCGATAGCTCGGCAAATCCTCGGGCGTTGAAATCACCATGATCTCCCGAATGCCGGCTAGCATGAGAGTAGCGAGCGGATAATAGATCATGGGTTTGTCATAGATAGGCAAAAGTTGTTTCGAAGTTACGATCGTCATGGGATACAAACGGGTGCCACGACCGCCGGCAAGGATTATGCCTTTCATCTATCGACCTCAGTGAGTTCATTTTGTGGATTTTGGCGAAGATCAGCGAAATCGCCGATAAATATTCGCGGGCTCAGCCGTTCCGGCCCGGTCGATCGTCACCATTCGTCGGAAAGGCTGGACCACATCTCATGGCGTATGGTGTGCGATGTTACGGAGTGGGTGTGTACTCTCCGTCGGAAGCGATCCACTATCAGCCGGCGGTGGAAAGCAAGCTCCCCCTCACCAGGACGCCGTCCTCATCTCCCGCGAAGCGGATCGAATTTGTCCTTTTCTCTCAGAAGATTCCTACCTCAGGCCAAGCTTGAACGGCAGCTTAGCTAATCTATTCCTCCAAGGGGTCAAGTCTCCTCGGCGATACAGGCTCTCTCGCGAGCTGATGCATCAGGCGCGTCAGATGCCCGCCGAGGGCCTCGATCGAGAACATCTGCTCGCATCGCAGGCGGGCCTGTCTTCCGAGCCGCCTTCGCAGATCGCTGTCTTGCCGCAGACGATTGATTTGCGAGTACCACTCCGCCTCGCTCGTGGCGAACAGCCCCGTTTCTTCCGCGGCCATCACGTCGCAGTTGGCTCCGATCGGGGAAGCTACCGCGGGCCGGCCCGCCGCCATGTATTGAATGAGCTTGTAGCCGCTTTTGAATTGACTCCAGCCGTCGTGAAGCAGGGGACTGATTCCGACATGACACCGAGAGAGGAGCTTTGACTCAGTCGCTTCTGACCACGGATGCTGCTCGAGCCGAATGCCCCCGAGGCGATCGAGTTCGCGATTCTCGCCCACGACGAGCAAATGCACGCCTTCGCTGGAAAGGCGCCGCAAGGGCCGTTCTATGCTTTCCAGATACTCCGTGGTGAATGGGCCGCCGATCCACCCGAGTGTGAAGGGACCGTCGGGCTCGGGTGCGCTCTCGTGGAGGTTCACGTCAAGGCCGGTGGGAACCAGCGTCACTTTGCTTTCGGGTACGCCCGCTTGGACGGCCCAAGCCTTGAGGGCAGCGTTTGCGACAGTAAGCCCGTCGGCACGCCGGGACAGCCGCTCGATCTTCCTGGCAAGCAGGTGGCGAAGCGGGCTCGCCTGTGTCCGCAGATGCCAGGCGTCGTCGAGATCCAAAAGGATTTTGCTGTTGCCGAGAAACAGCGCCTCGAGGTGATAGGGAATTTGGGGGAGCGCTTCCTTTTCGATCCACAGAAGATCATATCGGCCTCGCTTTGAAAGTTCACTCAAGCGGCGGCCATAATGAGCCATCAGCTCCATGCTGTTGGCCTTAAGGCCGGAGTTGACGCGGGAGATATAGGCTTCATCAAAAAACGGTCGTACGGTGAGTTCGATGTCGTGGCGCGCCAGAAAACTGGCGAATGCCAAAAACCTTTGACGCGAACTTGCGGCCGAGCGCGGCCAGCGGGTCAACGCAAGGACTCTGACCATCGAAGGCAATCCGTTCAATTCGAGCTCGCAGTTGGCCTATGGCGCAGCTTTCGGGAATTCAGCGTTGCACGAAGAAAAGCCAATAATGGAGGGCAGCACCTTGGAAAAAAAGTGACCGCCATCTGCGCCAACCTGCAACGCGTCAAGCGGTTGTGCGCTGGAACGAGCCTGATGGGCAGTAGCACACGCGCCCTCTCTTCATCGGCTTATCGAGCAGACCGGGTTGCCACGAACGCCCACACTGTATAACAACCCGCCGCCCCTTTCGGCGTATGGATGTCATGACGAAGCTCGAGACCACATCATTGGGGATTCCCGACGTCAAGATCATTCGGCCCATCAAGCAAGGCGACGCGCGCGGCTTTTTCTCGGAAACGTACAATCTGCGCGAATATGCCGCCGCCGGTTTAGAGTTGCCGTTCGTGCAGGACAATCACTCCCTCTCGGCGCAAGTCGGAACGGTGCGCGGTCTCCACTACCAGTCACCTCCATTTGCCCAGGGTAAGCTCGTGCGCGTCGTGCGCGGGCGCATATTCGATGTCGCTCTCGATATCCGCCGCAGCTCGCCCAGCTTCGGTCAACATGTCACGGCCGAGATCAGCGCCGAGGCCTGGAACCAGATCTTCGTCCCCGTGGGCTTCGCGCATGGGTTCGTGACCCTCGAACCGGATACGGAGGTCGTCTACAAGGTCACGAACTACTATGCGCGAGAGCATGACCACGGCATTCTTTGGAACGATCCAGCTCTTCAGATCAAGTGGCCGTTTGTCGAGAGGGAGGTCATGGTTTCCGAAAAGGACCGCGCCAACCCGCGGCTTGCCGATGCCGTCAACCTATTTGGGTAAAGCCGCCATGCGCTCTCGTATCATTGGATTTCGGCCCCGTGTCCAATCGGTCGAAAGGTCGTGCCTATCATGAAGACAATTTTGGTCACGGGGGGCGCCGGTTTCATCGGGGGCCATGTGGTGCGCTCGTTTGTGGCGGCAGGAGGTTACCGCGTCGTCAATGTGGATGCATTGACCTACGCGGCGGACCAGCGGCTTCTCGAGCCGCTGAAGGAGAGCGGCCGCTACTTGTTCGAGAAACTCGACATCCGAGAACGGGATGCAGTCAGCGCGCTCTATGCGCGGCATTCTCCTGACGCAATCGTGCATCTCGCGGCGGAATCCCACGTCGACCGTTCGATCGAGAACCCGTTGCTCTTCGTCGAAACCAATGTGCTTGGCACGGCAAACCTTCTCGTTGGCGCGCTCTCGTATTGTGCGACGCTCGACAAGGCCAAGCGCGCGCAATTTCGCTTCCTGCATGTGTCGACGGACGAAGTTTTCGGTTCGCTTGGCGACGGAGGCTTCTTTCACGAGCGCACGCCCTACGATCCGTCCTCCCCCTACTCGGCAAGCAAGGCAGCTTCCGACCACATGGTGCGCGCCTGGGGACATACATACGGCTTGCCCGTGCTCGTCACAAACTGTTCCAACAACTACGGTCCGGCGCAATTTCCGGAAAAGCTCATACCCTTGATGATCCTGAAGGCCTGGAAAGGCGAGCCGCTGCCCGTCTACGGAAGGGGAGAGAATGTCCGCGATTGGCTGCATGTCACCGATCATGCATTCGCATTGCGCGCGGTGCTGGAGCGGGGAAGGCCGGGCCAGACCTACTGCATCGGCGGGCGAAGCGAGAGGCGCAACATCGAGATCGTCGAGACCATTTGCGATATGCTCGATGCGAAAATCGGCCGTCTCGCATCTGGCCCGCGGCGCCGGCTCATCACTTTCGTCACCGATCGTCCGGGGCACGATCTGCGCTATGCGATCGACTCGAGCCGGGCCGAAAAGGAAATCGGCTGGCGGCCCACCTTGTCGATCGAAGATGGATTACGAGCGACGGTCGACTGGTATCTCGCAAACGAGGCTTGGTGGTCGCCCCTCGTGGCGCGACAAAATTCCCTCGACCGACGCGGTCTAAAGGTGCGGCATGGCTGATCCAGAACGGTAATGATTACGTCGCCGCAACCGGACGCTTCCTCGAAATCCGGCAAACTCGACATCGTTATCGTCAATTGGAACTCGGGAGAACGGCTGCGTCATTGTCTCGATGCGCTTCTTGCTTCTCCTGAGGATGTCGCGTGCATCGGCAAACTGATCATCGTGGACAATGCCTCGACGGACGGGTCAGCCGAACTTCACGATTTCGTCGACGCTCTGCCGCTGCACATCGTCTCTAATCAAACGAACCGAGGCTTTGCAGCCGCCTGCAATCAAGGCGCAGCCATGGGCACAGCGGGCGCGCTCCTTTTCATGAATCCCGACGTCCGCATTTGCCCCGGAGCGGTGACGAAGAGTGTCGATTTTGTCTTCGCCGAGCCACGAGCTCGGGTAGGGGCCGTCGGAGTGAAGTTGATCGGCGATGGTGGGCTGACGCAACGCAGCTGCGCCCGTTTTCCGACCTCGTGGCGGCTCGTCGCGCAATCGCTCTTCCTCGATCGATTGGCGCCCGCATTGGTCCAGCCGCATTTCATGCTGGAGTGGGACCACGAAACCACGCGCGAAGTCGATCAGGTGATGGGCGCCTTTCTCATGATGCCCCGCTCAGTCTTCGAAAAAATTGGGGGGTTCGACGAGCGCTTTTTCGTGTATTTCGAGGACGTCGACTTATGCCTGCGCCTGAGACAGGCGGGTTGGTCCGTGATGCACATGGCCGAGGCCAAGGCCATCCATGAGGGCCAAGGGACGACGCGCGCGATCCGCGACATTCGGCTTTTCTACAGCTGGCGCGCTCGGCTCCTCTACGCGGCGAAGCATTTTTCCCGCGGCGGCCTTTTGGCCTGTCTTCTCGCGACCCTGCTCATCGAGCCTCCGCTCAGGGTTGTTGCCGCGCTGGCGCAGGGCTCCGGGAAGGAAGCGCGGTGCGTAACGAGCGCCTATCGTTTACTGCTCGCAGCTTTGCCGCGGCTCTCTCTTTTCAGGCACGCGTAAAGTGGCACATACGCGCCCGAGCATCTCTTGCGCGCGCTACCTCGGCAGTGTATCGAGCGCTTCCCACGCGCCGGGGTTGGGTCGTGCGAGGCCAAGATGCGCGGACATGATTGTGGTTGATCAATTCATATGAGCTCCGCGACGACATCGTTCAGAGAGGTCGGTCAAACACGCACGGCAATCGGATACGGCGTGCTCGGCTGGCAAGACCTGATCGATGGCGCACGCCAATGGCGCCTATGCCATCTGCTCGCGACTGCGGACATGCGTCGCCGCTTCGCGCGCTCGAAGCTGGGGCAGATATGGATCATGCTGTCGAGCGCCATCTACATCTCGGCGATTGGGGTCGTTTGGTCGCAGTTGTGGCATCAGCCCCCGCGAGAGATCCTGCCTTATGTCGCAGTCGGCATGATGGCTTGGCAACTCATTTCCAGCATTATCAATGAGTCGACCACTGCTCTACAGACAAGCAGCAATTACTTTCTTAATCAATATACATCAACATCCGCAATAGTTTACGCGGTAATTTATCGAAATACATTCATATTCGTATTGAACATGGTTTTTCCGTTGCTTATCTGCATTGCCCTCGGCGTTCAGTTCACCGCATACGCTCTTCTCAGTATATTAGGAGCGGTTCTTCTTATCATCACCTGCATCTGGATGGCCTTCGTCGTCGCTATTTTGTGCGCCCGCTTCCGCGACATCGTGCAGATCGTCTCCAGTGTCATTCAAATCGTGTTTTTCTTGACTCCGATCTTATGGAAACCGGAACTCCTGCCGCCCGAGAGCCGCGTCATCGTCGATTGGAATCCTTTTGCCGTGCTCATTTCGATCGTCCGCGATCCTCTGCTCGGCCGTCCCGTTCCGCTGAAGTTTTGGCTGGCATCTTGCCTCTTGGCGTTCGGTGGCCTTCTCGTCACGCTGCCGTTCTTCGGCCGGTATCGCCGCCGCGTCGTCTATTGGTTGTGAGGCATCGCACTTGGCTCACATCAAGCTTTCCGACGTCGGCGTCGAGTTTCCAATCCACAATGCCCACTCCCGCTCTCTTCAGCTGCAAGTATTCGGTAAGCTTGGCGGCAAGCTTGCCCAGCACAAGCAAGCGATCTTCGTGCAGGCCTTGCAAGGAGTGAATCTGTCCTTCGAGGATGGCGATCGCGTCGGGGTTATCGGTCACAATGGAGCCGGCAAGACGACGCTTCTGCGCGTCCTTGCGGGCGTCTATGAACCGACCTACGGCACGATGTCCATCGAGGGGCGGCTCTCCTCCTTCACCGATATCACTCTCGGGATGGATCCTGAGGCAACCGGTCTCGAGAACATTATTTTTCGTTGCGTTTTCATGGGTTTGTCGTTCGCGGAGGCACGACGGCTCTCGCCCTCCATCCAGGAATTCTCGGAACTCGGGGAGTTTCTCAGGCTACCAGTCCGAACCTATTCGAGTGGCATGTTCCTGCGACTCGCCTTCGCGATCTCGACCTCGATAGAACCCGATATCATCATCATGGACGAGATGATCTCAGGCGGTGACGCTCGCTTCATGGAGAGGGCGAAGGCGCGTCTCACCAGCCTGCTCGAGCGTACGAAAATCCTGATCCTTGCATCGCATAGCGCAGAGATCATGCAGAGCCTGTGCAACAAGGTTATCTGGCTCGACCATGGCGAGGTTCGAAAGATAGGCTCATTCGAGGAAGTTCATCCGGCTTACCTTGATGCATATGCCGGATAGCGAGAACGTCTCGTCGCGGTTCAGCGCGCATGGCGAGGCGGCTAGCGAAGGTTGCAAGCCGCAGCGTTTCCTTTATACGGCATGAACCTGGCCTGTGCCGCCAGTGCGATGAAAACGGATTTTGGCTACCAACCTGCGATTGCTGAGCTCATTGGTGGTTCGGCGCGATGAGATCTCGTTGCGGAGCAGCACCTTAGAATATCTGTTGCAAAGCTGTATTAGCGCGGGGCCTGTTATCGACCTGCCCTGGATTACGACAGTAACCTCCAAACAAGCTAGCGACCGTCGTCAATGATTTCTATTGTTCTCTACGGACGCAACGACAGTTATGGCTACAATTTGCATAAGCGAGCTGCGCTCAGCTTCAATTGCATGGCCGAAGTACTTGGCGAAGATGGCGACGAAATCCTCTTCGTCGACTACAACACTCCCGATGATTTTCCCACCTTTCCGGAAGCCATCCAGGATACGCTGAGTGACAAGGCGCGCAAGAAACTGCGCATCTTCAGAGTGAGGCCGCATATCCATCGACGGTTTAGCGACAAGACGAGGCTCGTCGCGCTCGAGCCGATCGCCCGTAACGTGGCGGTTCGTCGCTCGAACCCGGCCAATCGCTGGATTTTGTCCACCAACACCGACATGATTTTCGTGCCGCAACGAGCGCAGTCGCTCAACGAGTTCACGCGTGACTTGCCGGCGGGATTCTACCACGCGCCGCGCATCGAGATTCCGGAGACTTTGTGGGAAAGCCTCGACCGCAACAAGGCGCGTGAAGCGATCGAGACGGTCCGCGAATGGGGCTCGACGCTGCACGTCGATGAAATCGTCTTCGGATCACCCCTCATTCTTTATGACGGCCCTGGCGATTTTCAATTGATGGAGCGCTCCGATCTATTCGAGATCCAGGGTTTCGACGAGGAGATGCTGCTTGGTTGGCACGTTGATTCCAACATCGCCAAGCGCCTGACGATGCTGCGGGGGAAGGTCGGCGATTTGGGGAAGGAAGTGTACGGGTATCATTGTGATCACGCGCGGCAGGTGACCCTGATGCATAGTCATTCTCGGACGGAGAATGACTGGAGACGTTTCATCGAGAATGTTCCGAAGCCTTGGATTCCCGAGCAGGCGGATAGCTGGGGTTGCGCCAATGACGAGATCGAGGAAATTCGCCTCACGGGACAAAGCGCGTCGGCTTATGTGAAGGCACTCAAAAGGCAGATTGGCGAGAGGCAGCACGTGCCTCCCACGGTCGCCTATGTGGGCGAGAACTACAACAAAACCGACTATGACCCGCGCCATATCCTTCCTTATCTCGCCGACATGTTCGTCTGTTGCGAGCGGAAGACGAGCGTCGCCTGGTTTGGTGCCAAACGGGATCTGATGACGCATTTTGCGGGATGGTGGAAGGAGCTTGGCTTCACGGGCGACATTCTGGTCGACCAAAGCCTGATCGAAGGCGCGGGCCTGGCGACCGTATCCGGAGCGGTCGAGACCACCTTCGACACGATGCTCGAGAAAGCTGACGCTTTCATTTTCGATTTTGGGCGCATCGAGCAAGACGACAATAGCTTCGCGGGTGTCCCGAGGCCGGCCGCTCACGCCATGAATCGAGCATTGCTGGCCATCGTGGCGTCCGAGCACAAACGGATGACCGATGGCCGGCCGCTTCGTCGAGTCATCGCGGTCAACGCCATCAACAACGTCTTCGAATCGGCGATCATGTCGCATATCGGCGCGGCCCACACGCCCTATTCGGCTCGTATGCGTAATGGCTTCGTCTTGCCGCCCATGAAGGGGCAGGTGGATTGGACCTCGAGATTGCAGGTGGGGAACGCCGGTATCCAGGATGGGCGGTTGATCAGATCGCGCAAGGAAGTGTTGGGCCCTGTCATTCAGGGCCCTCACCGTCACCTACATGCCGGCACCTACCGTTTCAAGCTAGGATTGTCGGGGAATGACATCTCCATTCACAATCGCGACCAGACGGTCGCGGTGCTCGAAATCGCGTCGAGTCGTGAATATCTGGGGCATCGGTTGATCATGCGCTCGGACATTGTTGCAGGCCAGGTCGCGCTCGACGTCGACATAACGCAGGATCATGCGCTCACTCCGGGCTTCTCAATCGAGACGCGGCTTCGCACTGTCGCGCCGGTTGAACTCACTCTCTCCACACTCAGTTGCGAGCGCATCGCGGACGTAAAACCAGCATCCTCGCCAGAAAGTCGGGCGCTCTCGGTGAAAGAATGGTTGCCGCTTCTATCGACAGCCCCGCAGGCGAGACGAGAAAACGGCCACATCTTCCATGGTTCGGCGAAGCCCGGGCTCGTCTTCTACGGCCCCTATTGGCGGCTGCCCGCGGGCCGCTACGAAGCTGTATTCAAGCTTGCGGCCGAACCGGTTTATTGGAAGGCAAAAGCCTTGATCCGCGGCTACGCGAGGGCCTTGCGCCCGGCATTAGGCTTTCTGCGACGCCGCATTCGCGGATTGCCGGTCGGGCCTCACGCAGGACGCTACCCCTTTTGCACGTTCCAAGCCGTATACCGGGACACCGAGATCGGCCTGAAGAAGGTGTTTGTCGGCAGTTGGCGACCGAGTCGACGGGTGACGGTTCCTTTTGAAGTGACATCATCACATTTGGAAAATCCGGATTTCGCTCTCGAGTTTCGGCTTCTTGCCCATGGTCAATTGCCCTTCGGCTTCAAAAGCCTGACTGTTCGGCGTATTGGAGAGTGAAGGGCGCGCAAGCGCTTCAGCGACCAATCACGATTTTCATTGAACAGGGACATTCGGTTGCGACCCCTTCCGGGTGCCGCTAAGAACCGACGCTGTCGTTCCTTGGATTTCCCGAATTTGCGAGGCGTAGTGTCCCCTCATCAACAAGACGGGTCGGCCCGGGTGCTAAGTCGCAGTGTGAGTGCCATCTCTCCCTGGGTGCGGCTCGAGACCGTCGAGGCCATGATGCCCGGTAGCTCCGAGGCAGAGATCTATCATGGGCTTGCGCAACCCGATTACGTCAATGTGATGTGCCTGCACGCCAGCGGCGATCTCGTGCTCGTGCGGCAATACCGGCCCATCATCGACCGCTGGACCATCGAATTTCCGGGCGGTCTGCGCGATGGCGACGAAACTCCAGACGTTGCGGGCCGGCGGGAAGTTGAGGAAGAGACGGGATTGTCGGTCAAGGAACTTGTCTTGCTGCAAGAGGCCTATGCCGATGTGGGGCGACTGAACAACAAGCTTTTCGGCTTCTTCGCCCTTGTCGAAGGCGTGCCGCGCTCGACTGAGGTCGGAGTGGAAGCCGTGCTGGTCTCGAGCTCACTCATCCGCGCCATGGCGGCCGACGGGAAGATTGCGATCGCGGCCAATGTCGGGCTTCTTTATCTCGCCGGTTACGATCCACGCGTGCGGACCATTTGCCATGGTCTCGGGTTTCGCCGTCCGCCATGGATGACGGATTGAACGGAAGCAGCCAATGAAAATTCGGCAGATTCGCTGGGCGGGACGAGCGTGCACCTTCCCTGTCCGTTCGCATCTCAGGACTCTCCATGTTCGATAACATCTACAATCACGGATTTGTCCGGGTTGCGGTGTGCGTCCCTCGCGTCAGGGTCGCAGAACCAGAATCGAACGCGAACGAGACGTTGCACTTGGCAAGACGGGCGCACGATGAGCATGCCGCGCTCGCGCTTTTTCCCGAGCTCGGCATCTCGGCTTACACGAATGACGATTTGTTCTTCCAAGATGCCCTTTTGGGTTCGGTGAACGCGCAGCTTGCGCGCATTCTCGAGGCTTCGCGCGAGCTTCGGCCGATTCTGATTGTCGGCGCTCCCTTCGCGCTCGACGGGCGCCTCTTCAACTGCGCCTTCGTGATGCATCGGGGCTCGCTGCTCGGCATCGTCCCGAAGGCGTATCTACCCAATTATCGCGAATTCTACGAGAAGCGCTATTTTGCGTCGGGGGTGTCGCACCGGCAGCGGACCGCGGTCTTCGCCGACCAGGACACCCTCTTCGGCACGGATCTGCTCTTCCGCGCATCCGATCTCAAGGACTTCGTCGTGCACGTGGAGATCTGCGAGGACGTCTGGACGCCGGCTCCGCCTTCTTCCTCGGGAGCCATGGCGGGCGCCACGATCCTGGCCAACCTTTCGGCCTCCAACATCGTAGTCGGCAAGGCACAAGCCCGACGCGATCTTTGCCGCTCCCAGTCGATGCGATGCATCGCGGCTTATCTTTATTCCGCTGCAGGCCCGGGAGAATCGACGACCGACCTCGCCTGGGATGGCCATGTGGCGGTTTTCGAAAATGGCGAGCTATTGGCCGAAGGGCAGCGCTTCGCAGACCACCCGCAGATGATCACGGCCGATATCGATCTCGAGCGTCTGCGCCAGGAGCGCCTGCGAGTCGGTTCTTTCGGCGATTGCGCCGATCATCATCTCAGCCAAAATGCGTTCCGCAGTGTCGCTTTCACGCTTGGCCCCTCGCTCGAAGAGAAGGTGCCCTTGCGTCGCGCCGTGGATCGATATCCATTCCTGCCGTCGGATCCTACGCTCCTCGATGAGAATTGCTACGAAGCATTCAACATCCAGGTGCACGGCTTGATGACGCGGTTGGCTGCTGCCGGTGTCAAGAAAGTGGTGCTCGGTATTTCGGGCGGCCTCGATTCCACGCATGCCCTCATCGTCGCGGCGCGCGCCTTCGACCGGCTCGGTTATGCCCGCAAGGACATCCTTTGCTACACCTTGCCTGGCCTTGCCACTTCAAAACTCACCAAGTCGAGCGCGCATGCACTGATGCGGGCTTTCGCGGTGAGCGCGGAAGAGATCGACATCACGCCGGTGGTGCGCCAAACGCTGATCGAGATCGGTCATCCGAATGCGAGAGGCGAGCCGGTCTACGACGTGACGTTCGAGAATGTTCAGGCTGGCGCACGGACAGCCTTGCTCTTTCGCCTCGCCAATTTTCACAACGCGATCGTCATGGGGACGGGCGATCTGTCGGAACTCGCGCTCGGCTGGTGCACATACGGCGTGGGCGATCAAATGTCGCATTACAACGTCAATGGATCGGTGCCCAAGACGTTGATCCAGCATTTGATCCGCTGGGTCGCGGACCGCAACGAATTCGGCCCCGACGTTTCGGCGACGTTGCGCGCCGTACTCGCCACCGAAATTTCCCCCGAGCTCGTGCCGAGCGAGGGGGAAAAGCCCGGGCAGCGCACCGAGGATTTCATCGGCCCCTACGCGCTCCAGGACTTCAATCTCTATTACATCACTCGATACGGCTTGCGGCCGAGCAAGGTCGCCTATCTCTCCTGGCACGCCTGGCGCGATGCGAAAGCGGGCGCCTGGCCCGTCGGGCTCAAGGAAGAGGGCAGGCGCGCCTATGATCTTGCGACCATCCGCAAATGGTTGCGCCTGTTTCTCTTCCGTTTTTTCGAGATCAGTCAATTCAAGCGATCCGCGATGCCGAATGGACCGAAAGTGGGTTCGGGGGGCTCACTTTCACCGCGCGGCGACTGGCGTGCGCCGAGCGACTCGCGTGCCGATACCTGGATTGCCGAACTCGAGAAGAACGTTCCGAAGACGCTTTGAAAGCGACAATCGCGGGACTGGGCATTTGAAAATGTATCGCATGGACGAGTGCCGATACGGCGTCTGGATCATACCGCCACCCACAAGCGTGAACGGCAGGCTGAGACCGTCGGCACGAGCAGGTTGCACGGTGCCGGCAAGCCTTCTAAGCATCCTCTGGAAGGAACGCATATCGGTTTGCTCGACAAAGGCCTTCAAGAGACGATCATGACGACATTTTCTCAGCCCCGGATTTCCGTGATCGGACTCGGCAAGCTCGGCGCCCCCATGGCCGCCGTGCTCTCGGCCAAGGGATTCCACGTCATCGGCCTCGATCTGAACGATAAATTCGTCGCGGCCATCAACAAGGGCCTTGCGCCGGTGCAAGAGCCGAGATTGCAGGAGTTCATCGATAGGGGTCGGCCACGGCTGCGGGCGACGCATTCCTTCGAGGAAGCCGTCCTCAACTCGGACATCACCTTCGTCATCGTGCCGACGCCGAGCGACAAGGAGCGGGTGTTTTCCAACAAATACGTGCTCGCGGCTGTCCGCTCCATCGGTCAGGCGCTCCGCGCCAAGGATGGCCGCCACGTTGTGGTCGTCACCTCGACCGTGATGCCCGGTTCAACGGGTGGCGATATCCAAAGGGAGCTCGAGGATTCATCGGGTCGCAAGGTCGGTCCCGAGCTCGGCCTCGCTTACAATCCGGAGTTCATTGCGCTCGGCAGCGTCGTCCGCGATATGCTTCGCCCGGATTTCATTCTGATCGGCGAATCGGATGATGCGACTGGCGCACAGCTCGAAAGCATTTACACGCGCTCGTGCGAGAATGACCCGGTGATCCGCCGCATGAACTTCGTCAATGCGGAGCTCACCAAGATTTCCGTCAACACCTATGTGACGACAAAGATCTCCTACGCTAATATGCTTGCGGAGATGTGTGACCGGCTTCCCGGCGCCGATGTCGACGTCGTCTCTGCCGCCGTCGGTTCCGATTCGCGCGTGGGCTCGAAATATATCAAGGGGGCCATAGGCTATGGCGGCCCCTGCTTCCCGCGCGACAACAAGGCATTCGCCGCGCTCGGCCGCAAGCTCGGCGTCCGCTGTGATCTCGCCGAGGCAACCGATGCAATCAACGACCATCAGATCGAGCGCCTGATCGGCGCGGTGCAGGCCCACGCCGCGTCCGGCGCCAAGGTTGCGGTGCTCGGCCTTTCGTATAAGCCCGAGACACAGGTGGTCGAGGAGAGCCAAGGTGTGGCTCTCGCATGGAAGCTCAGCGAAGAAGGCTATGTGGTCAGCGTCTATGACCCGCTTGCGATGGCCGGCGCCGAGACCGTGCTGAGCGATAAGGTCATCTTCGCCAATGATGCTGTCGATGCGCTTGCGGGGGTTGAAGTCGCTATCGTCACGACGCCTTGGCCACAATTCAAGGACTCTGGACTTTGGGCGCGCCGGTCGACCGAAACGAAGCTCGTCGTGATCGATCCGTGGCGCATGATGGACGCGTCGGGTCTTCCTTCTCATATTGTATTGGTTCGCATGGGATTCGGCGCAGTCCCAAAGCCGAGTGATGTCGTGACTTTGCGGCGAGCCTCGGCTTGAGGACGACGAGACAGCTGCCGGTCAGCCTATTCCGCCGGAGCGCCGGCTCCCACCCCCTTAAACTCGGCGCCGGCGTAAGTTTCGGCTTTGGTTGCAGGAGGCGCGGAGAACCTCCGACGAAACCTTTCGACAGGGTTTTCGATCAGGAAGTGGAGAGCGACGGAGGCGAGGATAACCAAACCAAGGTCTATCTCTCGATAGTAATCATAAGGCAAAAATCGATAAATCACGGCATTGTAGTAAAGTATAACTTTGATCGCGGGCCAGTGGACAATATAGATTGGATACGAAAGTTCGCCTAATATACGGTCGATGCGCGAGCGCATCGAAATCGAAAAAACAAAAGGTATAGCCGCAGCGAATACAAGATAGAAACCCCAAAGTTCGACGCGATCGAGATCTTTGACGATGGGCAATCCGCAGAGCAAGCCGGCAAGCGGCAGGATGATTACGGCCATCCAGCCGATAGCTTTGCGTAGATGATCGCCCTTGACCAGAAGTCCGAGGCGGTGCGCTACCGCTCCGAGCATGAAAAAGCACCAATCTGCGTGCGGCACCGAATAACGCGCATAAGCGAAGTCCTGATCAAGGGCGGACAACCGGAGGGCGACGAGGCCGAGCGTTATCGCGATACATATCCATAATCGGCGGGTTACGATGAATGGAGCGACCAGATAGAACTGGAGCTCAACCGCGAGACTCCAGGCGGGAGTGATCGCGAGCCAATCCCAATTGCCGAGCCATGGTATCGGGAAAATCGAGATGTTCGTGAAAGTGGAAAAAATCCATTCGCGGGTCGCCGTCGGAGCGGGAAGAGGGTTTCCGGTGGCGGATAAGAAGCCGACGATGAAAATCAACGTCACTAGATAGATGGGATAAATACGAAGTGCACGAGCCATATAGAAGTTGAAAAGCGGTTCTTTGCAATACTTATTGTTTATAACCATGGACATGTAGAAGCCGGAAATAATAAAAAACAATATTACGGCATTGTAGCCGTTGGCCGTGAAGGGCAAAGCGTGCCCCCAGAGGTGCCAAACCACGACCGATAAGGCCAGAATAGCTCGAATGGTGCCCAAAAACGAATCCGTCGGTGGTGAAAACCTGACAATACCACCGTCTCCGACAAAATCTAGGCGAACACATTCATTAGGCCTAGCGAAAGCTATGCGAACAAATTCATTAACTTGCGATTTATCAGCGGGACCTTGCTTGGCATCTTGCGAATGCCTGGCGCCTCCCTTCGGCTTGAACCGTCGCGAGCCTTTTGCTAACCAACCGCCGATTTATTCGGGGAGAGGTTCGGAGTGGTCGAGCAGCCAATTGTGTCGATTGCTTTGCCCGTAAAAAACGGGCTCCCTCACTTGCGCGATGCAATTGAGGGGCTGCGTCGTCAGAGTTATCGAAAATTCGAGCTTTTCGTGCAAGATTCGTTGTCGACTGATGGCAGCGTCGCGTATTTGGAATCGGTGAGGGATTTTCCGATCCATATCGTGTCAGAGCTGGATGCGAGTCTCGTCAACGGTTATAATCGGGCCCTGCAGCGCTGCACCGGTGACCTGGTGGTTGCGGCCGCATGCGACGAAATCCTCGATGACGGCGCGATCGAGAAATACGTCGGTTGGTCACGCGAACATCCCAACGCCGTCTACATTTTCGGGGGCATGCGGCTCGTGAACGGGCCTTGGAATGAACCGCGGACGTTCATGCCCAAACCGTTCAATCTCCTCGATTACCTGCGCCACGACATGTGCACGACCACTGCCGGCGTATTCAACCGTCGCCTCCTCGGCAAGGAACTCTATCTCGACGAGACGCTCAAGACCGTTCCCGATTTCGAGCTCATGTCCCGGATGGCTTTGCGCTTCGGTCAGGAGCGGCTGGTGCGGAAGGAGGCGGTGACGATGACTGCTCGAGGCGATGCCGCGAGCATGTCGTTTCGGCCTGAGGCGTACGCGCAATTCGCGCGTGACAAGACGATCATCATAGATCGGTTGCTCGGACATGTGACTGCCGGATCGGCTGACGCCTCCGGCCCTCACCAGGAGCTGCTCCAATTCATGAGGCGTGAGATTCTCTCTAACATGCACGCCACCTTCGCAGGCCAGCTTTTCGATCTCGTCGGCGACGCGCCTGTCTTTCGCGAACATGTGCTCTCGGCCCATCGCCACATGCCTGGCGCCCCCGTCATCGAATATCTGGCCAAGAAAAGCCGCCACCTCGATTTCGACCGCGCGTCGCAACGCTTGACCGAGCGCGAAAACGTGCCACCCCGCGTTCCGCCAAAAGCTCATGCCAGCGTCATTCGATCAATGGGCGCCGAGGCGATGAAAATCGAAACTGATTGGGCGTCGGGTGGCGCCACGAGGACGCGTCGTTGGGGCCGAACAGTCTTCACCACCCCACGTCAAAGTTGGAATTATGCCGCCATGGCGCCGCTCAACCTTCCGACGCTCTCGTTCGACCAGGAATGGCATTGGGTGAAGGTCACTGTTTCGCATGTCGCCGGTACGCCGATGCTCTCGATGTTCGATCCCCAACGGAACGTGCTCGCGGAAGAAATCGAGCTGGCCGCGACCCATGATGCTCGAGACTATTACTTCGAATATCGTAACAATGGTTGCAATTCGCTGCTGCTTCGAAACGGCAAGACGGCCCAGCCTTCATCGGTCGGCATCCGTGCGATAGAAATTCTTGCCATGCAGCCCCGTCCAGAGTACGCGGAACCCTGATATTTTTGGTCGCTCGCGGCTCGATCTATCTTGTTCCTTCCTGCGGAGCCTTTCTCCATGAAAATTCTGGTCAGCGGTGGTGCGGGCTATGTGGGGTCCCGAGTCGCCGCTCATTTATTGTCCCAGGGGCATTTCGTACGCGTCTTGGATCGCCTTCTCTACGGCGCCGAAGCGTTGCTTCCTTTGACGGCGATGCAAAGCTTCGAATTTCAATTCGGGGATGTGCGCGATCGGGATTCGCTGCTGGGCGCCATGAAGAGCATGGACGCCGTCATTCATCTTGCCGGCATAGTCGGCGAAGCTGCCTGCAACGTGAATACGCAATTCTCCTGGTCGATCAATCATGGAGCCGTGGCTAATTTGCTCGCGACCGCTGCGGAGGCTGGGGTCAACCGCTTGATCTTCGTCAGCACCTGCAGCAACTACGGCGTCGCCGAACCCAACGCGGCGGTCGATGAGGATGCACCCCTCAATCCGATCTCGGACTACGCTCGAGCCAAGGTTCTGGCCGAAGACGAAGTCTTGCATGTCAACGGCATTCCCACCGTGACCGTGTTGCGGCTCGGAACGATCTGTGGCTTATCGGCGCGGATGCGGTTCGATCTGCTCGTGAACGAGATGGCGCGCGAGGCCGTTCTCGGGCGCCCAATCGACATCTTTGCTCCGGAGGCTTGGCGGCCCTTCCTGCATATCGACGATGCTGCCGCAGTGATGGGCCATGTCCTGCAGTCGGAGGCTGCTCTGGTGACGAGGCGCGTCTTCAACGTTGTGGGCGAAAATCACCAGAAAACCGGCCTGTTGGCGATCGCGCGTGAGGTCCTTCCCGATCTTCGGGCGAGTATCGTGCAGCGCAAGCCGGATTTACGCGATTATCGGGTAAGCGGCGATCGAATCGTCAAGACGCTCGGTTTTCGTCCCACGCGCACGGTTGCCGACGCCTTTCGCGAAGTCGCCGCGGCCGTCAAGACTGGCTACTTCCGCGATCCTGATTGGGTCGGTCATTCGGCCGTTCCCATAAACGGCTTTCCTGCGCAATGAATCACCCGCCGCGTCACGCTTGGGATGCGGCTTTCTCGAGAAGCTGAGTTCGACATGATGGCATCAGATGCAGTCTCAGTGGTGGGCCTGGGCAAGGTGGGCGTGACCTTGGTCGCGGCACTCACCGCGGCGGGTTATCGCGTCACCGGGGTCGATGTGGTCGAATCGCAGGTGAAGGCTCTGAACGACGGCAGCTTTCGGACGAACGAGCCCGGCGTGATGGAGCGTCTCGGTCGTTTGCAGCCCGGTCAGTTCCTCGCCACGATGGACCCGGCGGAGGCCGTGCACCGGTCTTCGGTCAGCTTCATCATCGTGCCGACGCCGAGCAACACCCTCGGCGGTTTTTCCAACCGCTTGATCATCGACGCGCTGAAGGCGATCGGCAAGGCGGCAGCGAAGAAACCCGGCTCTCACGTCGTCTCAGTGGTGAGCACGGTCCTGCCGAAATCGAGTAGCGCGCAGCTCATCCCCGCGCTCGAGCAGGCGGCGGGTCGGTGCATCGGGGACCGCCTCGGTTTTTGCTACAATCCATCCTTCATCGCGCAAGGGGACGTGATGAAAGGGCTGATCTCGCCGGAATACGTCTTGATCGGCGAATCGGATACGGAAAGCGGCGCGGTGGTGGAAGGCATCCACCGTCGCATGGTGACGAACGATGCCCCTGCGGTCCGCGTCACCCCGATCGAGGCCGAAATCACGAAGATCGCCTCGAATACGCACGAGACCATGCGCGTGGCCTTTGCCAACATGTTGCTCGCCTTGTGCAATGAGGTGCCGGATGCCGATGTGGATCGCATCACTCATGCGCTTGCCTATCGGCTGGGTCGGCGTTTCTTCAAGGGCGCGGTTCCCTATGGCGGCCCTTGTTGGCCGCGGGACAACCGCGCCCTTGCGGCTTTCATGGATCTTGTGGGCGTGCCCTCGACTTTGCCGAATGCAATCGACCGCGCCAATCTCGACCACGGCCACTATGTGTTGCGCCAAGTATTGGATGTGGTGCCCCGAGGCGGGTCTGTGGGAGTGATCGGCCTCGCCTACAAGCCCGGCACTTCGATGATCGACAGGTCATTCGGGATCGATCTTGCCGATTGGCTGGCGGCGGAGGGCCGTTTCGTTGTTGGTTGGGACCCTATGGCAAATGAGGAGGCCCGGGGCGCCTTGAACGGTAAGCTTCGAATTGCCGAGCAGGCCGAGGAGTGTATCAAGTGCGACGCGGCAGTCATCGCGCTGCCCTTGCAGCAACTCGCGGGCATCGATTGGACGCAGGGCGCCTCGACGACCGTAATCGACTGTTGGCGAGCGCTCGACGAATCGCATCGCAACAAGGTCGGCCGCTATGTGCCGCTCGGGATTCAGCGAGACATGAAGAGCCGCGTGATCACCACGCCTGGGTATCGTGAGCGCTTCGACCACCTGACGAACTGATGACGGGACATGGCGGACGAGACGCCATATTACGCTCCCGAGGAGCTACGATCGCTCGGATGCGTATTTGTGGGCCGGCGGGTGCAAGTCAGCCGCTTGGCGAGGTTTTACGGCTTTCGAGGCAAACTCGGTGATCACACGCGCATCGATGATTTCGTCATCCTCAAAGGCCATGTCGACATCGGTTGCTTCGTGCACATCAGCTCGTACTGCCTCCTGGGAGGTACGGCTGGGAGGATCACTTTCGGCGACTTCAGCACGACCGCCGCCTATGTCGGAATCTATACGGCATCTGATGACTACTCCTCGCCCCTCCTCACGAACTCGGTCGTTCCTGACGATCTCAAGCGCGGTGTGACAGGGGATGTGTCGGTCGGCAAAGGCGTGGTGATCGGTGCTCATTGCGTGGTTTTGCCGAATGCGACAATTGGCGACTGCGCCACGATCGGCGCCACATGCATCATCAATGGAGATTTTGAGCCAGGTTCCGTTTACGTGACCGGTGCCGGCCGACCGCAGCTCATCGGGTGGCGCGACGTAGACAGTGTCAAAGCGGTTCAAGCGGAAGCGATGCAACGGCTGCAAAGAGGCGAGATTTGAACCAGCAGCAGCACAGCATCATCCCGCTTGCCGAGCCTTGGCTTCCGCCGAGTTGCGCGGAGGCGGTCAGCCGCCAAATCGAGACTTCCTTCGTTGGGCCTGGCCCGACGGCGCAAAGCTTCGCGTCGCGGCTGGCGCAGGTCTGTGACGTGGCGGCCGCAGTTCCTGTTTCCAGCGGCACCGTCGCGCTGTCGATCGCTGCGCAGGCGCTCGGCTTGAGACCCGGCGATGAGGTCATTGTTCCCGCCTACGGTGTGATATCCGTCATCAACGCATTCGGGGTGATCGGCCTCAGGCCCCGTCTTGCGGAAATCGATGCGGCAACGGGATGCATTGATCCGAAACGCTTGGGCGAAGCAATCACTAAAGACACGAGGGCCGTCGTCTACGTGGATTTCTGCGGAAGCATCGGCGACGACCTCGACGAGGTTGCCGCGATCTGCGCCGATCGAGGCGTGCCGCTCATCGAGGACGCAGCCTGGGCGCTCGGTCGCGGTCGCCCGGGCCGCCGAGGCGGCAGCTTCGGCCAGATCGGCACCATCAGCTTCAGCGTACCGAAGATCCTGACCACCGGTCAGGGGGGTGCCGTTCTCGCCCATGATGAGGCGCAGCGAGACGCGGCCATTGCGGCTGCCGATCAGGGTGACGTCGACTGGCGCCGGACCAATCTCAACAAGAGCATCGGCAGCAACTTACGTTTAAGCGATCTCGCCGCGGCCCTCGGCAACGCCGAGCTTGATCAAATCGAGGAACGTTGGGCTCGCAAGCGCAGCGCTTATTCCATCCTGGCCAAGCACTTGGGAGAGCGACTATTTCGCGCGGCGGATGGAGACGTGCCCATGCAGCACATCATCTTCGTCGAGCGCCCGGACGACGTGGTTTCGCAGTTGAAGAGCCAGGGCATACTTGCCGCGCGCCAATATCGTCCCATGTATCACCATCCGCCCTATGAAGCTCTGCGCGATCGCGATTTCAAGGCATCGGAATTCTGGTTCGCGCATTCGGTTTACTTGCCCTTTGGCGTCGGCCTTACGGAGGAGGGAGCTGATCGCATCGGGGTGGCTGTGCAGCGGTTGAACTGCCGCTTCATGTCGCCGTCATAAGTCGACACGCAAGCGACGGCAGATACAGATGAAAATGGCATTCTCGGGCGGCGCCATATAATGACAGCTCGGCCCCATCCCCCACTCCCACATTTGCGCCCCGTAAGGTCAATCTCCTGCGCGTGCAGGAACGCCAGACCTGCTGCTCACCTTGACTGAGGCTTGCGCCTGCAAACATCCCGTCCAAGAGGATAGCTCGCCGGCAGGACTGACACCGCGATGCTGAAATCCGCCTGCCGGTCCGGGCAACAATATTTGGGCGCAGGCGCAGGGCATCGCTTTTCATCCAGGCCGGCAAGACCTCGCGAGCAATAGGCCCTCATCAGCAGTTCACCGTGCTCGGCATCGTTCCGATCTCCCCGCTCATCTCGTGAATCGGGCGCCCCCCGGCGGAAAAAGGCAGCAATTCGCACCCGAAAACATCACTTCCCGTGTCGTTGGTGCGCGCACCGGAGCCTCGACCACGACGCGCTTCTGCGGTGTCACCCTGAACAATTGCTGGTTCGGAAAACATTTCAAGTTGAATTATAGATCTGCTTCTGGTTTGAATTTAGTATTAAGCTCTATCAGGAGGTTTCCTGTTAAATAAACGAGATTTATATCGTGTGGCGTAATCTCAACGTTGCTTTTGCAGACCACGGATCGGAACAGGGGTCCGAGCACCCTTGCCCAATCTTCGTGCGGACACCGCCGCGCCGATGGAACTACGCCAGCCTATCTTCAGAGGCTGAGATCAGTGCCGCTGGCCGGTTTGCATTGGTAAAGGTCAGCGCGACTGTGCAAGAGGGACCGCTGGGCATCGGGCTCGTGTCATCGCGAGATATCAGCTGCTACATCGTTCCGGAGCGAATTCTGGCTCGCTCGCCGGCGACACAGGAGGCTACCTTCCTGGTAGCGACGAAGACTCGGTTCCGAGTATGCATCCGCACAGGCGAGGCGGATCGTTCTGCCCTTGCCCGAATCACGAACGTCACCTGGACGGATGCCCCAAACCTCGTCAAGGACGCTCGGAGCGCCAAGTTTCCCCACTGGTACTACACGACGGATCTCGGTGATGGAGTCCTGGTTCGCGCCTCGGTCGAAGATGAGCCTGGGTGGACTCGCGCGAACGCGGTGGCACGTTCAATTTTTTCCTACCTGATCAAAGAACATGTCGGTCCGATCAGCGGCTCTAAAGTGCTCGACGTGGCCTGCAGCGCCGGTCATTTCTCGTTCCTGTTTGCGCAAATGGGCGCGATTGTGGACGGCTTCGACCACGACACGGCGGCAATAGAACAGGCAGGTTTCATTGCGGATCAACTTCAAGAAAGTTGGATCGGGTCAACGAGGTTCATGGTTGCCGATCTCGAGAACTTCTCGACCGCCGAGCAATATGATCTCGTGTTTTGCTCCGGGTTGTTCTATCACTTGCGGGATCCAATTGGTGGTGCGCAGCGGCTGGCGCGGCTGACCAGACGTTGGGCTCTCCTTCAAAGCTGTGTCTGCAACCGGGAAGAGCCGGTGTTCGAATTGTCGGACCCTGCGCGCTGGCCATTCTGCGCCGATTGGGAGCTTTGTCTGGTGCCGTCGGCGTCCATGGTGCAAGCCCTCTTTGAGAAGCTCGGCCTGCATATCCGCGCCAGCTTCCGCCTCAGTGATTTCGTTGTCGACGACGAGACAATTTCGGTGAAGCCGGGTCCCGCCCAAAATAAGCCGGAGAGGATCGCGCGGTTGGGCGACCCGGTCTATCTCGTCATGGAGAAAGCGGATTGAGAATTCCCAAATGCAGGCTCTGACCGCATTGCTCAGGTGGCGAACACCTTCTTGCGTGCGTCCGCCATGTTCGAGCTCATCTCGTCGGCGATCCAGGCATAGGTTTTTTCCAAGCCATCCCGCAACCTGATGGAGGGCGCCCAATCGAGGTTCTTCTTGATCTTCGTGTTGTCGCTGTTGCGGCCACGCACCCCCTTGGGCGCATCGAGCTTATACTTGCGTTTCAGCTTCACGCCGGCGATGTCCTCCACGATCGAGACGAGCTGATTGATGCTCACGAGTTCATCCGAGCCGAGATTGAGCGGCTCACGGACGTCGCTCTCCATGAGCGCAAGCGTGCCGTGAACACAGTCGTCGATATACATGAAGCTGCGTGTCTGCTCGCCGTCTCCCCAAATTTCGATCTCATGCTTTCCGGACTGTTTCGCAGCGATCACCTTGCGACAGATCGCGGCCGGCGCCTTTTCGCGGCCCCCGTCATATGTGCCCCAAGGGCCGTAGACGTTGTGGTAGCGCGCAACGCGGGTCTCGAGGTCGAAATCCTCCATGAAATGTCGTGCCATTCGCTCGGAGAAGAGCTTTTCCCAGCCATAGCCGTCTTCGGGCATGGCTGGATAGGCGTCGGCCTCGGCAAGCCCGGTGTTGTTGGGGTCTGTCTGCTTGCTGCCGTTATAAACGCAAGCTGAAGACGAGTAGAAGAGTCGCTTCGCCCCCGTGTCTCTCGCCGCAACCAGCATGTGGGTCGAGGTGAGAACCGAAAGCATGCACAAGGCCTTGTTGAGCTCGATGAAACCCATGCCACCCATGTCGCAGGCAAGATTGAACACATAGCCGGTGCCCTTGGCCGCGGTCTGACAGCCATCCAGGAAAGCGAGGTCGAGTTGCAGGTTTTCCACATCATCGAAGATCTGGTACCACTCCTCAAACGGCTTGCGATCGACTGCCCGGAGACGGTGAAACCCTTGGTCGCGCAGGGTTTTGACCATATGACCGCCGATGAAGCCTCCTCCTCCCGTCACGAGAATAAGGTCATCCTTCTGCATGAGACTTTTCGACATGCCGCCAGTGTTCCTGAGTGCTCAGATTTAGAACGCTGCCTTAAACCGAGCCGTTTCGATTGGCAATTCGGGCCGTGAGGGGCGGGGGCTCACGTCGGCAAATCGTCTCGTTTGAACACCCGGGGGTCGGCTTTCTCCGAGCTCTCTCGAAGGCGTTCTCTCGGCCCACCATCGGCTCCCACTCGGTCGCGCCAAAACCCTAAGAGGTCGGCGAGTGTTTTTTGCCAGGGAATTTTAGGCTCCCAGCCGATAAGCTCTCGGATTCGGCTTGTATCGGCGCGTATCGACGGGGTCTCTTTCGCTCGCAAACGGGAGGGATCCGTTTCTATCCGGATTCTCGCCGCGGCGAGCGAAACGAGTTCGTCCAGCACATCGCCGATCCGACGTACACTGCCTGAACCGAGATTGAGCACAAGGCCGGGCTCGAAGCATAATGGCGAAAGCGCGAGCCGGATGTAGGCGTCCGAAACGTCGCGAACATCAACGAAGTCCCGACTTGCTTCGAGATTTCCGACCCGCATCACGGGCTCCTGAGCCCGAGCTTCAATCCGAGCAATTTGTGCCGCGAATGCAGGAATGACGAAACGTTCCGTCTGCCCTGGACCGGTGTGATTGAAGGGCCTCACTCTTATGGCTTGCAGGCCATCGTGAGCCATTTGCCCGATCGCCAGATCGGCCGCGGCCTTCGCGGCGGCGTAGGGATTTTCGGGATCAAGGAGCGCAGTCTCGTCGAGCGGGCCGCGCGAAGACCTGCCCGTTCCTCCGTAAACCTCTGATGAGCTGATGAAGACGAAGCGCGCTGTCGGGCAGTGCTTCAGGGTAGATTCGGCAAGGTTCAGCGTACCGTGAAGATTGGTCGCGAAAGCCTGGCGCGGCGTGTCGCGTGCTTCTTTGACATTGGATATGGCAGCAAGATGAATGATGGCCATCGGCCTTGTAGCTCTTATGAGCTCGTCAACCGCCGCCGCATCGCAGATGTCGAACCGCGCGATCTGCGCCAGTGGCATGGCCAACTCGCCGCGGTATGTTCCGGCGATCACCTCGACGTCTGGCGCATGGTGGGCAAGGCGCTCAAGCACCCAGCGGCCGACAAAGCCGTTGGCACCGGTCAATAAAAGGCGTTGAGCTGGTCCGGTCATGGGGAGCACGCAAGCTTGGCTCAGATGAACTCTATGGCATGGGCAGTGAGTTCCTCAGCAGCGTGCGCGATAGCCGAATTCCTCGGCAAGGCCAATGCGCTTGGGAGCCAATCGTTACGGATGGGGCTGGCCTTTCTCTTGCGTGGGACGACCGGCCTCGCTCAGCCCGCACCGTGATGCCAAGGTCGTGATACGCGCGGCGGAAAGGTTATGCGCGGCTCGGTCGATTGCAATGAAAGGTTCGGGTTCCAGAAGGGATCGCGATCGAGAAGACTACCCCAACGCTGCCGCATGCAGGCCGCCGCACGATTGAGCCTCTCCTGGTTGACCTTCTCTTTCGGTGAGCCGCGGCTTTTTGACTCATGATGGACAAGCGCGGCGTGCGGCGTCCAAATGATGCGATGGCCGGCCTGGCGTATGCGGATGCAGAGATCGACATCGTTGAAGTCAACCGCGAGACGATCTTCATCGAAGCCGCCGACCTCTTCGAAGACGCTTCGACGCACTGCGATGCAAGCCGCCGTCACGCAGGAGACATCCTGAGCCAATCGTAGCCGCTCTCGATAGCCGGGACTATCGATGGAGGCGCCCAGATGCACATGGCCCGCAACGCCCAGCATGCCGAGCACGACACCGCCGTGCTGCAAGGTGCCATCCGGGTACAAAAGCTTGGCCCCCACCGCTGCCACATCCGGACTGAACAGATGTCCGATCATCGCTTTAAGCCATCCCGGCTCGAGCATCTCGACATCGTTGTTCAGCAAGAGGAGGACGTCACCAGAGGCATGACGTGCCGCACGGTTGTTGATCTTGGAGTGGTTGAACGGACCTGGGCATGAGACGACCCGCACGCCTCGCTTTTTCACCTCGGCGAAAAAAGTCACCGTCTTAGGCTGAGAGCTGTCATTATCGGCAATGAGGATCTCGATGTCTGGATATTCGGTGCGCTCCCACAGACCCTGCAGGCATTGCGCAAGCAAATCCGTCCGATCCCTCGTGGCAATGATGACGCTCACTCGGGGCCATTGTGATCCAGCCTGGCGATCGACGCTGGCCTCGGACATGGCGCGGAGCATTTTCGTGCCGGCAATCGTGGGGTTTTCCGGCGACTCGCTCGCGGCGATTTCTCCTTGCGTGGACGTCGGTCCTTGCAGGGCCGCCGGCCCTTGCATAAGCGCCAAGAAGAGGCTGTTCGAATTCATCGTATCGAGGCGATGGCAGAGAATATGCGGCACGTGCACGACACGACTGCTCCCGGATGAAGCAAGGCGCACGTTCCAGTCCTGGACGTTCAGTTCACTCTGGTTCGGTCTCAGCAAGGCTCGGACATGCTTCATTCGAAACACGCCGAAATGGCTGATATAATCTTGCCCCCTGAGAAGCTCGGGATTCCAATCGGGTTTGAACCAGGGTTCGTATCTGCGCCCCAGACTGTCGATCTTGTCCTCGTCCGAATAGAAAATGTCTGCGTCCGAGTGCCGATTGACAGCGTCAGCCATCGATGCGAGCGCGTGCGGCGCCAAAATATCGCCGGCATGGAGCAAAGCCGCAAAATGACCTGGGGACGCCTCAACTGCCGCTTTTAGAACATTGGAAACATCCTCCCCGGGAAACCTCGCCGCTTTAATCCTGGCATCAATCGTCTCAGGGGCGGAAAGCAGATCTCCCGCATGGCCGTCAGCGGTTCGCGAAGGGATGAAAAGCTCCCAATCGTCATAGATCTGCTCCCGGACGGAGGCGATGGTCTTCGAAAGCGCGTCGATGGTTCCATGCGCAGCAATAATAAGAGAAAATTTCGGGCGTTCAGCGAGCGTTGCGGTATGTCGCCTTATCAAGTGATCCTCGCCAGGACGGAGGCGATCGAACTGGGTGATCCATGCGTCGTAGTCCTCGCGCCGGATCGGGGTCGACGTAGACAAAGCGCCGATCGATCGCGCCTCAAAGAAAGCTGCCGGATTGCGTTGCAGGGTGTTGAGCGCGTTTTCCACCAGCGCGATTCGCGCTTCGATCGGGGCGACCCGCCTCTCGACTCTAGTCCAAAGTCGCAACCAAAAAGGATCGAGAAAGATCCGCACCACGCTGTATAAATGACTGACCAAAGACATGAAGGAGGGCTCTTCAGAAGCGCGGGTATACGCTAATAATGACTCTGATCTAATTGGCTCTCTCGTAAAAGACAATGAAGCAGGCGGCGAGGCGGCTTGTCGGGCAGGGCCTTGAGAGGCGCACGCCCGTCACCAGGTCAAAGATTGGGCGGCTTAGGCAAGAATGAGGTGAGGCCACACCTGATCAGGCAAGGTTGACAGGCGCGGCGACACGAACAGGTCGCACACCTTGCTTGTCAGGATTTTGGGCAGCGTCTAAGACATCGACCCCCGAACGATCGCTGCGTGAGGATCCGTTCTCCTTCGGACAGCCATGAAAACAGCCCTCATCACCGGCATCACCGGCCAAGACGGCGCTTATCTCTCGCAGTTTCTGTTGGGGAAGGGCTACAAGGTCTTCGGCATCGCGCGTCGCTCGAGCACGTCGGAAATACATGACACGCGGCTTCGCTTTTTGGGCATCGCCGATCGCGTCAAACTGCTGGACGGCAATCTCGTCGATGTCTCCAGCCTTATTCGATGCCTGCGGGAAGCCGCGCCTGACGAGGTCTACAACCTTGCCGCGCAATCTTTCGTGATGGCATCTTGGCAGCAACCCTTGCTCACCGGGCAGGTCACCGGGCTTGGCGCCGCAAATGTGCTCGAAGCCATTCGGCTCGAAGCTCCTAAGGTGCGATTCTACCAAGCCTCATCCTCGGAAATGTTCGGTCTTGCCCAAGAAGTTGTTCAGACGGAAAAGACCCCCTTCCATCCGCGTTCACCCTATGGGGTGTCCAAGCTTTTCGCCCACTGGATCACGGTGAATTATCGCGAGAGCTTCGGCCTGCACGCGTCGTGCGGCATCCTCTTCAACCATGAATCCCCCTTGCGCGGGATCGAGTTCGTTACGCGCAAGGTGACGGATGGTGTGGCCCGCATCAAGCTTGGGCTCGCGAACGAGCTGAGATTGGGAAACATCGACGCGAAGCGTGATTGGGGTCATGC
>JAFBAK010000112.1 GCA_019247795.1 Hyphomicrobiales bacterium | reverse complement strand
TTTACGCCCTCGTCGATCCTATTTCGCCCCCGCCTCGAACCGGCTGTCGCATTTCCGGTTCCAGGTGGAGGCGCCGGGTACCGCCCCCGGGTCCGAATGGTTTATTCCGATCGTCATTTATCGCCATAGCCGCCGTGAGGCGGCGATTGTTAATATAGGCCATCTGGCTCCAAATTTGAAGTCTCGAACCTGCCGTGGAACGCCTTGGGAGGAAAACATGCCGCGCCCGGGGCTCGTCGCTGACCGGGGTGTCAACGGGCCGGCATTTGCGTCCCTCTCCGCCGCTTCGTGCTGCGCTACGCGGGAAAGTGGCAATCAGCACTGCAGGGGAAGCCTCAAGCTGGCTCAAGACGCGCGATCGTCAGGCGCGTGGCGGCTTCAACCTGCGCCGTGACAGATGAAAGCCTGCGCCTTCGCCCGCAGGCCCGGCGCCCTTCACGTAATGGCGTTGCCAGCCCTGCTTCACCGCGTCGGGCTCGCGGCGCGCCAGGCCGGCGTTGAAATCGGTGCGGCTCGCGCTCCACTTGTCGTAAGCGGCCTTCATCTCCGCATCTTCGGCCAACGTCTTGATGCGTGGCTCGATCGCTTCATAAAGAATGTGCGGCACGGGCGTGATGAAGCAGAAGGGCTCGCCGGCCTCGAAGCGAACCGTGCCGGGCCTCGTGAATCGCCAATTCATCGTGAAAGGGAAGGGCAGCCAATCCGTCTCGACGAGGCCGTCGAGCGCGACAATACCGTGCTTCACGACATTGGGAGCGCCTCGGCACCACAGCGCCCATCCGGGGCTCGTGCGAAAAAGATAGCCGGTGTGGAAAGTGAGGATGCCGTGCCCGAAATGGGATACGACACGGCGCGCGACGGCTCCGGGATCGCCGAGCGGCCTGATCTGGATGTCGTTGTTGAGATTGCCGCCGGTCCAGGTCGCCGAGAAGGCGCATGGGAGGATGACTTCCCAGCCTGAGGCATTGGCGATCGAGAGCGGAATGCAGCGATACGCATAGCGCTGATCGGTCAAATCCATCCATTCACGCTCGGGCCGCGCCGGAATGAGCTCGGGCGGGACGTCTTCCGTGCGATAGCAGGTGAGATCGGTCGTTTCGACCACTGGCCTCTGTCCAGATGATGGCGTCGGCGAACTCTGCATCCTTTGTCACCTCGTTGTCGCGAGCCCAACGAGTGAACCTTTTCCACAACCTGCGCAACCTCGCGGGGGCGTCGAGGGCAGGGGGGCTGGGCGAGGGCCGGTGGAGCACTCATACGGGAGCCCTGCATCTTGTCCCGAAGGCTGTTAGAATTCGTCGCGACTCACGCAAACCGCGAGCGCCTGCCATGCGCATCTATCTCGACCTTCTCCAGGATGTCCTCGACAACGGGGTGCCGAAAGGGGATCGCACCGGAACGGGAACGCTCTCCGTCTTCGGCAGGCAAATGCGCTTCGATCTGGCGCGTGGCTTTCCGCTTGTCACGACCAAGAAGCTGCATCTCAAATCGATCATCCATGAGCTTTTGTGGTTTCTTCAGGGCGACACGAACGTCGCCTATCTCAAACAGCACGGCGTCTCGATCTGGGATGACTGGGCCGACGAGGAGGGCGATCTCGGTCCCGTCTATGGACGGCAATGGCGTTCCTGGCCGGCGCCGGACGGCGGCAGCATCGATCAGATTGCCTGGCTTCTCGACGAGATCCGCAAGAACCCGAATTCACGCCGCCTCGTCGTGAGCGCCTGGAATCCGGCCGATCTCGCGAAGATGGCGCTCGCGCCTTGCCACTGCCTCTTCCAGTTTTATGTACTGACCGGCACCGATGGCGTGGCGCGCCTCTCCTGCCAGCTCTATCAACGCTCGGGGGACATCTTCCTCGGTGTTCCGTTCAATATCGCGAGCTACGCGCTTCTTACTCACATGATCGCGCATGTGACGGGGCTCGGCGTCGGCGATTTCATCCACACTCTCGGCGATGCCCATCTTTATCTGAACCATCTCGAGCAGGCGCGGGAGCAATTGCAGCGTGAGCCGCGCGCTTTGCCGCACCTCAAACTCGATCCGGCGGCGAAGTCGCTTTTCGACATGCGCTTCGAGGACATCACGATCGAGGGGTATGAACCCTGGCCCGCCATCCGGGCTCCGGTTGCGGTGTGAACGGAGCGCGACGGCTCGAGCGTAGGAGAGGGTGTCATCAAATCGGTAATTCGCGCCCGCGCGAACTGCGCTTGAATCGACGCACTGCTCGAAACGAGAATTGGCGAAGCGATGCGAAAATTCCTTTCACGCGTCGTCGCCGCTGCGCGTGTCCCTCATACGCGAGGCGCGAGCCCGCAGGATCAGGATGGCGACGACCAGCACGACGACAGCGGCGAGGCCCGCCGCCAGATTCGCATCGATGCCATATTCGCGCAGCTGCGGCGAGACCCATGCGTCTTGCGCGATCAATTCGCCGGCGACCCAGCCGAGAAGGGCGCCTCCGCCGACCGCGAGAATGGGAAAGCGCCGCATGAGCGGCATGATGAGCGCCGAGCCCCAGACGATCAGGGGGATCGAAAGCAGGATGCCAAAGACGAAGACGGCTATGTTCTGGCGCGCCGCGGCAAGGAGAGCGAGCACGTTGTCGAGGCTCATGATGGCGTCGGCGACGCCGATGGTCCAGACGGCGCTCCAGAGATTGCGGGCCGCCGGCACGTCCGTGCGCTTATGTCCGTCATCGCAAGCGAGCTTGACGCCGAGATAAACCAGCACGACACCCGCCGCGAATCTCAGGAGCGGCACCTCCAGGATCTCCAAGGCGACGAAGGCGAAGAGCACGCGCAGCGTGATCGCGGCCGCGATGCCGAGCGCCATGCCGCCTCGCCGCTGCGCATCGGGAAGCGAACGGCAAGCGAGTGCGATCACGACCGCATTGTCGGCCGAGAGGATGAGATCGATCCACACCACTTGCGCGATGGGGCCAAGGAGGGCGACGTCGAGGGTCATCCCGAGCCCGTTGATGCGCGGGATAGGTCTTTGCCTTCCGTACCCCTAGGCGGCGCTCAGCGCCTCGGGAAGGAGCAGGGGTGCGCGGGTCGAGAGGAAATCCTCGACAGCGTCGACAAGCCGGTCACACTCGGCCGCGCCGATCGGCAAGGAGAGAATCAGCATGCCGCGCCGCGCCAGATAGATGCCGCGCTCCAGCATGTCGAAGAAGAAGAGTTCCTTCAGGCCTTGATGCCCGCGCAGCGCGTCGCGCGGCGTGCGCACCGGCGTCGAGGAAAAGTGCACCGCCATCAGCGAGCCGTAGCCGGTGAACTCCATGGGTGCGCGTCGGGAAGCGCAGAGCTCGTTGAGGCGCCGGCGCAGATCATCGCCGCGTGAAGTGAGTTCGCGAGCGGCTTGCGGCGTGAAGATCTCGCCCATGCCGGCGACCCCCGCCGACATGGTGAGGATATTGTTGTTGAAGGTGCCGGCATGGGGCAGGGCGTCGGGCCGGCGCGGATCATAGCGGCCCATGAGATCGGCGCGGCCGCCGAAGGCGCCAAAGGACATGCCGCCGCCGATATATTTGCCGAGCGTGGTCATGTCCGGAATGATGCCGAAGGCCTCCTGCAAACCTCCTGGGGAGAGCCGCGAGGTCATCACCTCGTCGAAGATCAACACGGCCCCGCAGCGTGACGCGCCATCGCGCAGGGCCTGGAGGAACTCGCGATCCGCCGGAATGCAGCCGCCCGAGCCGAGCATCGGCTCGACGAGGATCGCGGCGAGCTCGGGCCCATGTTCGTCGAGCAATGCCTTGGCTCGTGCCACGTCGTTGTAGCTGCCGATGATGAATTGATGCGGCGCATTCACCGGCGCTCCGCCCCCGCCGAAGTAAAGAACACCCCCATGGTAGCCACCCTCGAAAACGAGAATCTTGCGCCGGCCCGTCGCCACCGTGACGGTGGCGAGCGCCATGAGATTGGCTTCCGTTCCCGAGTTGGTGAAGCGCACGAGATCGAGTGACGGAAAACGGTCGCAGACGAGGCGCGCCAGCTTGCCCTCGAGAAGATTGTGGGACGAAAGATTGATGCCGCCATCGAGTGCGCGGTCGATCGCGGCGCGGATGCGCGGATGGGAATGCCCGTAGATGCCGGCGGTGTATTCGCCGAGGAAGTCGAGATAATCGTGGCCGTCCGCGTCGCGCAGGTGGCAGCCCGCTCCGCTCTGCATCGCCAGCGGAAACGGCGCATAGAACAGGATGGTGCGGGTGTTGCCGCCGGGAAGCGCCGCGCAGGCCTCTTCGTAAGCCGCCTCGCTCCTCGGGTTGCGCTTGACGAAGGCCTCGCGCGCTTCCGCCAGCGCCGCCTCGATACTGATGTTCCTGACCGCCATCGACGAACCCCGGTTGCTGATCTTCGGTTTTCGAGAGATGGAAGCCTAAAGCATGACCGGCAGGAAGGGGAAGTATTTTCGAGGAAGGATCGGGCACAACACCTCAAAACGGGCGCAATGCTTGGCGCGCGAAGAAACCCGCGTCGCATCTCACCTCAAATGGACTAAGGAAAAATAGGCCGAGCGGTGGACCCCTCAATGCGATCCGCATTGACGGTGTTCAGTTCGATAAACGCCACCAAAGGCTCGCCTTTGGCCGTGTCCCCTGACGCAAGGAGCATGGCCATGATGACCCGGTCTCCGAAGCTGTTGCGGGATCACGCCGAAGCCTTGAGCCGATTGGCGAAGAGGGCGAGCGCCGAAGATCGCGCCTGTCTCCTGGCCGCCGCGCATGAGCGGCTCCGCATCGCCGACAAGATCGACCAAGCGCACAGGCTGTTGCACGAACGAGCCGAACGGAGCGCCTAGCGGGCGGCCTCGTAATTGTCATTGGCGTAGGAAGAAAATGCGGGTAACGCGAAGACGCGCCTTAATGTGAGATCACCATTGCGCAAGCTGTCGCGTGAACCGTCGATGGTCTTACGGGTCCGCACAATGTCTTCCCGCATTTCGGTGGTCATCGCCGTCATACGTTCGAGGGTTTTCCGAATCTCCTCGGAGGGAGAAATAGCCATCGCGCTCTCCTTTACCTTTCGAAAAGGCGGGAGCGCGGAAGCGTCTCTCAGCCACCAGCGCCTTGGGACGTGCCACTGCCAGTGATGTTTCTAAGCGTAGGGCGGCTGGCGCCGGGGTCAATCCCCGGCAGCAACTCCGATTTGATCTTCTCCGCTTTTGCGAGAGCGGCCCAACATTGGGCGAGAGTTTGCAGCGAGCTCGCGATTGTCGCAGCACTGAGGATTTGCATGCGTTGCAAGTGGCGCAAATGTTCGCGCGACTCGGCACAATTAGTTCTTGTCGAAGTCAGCAGCAAATCATCGCAGGGAGGCGGCTTGCGGTATTTCACGGGCAACATAATCGTCGGGCGAGATTAAAAATCTACCTACCAATGTTACTCTCGACAACCCGTTCCCTGCGGGCGGGACGGAAGGCGGTTACTTTATAGTGCGCCAAGTGGCAGCAAGCTTTTGAACGAACTTATCTGCGTCCGCTCGCGCTTGGCGTTTGGTCGCAAATGAATAGACGGACGCATCGCGCATGGTGCCGCCTTGGAAGACGCGCCACCGGAAGCGCCCCTGATGATGCTCATCCCGCTCGATCTTGACGACGAATGGGGGGTCTTGGGTCATAGGGACGATCCTGACGCACTCCCTTTAGCCAGGCAACAGGTGTTTCGCCGAAAAGCGTGCTATGGAGGTTTGTAAATTCCAGGAAAAGATCGGACATCAATTGCAGGTTTTAGTACGTGACAACAATGTGGACCAAGCCATGCGCGTTCTCAAGAAGAGGATGGCGCGCGAAGGAATTTTCCGCGAAATGAAAATGCGAAAATTCTATGAGAAGCCTTCCGAAAAACGCGTGAGGGAGAAGGCCGAGGCGGTGCGACGCACGCGCAAGATTGCGCGCAAGAAGGCGCAGCGCGATGGTCTTCTGCCTAAACCCAAGCCCCGCGTTCGCGACGAAAAATTCGGCCGTCCGCCGCGACAAACGTTAGAGCCGTCACCCGCAAAACAGGAATAACGAAAATGGCTATCGGCACAGTAAAATGGTTCAATTCCACGAAGGGCTTCGGCTTTATCCAACCGGACGCTGGGGGACCCGACGTTTTCGTTCACATCTCCGACGTCGAGCGTTCCGGCATGGGTGGTCTCAATGAGGGCCAAAAGATCAGCTACGAGCTCAAGACCGACGAGCGTCGAGGCAAGAGCTCCGCAACCAATCTAAAGCGGGTCTGACGTGCCGAGCTCCGCGCAAGACAGGAGGCAGTCGAGCGCAAAGCCCGGCGACTCTTTCTCGAAGAAGAAAGAGCGAAAGAAAGCGAGCGGCGCGTCGAGGGCGAGGCGCGTCGGCATGCGCAGATGGTCACGAAGACCAAGTGACTTCGCGAGTTACGCCTAGCCAGACTTAACGGAAGAAAAAACGCGCAAGCGCCGTAAATGATGGAAACTTGCCCACGGGTTTCTACGACCCTGCTGATTCATCCTTTGGTCGAGGTTGAGAGCAAATGCCGAAACCACGCAAGGACGAGCTTGACCTGTCGGCATTATCTATCGAAGAGCTCAATAATATCGTCTTCAAGGCCGCCCATCCCTTTTGGCTTGTGAGGCCGGCAAGTGCCCAAATCCTCTCGGCTGATCGGTCGATAGACGATATTGGTCGTGCGATCACCGAAACACCCGACGTTGTCGAACTTCGCGAAGATTTCTGGACCAGATTCAAAAATGAGTTTCGTCGGTTCGTATGTTCCCACGATCCAAAAGACCTACGGCGGCGCAAGGAGATATTTGGACAAAACTCCACCTACGCGATCGTAACGGGGGTCGCTGCGCAAATAGGCGCGAAACTTGGCAATGCCCTCCTCGCCGCTCTCGTTCCATTGTGCGCTATGGCTCTCATCGCGCTGCTTAAGATCGGGATAAGTGCTTTTTGCGCGGAGGACAGATGGGACGTAACCTTGCGGCCTGAACCTACAAAGAAAAAGCGAGCAAGCCAGCGCAGCTTGAGGTAGACACCACTCGTCATACCTCCGGCTTATGTTTTGCCCATATTTTCCCGTGAAGTGCCGTTGCGACGCTCGTCAGCTCCCGCGCCAGCTCACGCGCTTCCTCGACCTTGAGCTTCACCGTTTGTGCTCCGACGTGGAGGTCCACGGTCGTGATGCCCTCGTCCACAGTGATCCTACCGGCAATCGCCCGCTTCTTCATTGGTCCGGCTCCCTTATCGATTCTCCCCCGCGATCATCCTCCAGACCTCGTCCGTAGGTTCCGAGAGCTGCTGCTCAAGCGAGTGCTTGGTCCACAGGTCCTTTTGCACAAGAACCAATTTGATCTCAGAAGTAATATCGCTGACACCTGCCGACTTATCCCAAGGTCAAGTAGGGTGCGCCTTCGATGGTAATTGTCCATCGATTTTGCGATCTGCATCCGATCGGCAACGCGCCGGCGGCTCGAGCCCGAGGCGCCAGCGTTCGATCTACGCGCCTTCGTCGAAGCGGGTAGGCGAGCGCCGCAGCGGCCCTTGCGCGGCCGTCCGAGGCTCGTCATCGACAACACCCGACGCTGACCTTCCTAACATACGTTAATGCGAGGGCACGTCCTCGGGGGCAGTATCGAGCTAGGCTCAGCCTTCCCCTAAACCCTGAGTCCTAGCGGTCGGGCACGGATTTAACCCTCCCCGCCCGACCGCGCCCAAAGCAAAGCCCCGGCCTTTTCGGCGGGGCTTTTCGTTTTTGGGTAGGGTCGCCTGGGC
>JAFBAK010000069.1 GCA_019247795.1 Hyphomicrobiales bacterium | reverse complement strand
CGTACCACATGTTCGTCGCCCCTCGAGCATAAAGGGCAAGCGTTGCGCGACCATCAATCGGTGGGCGAAATTGCCGACCGATACGTTAACCAATCCGATGCGCCTCCGAATGCGGATTGAGATCGCGACAAAGCGGAGCCGCCGACGGCAATTGCTTCTCAAGTCACCAATTTGGCGATCGCCGCGACGAATATGGCTCCATACCGGTCGAGCTTGCGGCGTCCCACGCCGGGGACCCTGCTCATGGCGGTCAGATCGGCGGGCTTGCGACGCACCATTTCCATCAATGTTGCGTCGTGGAAAATCACGTAGGGCGGGACGTTTTGCTCGCGCGCCAGTTCCGAGCGCAGTGAACGCAACGCTTGGAAGAGAGGGTCCTTCGCCGAGGAACCTGCGGGGCCGGGCGCGGCATCGTTGCGCAGCCCGCCGCGGCGGCCGGCGCTCCTTTCTTTTGCGCGAAAGACGAAAGGAACTTCGCCGCGGAGCGCGGCCCAGCCGGTCTCGCCGAACTTGAGGCCGCCATGCCCTTCCACATCGACCTCCAAATGTCCTTGCGCCACGAGCTGACGAAAAACTGAATGCCATTGTTTTGGCTCGAGGTCGCTTCCGACTCCGAATGTCTTCAATCGATGATGTCCCGACTGGCGCATGCGATCCGTCAATTGGCCACGCAAGACATCGACGAGATATCCGGCCCCGAAACGTTCTCCGGTCCGATGTACCGCCGACAACGCCTTTTGCGCCATCACCACTCCGTCAAATACTTGTGGCGGGTGGAGGCAATTGTCACAATTACCACAAGCACGATCGTAGTTTTCTCCGAAATAGCCGAGCAGCACTTTGCGCCGGCAAGTGACGGTCTCGCAATAACCTAAAAGAGCGCTGAGCTTGTGCCGCTCGATGCGACGCTGGCGTTCTTCCAAATCGGACTCGTCGATGAATCCCAGGAGCGTCCCCAGGTCACTCATCCCGTAGGTCATGAAGGCGTTCGCCGCCAATCCGTCTCGTCCCGCTCGCCCGGTCTCCTGATAATAGGCTTCGACGTTCTTGGGCAGGTCGAGATGGGCAACAAACCGCACATTGGGCTTGTCAATTCCCATTCCGAAGGCGACCGTCGCCACGACGATCACGGCTTCCTCCTTGAGGAACCGGTCCTGGTTGCGCTCGCGTATCGCCGCATCGAGCCCCGCATGATAGGGCAGGGCGACCCGGCCCTTGGCACATAGCCATTCGGCGACCTCCTCGACCTTGCGACGCGACAGGCAGTAAACGATGCCGGCGTCGGCGGGGTGCTCCGCTTCGAGGAAATTTATGAGTTGCGTTTTGGAGCTCGTCTTCGCGACGACGTGATATCGTATATTGGGTCGATCGAAGCTCGCCGCGAAAACCGCGGCGCCACCCAGCGAAAGGCGCTCGATAATGTCGCTTCGCGTCGGGCGATCGGCGGTCGCGGTCAATGCGATCCGTGGCACACCCGGAAATCGTTCGTGCAAGATTTGCAGTTTCAGGTATTCGGGACGGAAATCATGGCCCCATTGAGAGACGCAATGGGCTTCATCGATGGCGAAAAGCGCAAGCTTGCAGCGCGACAGCAGCTCGAGGCAGCGCGGCGCCACCAAGCGTTCAGGCGCGACGTAGAGAAGATCGAGCGCGCCGTCGCGCATGTCGCGCTCCACGTCGGCGGCCTGAAAAGCCGTTAGCGTCGAATTGAGATAAGCCGCGCGCACACCTGCTTGACGGAGCGCGTCCACCTGATCTTTCATCAGCGCGATCAACGGCGAGACAACCACGCCCATGCCGTCCCGGAGCAATGCGGGAATTTGATAGCAGAGCGACTTGCCGCCGCCTGTCGGCATCAAGACGAGTGCGTCACCGCCGGACGCGACGCGCTCGATGATCGCCGCCTGCTCGTGACGGAACCCGTCATAGCCGAATACGGAACGGAGAACTTCGAGCGCGCGGTCACGCAATTTCACTGAAGACGTTGCCGATTCCTCCATTCGCCCGCCGCTCCAAATTGCCGCTGTCCAAGCCATATCCTTTGAGAGTAGCGACTTGTAAAGGAGGTCACGCAAGCAGGGTCGACATGCGCGCGCCGCAAGCGAGGTTTCCGCCTTCACCCGGCCTGCTGGCGTGCTCATCGAGAGCTCCATCCAGCGCAACCGAATTGCAGCAAAGGCCGGGAAGCTGGACGGCGGGCGCGTTTGCCATCAACATTGGCGCGATCGTCTCATCGACGCGTGTGGACGCCTCGAGCGAACTGAGGAGCGGTCGCAAGAACACGAGGCGTCCCCGAGCGAGATCTCGGAGCGATGCATGCCGGACGTCGAAAATTGGCTCGATGGGCTGGGGCTTGGGCAGTACCGCAAAGCCTTCGTCGAGAATGGCATCGACGAACGCGCGCTGCCGCACCTGACCGATATCGACCTCCAAAGCCTGGGCGTTCTGCTCGGCCACCGACGAATTCTGCTCGCGGAAATCGCATTGCTCAGCAAGCATGTCACTGGTGCTGCTTCGGGAACGCAGCCGTCCTCGATGGTGGTCGGCGGCGAGGCGGAACGCCGGCAGCTTACGGTGATGTTCTGCGATCTGGTCGGCTCGACGGCACTATCGGGCGAGCTTGATGCGGAGGATTACCGCGAGCTCATTCGCACCTTCCACGACGGCTGCGCCGAAGCCGTGGCTCGCTATGGCGGTTACCTGGCCAAGGTCTTGGGGGACGGCTTGCTCGTCTATTTCGGTTATCCGGCCGCGCATGACGACGATGCGCACCGTGCTGTGCGAGCGGCGCTGGATATTCTCGCAATTTCGACAGGGCGCGAATGTCTGGCCGGCGACCATCCCTCCGTTCGCATCGGGATCGCGAGTGGCGAGGTCGTGATCGGCGACCTCGTCCTCCAGGGGACCGTGGAGGCTGCGTCCGCCTTGGGCGCAATTCCCAATCTGGCAGCACGCCTGCAGGGCATGGCGCCCCCCAACGGGATTCTCCTGAGCGAACCGACGAGGCGACGGCTCGGGGATGGCTACGTGATGGAGGATGTCGGCCAGATCGCCTTGAAAGGTATCCGCGACCCTGTCCAGGCGTGGCATGTCAAAGGCATCAGCGAGCCACCCGCCGAGATCGGGGGAACTCCGTTCGTCGGGCGCGAGGATGCGCTCGGTCTCGTCACATCCGCCTGGCTGCGGGCCGCAACCGGCAAACTGCAGATCGTGCACGTCATCGGCCAAGCGGGCATCGGCAAGAGCCGTCTGGTTCGCGAGTTCTGCGCGCGCACGAGCGACGTGGTTGCTCTTCGATGGCTGTGCTCGCCTTACCATGGGAACACACCACTTCACCCGGTCCCCAAGGAATATTTGCCTGATGCCGGTGCAATGGCCGCCGGCGAAGCGCAGAGGCGCTCGCTTTTCGAGCAGATCAGCCGATCGCTGACGGCTCGCATCGGCCGCAAGCCCACCGTGCTCACGATCGAGGATGGTCACTGGATCGATCCCACGACGGCTGATCTTCTGCGCAGCATGCGTGATCACCTCGACGAGCAGCCGCTCTTGATGCTTGTCGCAAGTCGGCCGGGACCGGTAGCTGATCGCCTTGCGCACAATATCGGCGGCACGCGCCTCGAGCTCGGCCCTCTCGACAAGACCGATGCCGAAGAGCTGATCGCGGCCACTTGCGGAGAGGCGATGAGTCGATCGGCACGCCGGGAAATCCTCGGCCGGGCTGGCGGCTTGCCGCTCTTCCTCGAGGAGCTCACGCGTGTGGTCGCGCAAAGCGGTTCGAATGCGATCCCGGACTCGCTTCAGGATTCGCTTCAGGCGCGGCTCGATGCCCTCGGTCCAACCAAGCGCGTGGCGCAATTTGCCTCCGCGATCGGGCACAATTTCGCCCAAGCCGATCTTGCGGTCGTGTCGGGGCTCGATGGTGTCGATCTCGAGAATGCTTTGGAGCGCCTCGTCGGCGACGACATTCTGGTCGAGCAGGGCGGGCGCTACGCGTTCCGTCACGTTCTCATTCAGGATGTTGCCTACCATTCGCTGCTGCGCGGCGTGCGACGACGCGTTCACGGCGAGATTGCGGATCATGTCTTGGCGGGAAAGGCTGAGATGGCCGCCGAACATCTGGCAAGGCATTTGTCCGGCGCCGAACGGCAGGCTGAAGCCGCGAGCTACTGGCGGGAGGCTGGACACCGCTCCGCGCTCCTGTGGGCGCATGCCGAAGCCTGCGCGCACTATCTGGCCGCGCTACGAGACGGCGAGAAGCTCGCCGACACGCGCTGGGAACTCAAGGTCCGGCTCGATCTCGTGGAAAGCCTGCGCATTCTCGATCGTTACGATGAGGCGTTGGCGCAGCTCGATCATGCAGAAAATCTCGCTTCGCGTGTCGGGCATAATCGGGATTGGCTCAGGATCCATACTTTGCGCGGCGGCATCCTGTTCGCCCTCGCCAAAGCCGAGCTCTGCGTCGCGGCGAACGAGGCGGCGCTTGGCGTGGCGAGGCGCATGGAAGATCCAGAGGCGGAAGCGCGAGCCTTGAGCGGATTGGGTGACGCCCAGTTGGCGAGCCACCGATTGGCGACGGCCGAGCGCACTTATGACAGCTGCGTGCGCATCGCCCAGGCGAACGGATTGCAGGACGTCGTTCTCGCGAACCTCTCGATGCGCGGCCATATGCGACTCTACCTTTGTCGGCTCGACGAAGCGAGGCAGGATTGCGAAGAGGATGTTGCGATGTCGGTGAGAGTCGGCAACCGGCGTGCCGAGATCACGGCGCGCGGAAGTTGCCTGGGAAAGATCCTGCTCGAGCAAGGCCAATACGATCGAGCGGATCATGAGTTTTCCGAAGCCGCCCGGCTCGCGGCGGAAATCGGCGCTCACCGATACGAAGCTCTCAACTTCATCTTCAGGGGAAAAGTCGCGCTCGAAAGAGGATTTCGAGCGGAGGCGTTGGCGTTGGGGCAGCGAGGCGCGACGCTGGCACGCAAGACCGGACCTGCGTTCTGCCTTCCCATGGCGCTCGGTGTCATCGCTCGTGCGGAGGCTTTCACCGATGCAATCCGTGCCGCTCTTGATGAGGGCGAGGAGCTCATCGAGAAGGGAACGCTTGCTCACAATCCATTATGGTTCAATCGCGATGCGGCCTTGGCTGTGCTTGCGCAGGGTTGGGCGCCAGAGGCACGCCGTTACGCAAAAGCGCTGCGCGACGCCTTCGCACGCGAACCCTTGCCCTGGTGCGATCTCATTGCCGAGGGATTGGAGGCACTGGCAAGCTCGACCGAGACGGGCGATCGAGCACAAGCCGCCGCTGTGGGTGAACGCGCCCGGGGCTTGGGCTTTGTGGCGTGGTCGCGAACGCTTGCCGATGCCTAGCTGATTCCTGCAATTGCGATCAGGTTACTCGCCCTTCGAGTCAAGGCCGGCCTAATCCGCGTTCAGCATCGCCGCGTTAGACGGTCTTCGCGCTGTCGCCGCCGGTCACCTCATATTCGGCGCCTGTCACCATGTTGGCCGCATCGGAGGCGAGGAAGACGGCGACGGGCGAAATGTCGTCAGGCTGGAGCCAACCGACCTTCAGCGGCACGGTCGGGGCCCTGATGTCCCAGGCTTCCTGCGGCGTCGGTTTTTCCGGCGGCTTGCGGCCGGTCTCGGCGATGCTTTCGCTCAATCGCTTCTCGTAGCGCGTGAGCGGCGTGTCGACGAGGCCGGGCAGAATCGCGTTCACGGTGATGTTATGCTCACCAAGCTCCATCGCGGCGGACTTCATCAGGCCGAGGATGCCCCATTTCGACGCCGAATAGCTGGAGCCGTCTTTCGTCCCGTGCTTGCCCTGCATGGAGGAGAGAAGGATAAAGCGGCCCTTGTGCCGCGCTACCATTTTGGGCGCGAAGGCCCGCACGGTGTTCGCCGTGCCGTTGAGGTTGTTGTCGATGACGTCGCGCCAGTCCGCATCTTCCATCTCGAGGAGAGGCTTCCAGCGCTGGATCGCGGCGTTTGCGACGACGATGTCGATCTTTCCGTAATCGCGCTCGATGTTGTCGGCAACTTGCCGCAACGCGGCGAGATCACGGATGTCGGCCCTCACGGCCTCTGACTTACGCCCGAAGCCTCGGATCTGCCGCACCGTTTCATCGAGTTCTTGGGGCGTCGCCGGCTCGGCGTTCGAGGCGGACGAGACGGGCCCTGCGATGTCGAGGGCCACCACATCGGCTCCGTTTGCCGCAAGCTCGACCGCGATCGCCCGCCCGATGCCGCGCGCGGCGCCGGTCACGAGCGCCACCTTCCCGGTCAGCACGCATCCTCGTCCGGGCTTGACGGGGCCGGCAGTCTTCTCGGGTCCAGGCTCGGGCATCGGGTTGCCTTCGAGCGTTCTTGGTCCTTCATCGGTGCGCGATTGCGCCGCTGCTTGGCCGGAGAGGGCAAGGCCTGCGGCCGTGGCCAGCACGAACTGGCGGCGTGCTGCGTCGAAAGCTGGCATGGTGACCTCGAGCTCGAGATACGCTTTTTGCCCCGGGTGCCAGTTAACCGCTTCGCGATGGCCAGGTTCCTTGTGGTTCGGGGCGGGCGGGTCGGCGATCCTTGTGCCGCGAACCGCATCCGCGCTTTACCTGGGCCTTGAATACAAGAGGAGGCGCAGCGATCGATCGCGCAACCCAACGGTTGCTTATTCACTCTGTCGTGGAGGTATGAGCGGCGAGACACTCAGAAGGCGGAACGCATCATGCTCGAGGGCGCGAATGCTTTCGGCGATCTCCCCCTTGCACCTTGCCTCCTTCCACCGCTTGCGAGAATACGATGCTCATGTGCTCCACCGCGTGCCGATCGCCTTTCAGCACCTCGAACTTCGTCTCGTTGCCGTCGCGCCAGAAACGTATGTCGAAATGCCGTCGGCCGAGGCGCAGATCCCTGAGCGTCACGTCGGGCAACCAATCGGGGAGCGCAGGGTCGACATAGATCTTGCCTCGCGGCGCGTCCTGTTGGAGGCCGAGAATCGTTTGCAGCAGCACGAAGGGAGTGCCCGCGGCCCAGGCTTGCGGCACATTGGCGCCGAGATATTGCACGGGGAAATTCGTCGGATCGCGCTGCAACCCGCCATAAAGCTCGGGCAATTGGTTCAAGAGGAAATGGCCCGCTGCGCGGCTGATGTCGCGCGCGACGGCGGCTGCTTCGGCCGCGAAGCCGTAGCGGCGCATGCCAAGCGCGATGATCGAGTTGTCATGCGGCCAGACCGACCCCGTTTGATAGTTGTAAGGATTGAAGGAAGCGTGATCGGCCGAGAGCGTGCGAATGCCCCATCCGCTCCACATGTCTTTTTGCATGAGGCGCTTGACCACCGCGGACGCTCTTTGGGGTGCGATGATGCCCGCCCATAGGCACTGGCCGACATTCGAGGCGACCGACAGAACCTTCTTCTTGTCGCCGTCGAGCGCATAGGCGTAGAAGCCGGATTTTTCGTCCCAGAATTCCTCATTGAACTTCTTGAACAGCCTTGCTGCTTTTTTGCGCAGCGCCGTGGCGCGACGCTTGTTGTCGAGCTCGTCATAAATTTCGGCCATACGCAGCCAGCCGTCGTAAACATAGCCCTGCAGTTCGCACAAGGCCTTCGGCCCGTGCACCAGCGTGCCGTCGGGATACATCACGGCATCGCCCGAATCCTTCCACCCCATGTTCTCGTAGCCGGCCGTTGAGCGGGTCTGATATTCCTGAAACCCGTCTCCGTCGAGATCGCCGTATTTGTCGATCCAGGCAAGGCAGGCTTCGGCGGTCGGGAGATGCCGCTCGATGAGCGCACGATCACCCGTGGCGCGCCAAGTGGCGTGCAGCGCCACGAGGTAGAGCGGGGTCGCATCGGCGGTGCCGTAATATGGCGTGTGCGGGATCAGCTTGAAATGTGCGAGCTCGCCGTAACGCAACTCGTGCAGGATCTTGCCGGGCTCAGCGTCGCGGTAGTCGTCGCGCGCTTTGGCCTGGTATTGGCCGAGGACCTCCAAGGCCCCCATGGCGAAGTCGGGATAAACGATCAGGGTTTGCAACGAGGCGATGAGCGTGTCGCGACCAAAGAGAGCAACGAACCAGGGCAGTCCCGCGGCCGGCACGAACACCATGTGGTCCATCCCGGGGAGCGGCAGGCGCAATGCCGCCATGTCCTGTACGCCTTGATCGAAGCAGCGATAAAACTCCTCGTTGCTCGTCTCGATCTTGAGCACCGAATCGCGCCATTCGTCCATTTTGACCGCATGGCTGGATGTCGCACTGGAATGCGTGCAACCCCGCGGCGCTTTCAGCCGTGAGGCTCCGTCGACGAGATCGTAGAACAAGCAGCGGTGCCAGGTTTGCCCCGGCTTGAGCGCGATATCGAAGCTCAGCCTCCCATTGGCGTTCACGGTCGCCTTGCCGTCTCCATTGCCGGTGCGAATGATGACCTCGCGGGCGAAATCCCGATTGCGGTATGACATGTGCATCGCTTGTCGCCTGGGCGACCAAATGGTGGTGATGCGGCCGCGCCTCACGATGCGATCGCTTTTCACTTCGAAGATATCGGCGAAGTCGGCACGGATCGCGATCTCGAGATTGAAGCGGACCGGCTCCTGGCTATTGTTGACGACATCGATGTCCTCATGGAGGCCGCCATCGATATGGCGACTTATCATAAGGCCGAGCGTGCGCGGGGCGACCGGACCTCGCTCGGTGAGAAAAGCGCGATTCGTCTCGAAGATGCGCGCCACATGCGGAGCGACCGTTCCGCCGTTCAATGGGTCCCAAGGTGCCCCATTGGCGTAAATCGCCCAGGCGCTGATCATGCGTGTATCGCGAAAGTAGAGGCCGCGCGCGCTCGGCCAATTGATTTGCCCGTCGGGCTCGGTGACGAGCACCGTCTGTCCCTGATGGATCGCGATCTGCTGGGGGCCAACTTGAACCTTGAACCCCATGCGACGTGACCTTTCTCAGTTACGGCCGAGGCGGCGCTCTGGTGAACCCCGCCGCCTTTCACGGGGACCGACTTCACTGTGGCGCGAAGAACTCGTGGGCGGGGTGAAAATGAACCTCATGAAAGCTTTGCAGCATGGGGAGTGATCCGCAAGCACGCAGGGCGCCGATCCCACCAAGATCGCCCGAAGTCTGCGCCCTCATCCTCCAATGGTGGATAGGAAACGAGTTTGTCGGGAAGAGCTTGCCGAGCTTTCGGATCATGGGCGGCGTCAGACCGTTAGAAGACCCCAATTCTGCGCGCTTTGCAGGAGGCCGGCGAGAGCATTGCCGACCGGCGCTGCGTCGCCGACAGACGCCACGATGGTGTGAGTGATAAGGTAAGGCGTGGCCGGATTGTTCGAAACGCCGTCGACCTGAAGTTGCACCGCATCAATGCCGGACACATTGAGACCGCCTGCGGAAAATGTACCGGGGTGATGCGCAGCGACCGAGTTGTCGAATGCTGTCTCAATGTTCATGAAGTCGTTCACGAGCGCCTGCTCCGTGCTCTGACTTTGATCGTTGATGATGAAGCGAAGGGTGTTGTTCCCATCCCCGCCGACGATCGTCTGGTTGCCAAAGAGGGGGGCCGTACCTGCAGGGCTCGCGCTCTCCTTGAGCACGAAAAGATCGTTTCCGTTTCCGCCCTCGAGCGTGTTCGTGCCGCCTCGATTGACGATCAAGGCGTCATTGCCCTGCCCCGCATAGAGGAAGTTCGTGCCGAGCGAGTTCGTGGCAAGGACGTCATTGCCGTAGCCGCCGTAAAGCGTTGCGTTGCCGGAGCCCGCGTCGATGAGATCATTGCCAGTGCCGCCCCGCACCGTTACGTTTCCTGCACCAGCGAAAATCAGATCATTCCCCGTCCCCCCTTGAATCGTGTAGTCCCCGCTGAGACTTGGATTTGCCGGGTCGATCGGCGTTGCGAAAATGAAGTCATTGCCGCTCGGAGCCTTCACGGCAGTGGCTGTCCCGTCCAGATATTGAATGTGATCCGACGTCAGGACCGCGTCCGCGAATGCGGCCTGAATGCCATGCGCCGCATAGGTCGGATGGAGGGAATCGAAGAAAGCGACCTCGTTCGGGGCGAATTGCGTCGAACCCGCCGAGAGAAGGCTCGTCATCGGAACTGTGGAATCGGCGAAGCCGAAGCTCAGCGGATCGGCCGCAACCGCATCCGTCAGCTTGAAGATGTCGACGAGCTGAACGTTGGGACGAGTGGCGGCCAATTGCTGCAGGACCGTGTTGTTTTCGATGTCGAGCTCGCGGGCGAGCGCGACCAAGGCGGGGCCTTGAACCGGCCCGAGCTGGTGCGCCAATGCCTGAAACTCGGGGGTGACACTCAAATCGGGCAAGGTGAAGAGCGCGATCTTCTCCACGCCGACGGCGTTGAGAACACTGATCGCGCCCTTGATGCTCCTCGTGACGCTCGCGACAAGTTCAGGGATCGTCAAGCTCGACGTGCCATTTTCCAGGTAATTGATGTAATCGTTGTTGCCGATATAGATCACCGCCGTCGTATCGGCGGGCGCCCTTCGGCCGTGCAGCTGGAAAAGATAGGCCGCGATCTGCTCGGGAAGATTGACCGGCAAGGGATCGGCGACAGGTGAGGTGGCGCTCCCCGTCGCCCCGCCGAAAGCGAGGTCATCGAGCGGCACGCTTAGCTGTGTCGCGAGTTGCTCGGCATAAGTCGGCCCGTTCGAAAAGCGGCCCTCCCAATAGGGAGGGGCCGGCTGCCCGGTAAAGCGAAAAAGATTGCCGTCGTCCGACAGGCTGTCACCGAACACCACGAGACGAGAAATATCGGTCGACATGAGCAAACTCCGAAGCTTCGCGTTCTTGACGGGTCCGCGTAATTCGAGCCGATGCGAGATCGGCCGGACACAGGGCGTCGGACACATAGCGTCGGACACATGGGGCCGGACACATGGGGTCCGACACATCGCGTCCTCCGAAGAGGGTAGTTCAAAGAGGGGAGCCGTCAACCCGCTGCGCGCCAAATGTCACGCGTAAAGAGGCAAGATAAACATCTGTAAGGGGTTGAAACGGGGTCGCCGATTGCTTGGCGAGCCGCGCCGTGTCAGGCTTTCGCTTGAAAATCGGGCCGCGCGAACGTTAAGGTTCCGGCAAAGCCGTCGATGAACTTTGGAACGATACGGGAGAGCAACGATGTCGCAGGTGAGCAGCCTCAGAGCGAATGCGTCGCGCGATGCCCGGTCTCGGGACGCGGATGAGTGGCAATTGCGTGTCGATCTCGCCGCCGCCTTCCGCCTGGCGGTCGAGTTCGATTGGCATGAATCTGTCGCCAATCACTTCAGCCTCGCAGTCTCCGATGATGGAAAGAAGTTCCTCTTGAACCCGCGATGGAGCCATTTCTCGTCGATCAAGGCGAGCGATCTCCTGCTGCTCGACAGCGACGACCCCGAAACGATGAAGAGAGAGAATGCGCCCGATCCGTCGGCGTGGTGCATCCACGGGAGCGTGCACGCCTCGCTGGCGCATGCGCGCTGCATTCTGCACGTCCATCCCCCCTACGCGACGGCACTGGCGGCACTCGCGGATCCGGAGCTCAAGCCCATCGATCAGAACACCGCCCGTTTTTATAATCGCACTCATGTCGATCTCGGATTTGGCGGCATCGCGGACGACAAGGAAGAAGGCGAGCGCCTGGCGCGCGCGCTCGGCAACAAATCCGTGATGATCATGGGCAATCACGGCGTGCTCGTAACCGGCAGCACGGTCGCGGAGGCTTTCGACGAGCTCTATTACCTCGAGCGTGCTTGCCGAACGATGGTGCTTGCCTACTCGACGGGTCAGAAGCTCAATGTCATGCCGCACGATATAGCCGAGAAAACCGCCCGCGGCTGGGACGATTACAAGGGAATGGCTTACGCTCATTTCGAGGTGCTGAAGCGCCAACTCGACCGCAAAGACCCTTCTTACGCGCAGTAGCTCGCGATTGAGGCTGGCCGATCGGTGCGGGTCGGCGCGCAGGCCGGCCCACCCTTTTAGGGCGCCCCGCCGAGCGGCGCCCTCGGCGCGGAGACATTGCGCAGGAAAGGCACGAGAAGCGTGGCGATCGCGAAAGCAATCATGATCACGCGAAAGGCATCGGCGTAGGCGAGAGTCGAGGCCTCACGATAGGCGAGGTGGAAGAGCTGCTTCAGCGCGGCGACCTGGCCTCCCTGTTGGCCGAGCACGGCGCCATAGCGCTGCGCGACATCGGCCGTCACGCGAGTCATGGCGCCATTTGCCGGCGTCAGCTTGGATGCGATCATGAGGAAGTGGAAATTCGTTCGGTCGTTGAGGATCGCGCCGCTCACCGCGATGCCGACGGCTCCGCCGAGATTGCGCATCATGTTGAAAAGGCCGCTCGCATATTTGAGGCGTTCCGGCGGCAAGCTCCCCAGGCCGAGATTGACGCTTGGCGCGACCGCGAAGACCTGTGGAAATCCGCGCAGGATTTGCGGCACGAGAAGCTCCGCGGCTCCCCAATCATGGGTGATGAAGCTGTAGCTCCACATGGCTGCGCCGAAAGAGGCAAGGCCGAACATCATGAGCCAGCGCGTGTCGAGTTTGCGCGCAAGGAAAATATATACGGGAACGCCAAGAAGCGAAGCGGCGCCGGTCGAGAAAATCGCGATGCCGATCTGCCAGGCGCTGAAGCCGCGCACATAGCCGAGAAAGAGCGGCGTGAGATAGATCGTCGAGAAGATGCCGATGCCGGTGACGAAGGAGAGGATGCAGCCCAAGGCGAAATTCCTATTGCCCAAGGCGCGAAGATCGACGACGGGGCGCGCGAAAGTGAGGCTCCGGATCACGAACAGGACGCCGGCGGCACCCGAGACGAGCGCACAATTCCTGATCGTCGCGTCGTCGAACCAGTTCCAGCGCGCGCCTTCCTCGAGGACATATTCCAAGGTCCCGAGCGCGATCGCCATCAGCGTGATGCCGGCATAGTCGGCCTTCCTGAGAAGCGACAGATCGGGCTCATCGATGCGCACAAGGAACGGGATGAGGCAAGTGATGGCGAGGCCGGGAACGAGGTTGATGTAGAAGAGCCAGTGCCAGTTCAGCGTGTCGGTGATCCAGCCGCCGATGACGGGTCCCAGTGTCGGTGCAACCGAGGCGATGGTGCCGATGACGGCCGCCGAGTAGACGCGCCGCGGTCCCTGAAAATAGTGAAAGGACGAGGTGAACACCGTCGGGATCATCGAGGCGCCGAGAAGCCCCTGGAGCGCGCGGAAGACAATCATGCTTTCGATGTTCCAGGCGACACCGCAAAGCATGCTGGTAACCGTGAAGCCGGCCGCCGAAGCCGTGAAGAGCCAGCGCGTCGAGAAGACCCTCGTCAGCCATCCCGAGAGCGGAATCATGACGATCTCGGCAATGAGATACGCGGTCTGCACCCAGCTGATCTCGTCCTGCGCGGCGGACAATCCGCCGCCGATATCCTGCAGCGAAGAGGCGACGATCTGGATGTCGAGGAGGGCAATGAACATGCCCACGCACATGACGACGAACGGCAACAGGCTGCGCACGAAGCCCGTCGAAGCCATGCTCGCTGGCGCGTTCACCTCACACTCCCCTAGTTCGAGCGTGTATCCACGCTTACCGTTGTGGAGAGCCCCGGCCTAAGCGCGCGGAGCTCCGGATCGCTCGCGTCGAGCTCGATGCGGACCGGCACGCGCTGCACGATCTTGGTGAAATTGCCGGTCGCGTTCTCGGGTGGGATGACGCTGAAAATCGCACCCGTGCCGGGCGAAAGGCTGAGCACATGGCCCCGGAAGACGTGATCGGGAAGCGTGTCCGCGACGATGCTCACGGCTTGGCCTGGCGTTAAATGACGAAGCTGATCTTCCTTGAAGTTGGCGTCGACCCAGATTTCATGCGCCGGGATGACGGTGACGAGATAGGCGCCACCCGAGACGTAGCCGCCCGTCTGAGCGGCGCGATTGCCGACATAGCCGTCGATCGGCGATCGAATCTCCGTATAGCCGAGGTTGAGCTCGGCCGTGCGCCGATCGGCCTTTGCCTCCTCAACGGCAGCCCCTGCCTCGCCGATCTGCGCGTCGAGTACGAGAAGCTGCTGGCGGGCGGCCGCGAGCGCAGCCTTTGAAGAGCTCACGGCCGATTGGGCGACCGCGTTCGCGGCAAGCGCTTTTTGCGCATTCTGTTGCGAGCCTGCGCTCGATTGCGCGAGCTGGCGGTAGCGCGCGTCCTCTTCCTTCGAGAACTCCGCTGCGGCTAGCTTCGCCTCGACATCGGCGTCGGCCGCGCGAATCGTCGATTGTTGAAGCTGTTCTCGCGCCGTGAGGCTCGCGAGCGTTGCCTGCCTCTCGGCCACGACCGCAGTCGCACGGTCGAGCGCGGCTCGAAAGTCACGATCATCCAGCCGGATGAGCGTCTGCCCCGCGCTCACATGCTCATTGTCGGCGACCAGGATCTGCGCGACGAAGCCGGCGACATGCGGCGAGATCGGCGTGACATTGCCGCCCACATAGGCGTCATCCGTGGTTTCGAGGAAGCGCCCGACGGTCCACCATTCCGACGCATAGCGCGCCGCGCCCGTCGCGAGGAGGCCGGCGAGGCCTGCCGCCAGGGCCCATTTGAAACCATGCTTCGACATTGCCTTGGTGGGGAGCTTTGCCGTCGCGCGTTCGAGGACGATATCGCTCATGGCCGATCTCCTGTTCGTTCCGCTGAAATGAGCGTATATACGCACATATTCACGCAGCTTTTCGGGACGACAATTTCCTTGGCAATCGCAATCAGGCGCGGGACGCGGAAATGTCGGGAAGCTCGGTGGACGAAACTTCGAAGAGAAGCGACCGGAGCCCTTGGGTGCGCTCGAACCCGAAAGCGCGGGCGAATTGCGATTGCGCTTCGCTCCAGCCCCTGATCGCCGCGCGCAACCGCTCGACACCGGCGGAGGTCACGCTGAGCTCCTTGCTGCGGCGATCCTCGCGTCCCGGCGCAATGGCAAGCAGACCCTCCCGCTCGAGCGGGAGGATATTGCGACCGAGCGTGGTCCGATCCATGACGAGCGCGTCGGCGAGCGCGTTGATCGTCATCGGCCCAACGCGCTTCAGCTTGGCAAGAATAGAGAATTGCGTGGTGCGCAGGCCTGCCGACGCGAGATGCTGGTCGTAGAACTGCGAGATGTGCCGTGCTGCCTGGCGAACCGCGAGGCAGGTGCATTCGTCGGCTTGCGGCAGGTACGGCCTCGGCATGGGAATTTCCGCCCGTAACGTGTATGTGCGCTCAAATATACGCGCAGATACGCCTATGTCAAGAGCTTCGCCGATCGGCTGGTCTCGTGCAGGTGCTCCTCATGATCGCTGTCGCTACCCAAGAAAAGAGCCGCCCTGAAGGCGGCCCTTTTCCCCGTACGGACAAAGCCGAACGATCAGTCTCTCGAGCGTTTTCCCGTCAATGCAGCGGTCGGTGAGTGTCGAAGCGGTCGGCGTTCATCACCTTCGTCCAAGCCGCGGCGAAATCCTTCGCGAACTTCTGCTTCGAATCGCTGCACGCATAAACCTCCGCAAAGGCGCGAAGCTGGGAGTGCGAGCCGAAGATCAGATCGACGCGCGTGCCTGTCCATTTCAGCTCCTGCGTCTTGCGATCGCGACCCTCATACACGCCATCCGAGTCCGAGGCTTTCCATTCCGTGCTCATGTCCAGCAGGTTCACGAAAAAGTCGTTGGTCAACTTGCCGGGCGTCTTGGTGAAGGCCCCATGCTTGGAGTCGGCGGCATTCGCGCCGAGCACCCGCAAACCGCCGATGAGCACGGTCATTTCCGGTGCCGTCAGCGTGAGCAGCTGCGCCCGATCGACCAGGGCCTCCTCGGGCATCATGAATTGCCGCTTGCCGCTCATGTAGTTGCGAAAGCCGTCGGCACGCGGCTCGAGCGGCGCGAAGGATTCGACGTCGGTCTCTGCCTGTGAGGCGTCCATGCGCCCGGGGGTGAACGGCACCTTGACCTCGATGCCGGCGTCCTTGGCGGCCTTCTCGACCGCCGCGTTGCCCGCAAGCACGATGAGATCGGCGAGTGAAACCTTCTTGCCGCCCGTGGCCGAGCCATTGAACTCCTTTTGCATCTCCTCGAGCTTCTGCAGCACGGCCTTGAGCTGCGCCGGCTGATTGACCTCCCAGTCCTTCTGAGGCGCGAGCCTTATGCGTGCCCCATTGGCGCCGCCGCGCTTGTCCGAGCGACGGAACGTCGAGGCCGAAGCCCAGGCCGTGGAGACGAGCTGCGACACCGAAAGGCCCGAGGCGTGGATTTTCGCCTTGAGCGCTGTGATCTCCGGTTCGCCGATGAGCTTGTGATCGACGGGCGGAATCGGATCCTGCCAGATCAGCGTCTCCTTCGGCACGAGGGGGCCGAGATAGCGGGCGATCGGCCCCATGTCGCGGTGCGTGAGCTTGAACCAGGCACGGGCAAACGCGTCAGCGAATTGATCCGGATTCTGATGGAAGCGGCGCGAAATCTTTTCGTAGGCCGGGTCGAAGCGCAACGAGAGATCGGTGGTCAACATCGTCGGCAAGCGCTTCTTGCCTTGGTCGAACGGGTCCGGAATTGTCGGCTCGGCGCCCTTTGCTTGCCACTGCCATGCGCCCGCGGGGCTCTTCACGAGCTCCCATTCGAATTTGAAGAGGTTGTCGAAGAAGGAGCTGCTCCACCTCGTCGGCGTCTGCGACCAAATGACTTCGGGACCGCCGGTGATCGCGTCGGATCCCCAGCCCTTGCCGTGCTTGCTCTTCCAACCGAGGCCCTGATCCTCGATCGCGGCGCTTTCCGGTTCCGGACCGACGAAGGAAGGATCGCCGGCGCCATGAGTTTTGCCGAATGTGTGCCCACCTGCGATCAACGCCACGGTCTCTTCGTCATTCATGGCCATGCGGAAGAATGTCTCGCGAATATCGCGCGCCGCCGCGACCGGGTCGGGCTTGCCGTTCGGTCCTTCCGGATTGACGTAGATGAGGCCCATCTGCACCGCGCCGAGCGGCTCGGCGAGCTGGCGTTCGCCGCTGTAGCGTTCATCGCCCAGCCATGTGCCTTCGGGCCCCCAGTAGAGCTCTTCGGGCTCCCAGACATCGACGCGGCCGCCGGCGAAACCGAACGTCTCGAAGCCCATTGACTCGAGCGCGACATTGCCGGCGAGCACCATCAAATCGGCCCACGAAATCTTGCGGCCATATTTCTGCTTGATGGGCCATAACAGCCGGCGAGCCTTGTCGAGGTTCGCGTTGTCGGGCCAGCTATTGAGCGGTGCGAAGCGCTGCTGGCCGGCGCCGGCGCCGCCGCGTCCGTCCGTGATGCGATAGGTGCCCGCGCTGTGCCAAGCCATGCGGATCATCAGTCCGCCGTAATGCCCGAAATCGGCCGGCCACCACTCCTGCGATTGCGTCATCAACGCACGCAGATCCTTGATCACGGCGTTGAGGTCGAGGCTCTTGAACTCCTCGGCGTAGTTGAACTCCTTGCCCATCGGATCGGACAAAGGCGAGTTTCGATGGAGCACCTCGATATCGAGCGACTCCGGCCACCAGTCGCGATTCCTTTGACCACGTCCTGTGAACGGGCACTTGCCCGCGCTCTCGTCCGTCTTTGCGTCCATCGTTGCCTCCTGAGGCGGTTTGAGATTTTGGGGCCAATCTACTCGTTGCGCCTTATCAGGCAAAGTCGAGTTTGGTGATGGCGACGATTAGATCGCCTTATCGACCCGGTGAGCATGTCAGCCGCGGACCTGACGTCGAATTAGACCATGTCCAAACTGGGCGTCGCTTCAAAACGCCACCCTGTCTCCACCCTTGAGTTCGAGCACCTCGCGCGCTTCTTCGGGTGAAGCGACAGCAAGGCCGAGCCCCTCGATGATCGAGCGCACATGGCGCACTTGCTCGGCGTTCGACGAGGCAAGCTTGCCCGGCCCGATCCAGAGCGAATCCTCGAGGCCGACGCGCACATTGCCGCCCATGGCGGCCGACATCGCCGCAATCGGCATCTGATTCCTTCCCGCACCGAGGACGGACCAGCGATAATCTGCTCCAAATAGCCGGTCGGCCGTGCGCTTCATATGCATCACGTCCTCGGGATGCGGCCCGATGCCGCCAAGGATGCCGAAGACGCTTTGCACGAAGAAGGGCGGCTTCACGAGACCGCGATCGACGAAATGGGAGAGGGTGTAGAGATGACCGATATCGTAGCACTCGATCTCGAAGCGCGTGCCATTGTCGGCGCAGGTCGTCAGGATCTTCTCGATATCCGCGAAAGTGTTCTTGAAGATGCGATCCTTCGAGCCTTCGAGATAGGGGCGCTCCCAATCATGCTTGAAGCTTTTGAAGCGTCCGAGCATCGGAAAGAGACCGAAATTCATCGAGCCCATATTGAGCGAAGCGACCTCAGGCTTGAAGGTCGCGACCGGTTTCAATCGCTCCTCGATGGTCATCGTGGCAGCGCCTCCGGTCGTGATGTTCACGACGCAGCTCGAGCGCTGCTTGATCACCTTGAGGAAAGGCGCGAACGCCCCCGTGCTCTGGTCAGGCCTCCCGTCCTTCGGGTCTCGCGCATGCAGGTGGACGATCGCCGCGCCCGCCTCCGCCGCGCCGATTGCGGCTTCCGCGATCTCTTGAGCCGTGATCGGGATGTGCGGCGACATCGAGGGCGTGTGGATGGAGCCGGTGACGGCGCAGGTGATGATGACTTTGCGTGCAGCCATGGGTTGAGCGATCCTCCAGAATATGTCTCGCCGGGGCTCGAGCGCCCGGCATCGAGGTTTGACCGTTCCGCGCGGCGCGAGCTTGACGATCGCGTGCGGACGAAGGACGGTCTTTCGCAGCATGGAGGCCGCGAGCGCCCTGATCAAGCGCCGGCCATCACCTGCGGGTTCGCACAGGGAGCCTTTGATGTATCCCAAGCCACGTAGCCATCGTCCGCTCATCATGGGCCGCAACGGCGCGGTCGGAGCCAATCATCCGCTTGCCGCCCAGGCGGGGCTCGACATCTTGCGCAACGGCGGCAATGCGGTGGACGCAAGCGTCGCGATCGCATTCGCGCTTGGCGTTTGCGAGCCGATGATGTCGGGACTCGGCGGCGACGGCTTCTACCATCTCTTCATGACGAAAAGCGGCCGCGCCGAGGTGTTCAACGGGTCGGGGCCGGCGCCGCAAGCCGCGACGCCCGAGCGTTATCGGGGCGCCATCCCGCTCACGGGACCGTTGAGCATCTCCGTGCCGGGCTCGCTCGGCGCGGTCTTTGCGATGCATGCGGCTCATGGCCGTCTTCCTTGGGCGGATCTGGTCATGCCCGCCATCGCGCTCGCCCGCCACGGCTTTGCGGCAACGCATACCTTTTGCCATTTCGCCGCCGAGAACGAGGCCTGCCTTGCCGCGGACGAACGAAGCCGCAGGACTTTCCTCGGGCACGAGCTTGCCGGGATCATTCGTCAGCCGGACCTCGCGCGCACGCACGAGGAGATAGCGGCGGAGGGCGCGGAGAGCTTTTATCGCGGGCGCCTCGCCGCGCGCCTCGCGCGTGGCCTCGCCGATGCCGGCGCCTTGCTTGTCGAAAGCGATCTTGCCGCTTTCAACGCCGAGATGCAGGCGCCGATCAGCACCATGTATCGCGGTTTCGAGGTGCGCCAGACGCCGCCCAATTCCACAGGGTTCGTCCTCCTCCAGATGCTCAAGATCGTGGAGCATTTCGATCTTGCCGCGCTTTCGCCGGCGGAGCGCGTGCATCTGCTCGTCGAGGCGAAGAAGCGCGCCTTCCGCGACCGCGAGACACATGGCGGCGACCCACGGTTCGGAGCCGTGCCGGTCGAGCTTCTCTTATCCGAAAAGAGGACGAGCGCACATGCGGCCGCGATCGACCTTAATCGTGCCGCCGACCTGCCCGTCGAGATGGAGGCGGCAGAGCGCGACACCACCTATTTCTGCGTGACCGATGCGCAAGGCAATGCCGTTTCCGGCATCCAGAGCCTCAATTCCGCCTTCGGCTCAGGCGTGACGGCTGGCGACACGGGCGTCCTCATGAACAACCGCATGGCCTATTGGCACCTCAAGCCGAGCCATTCGAACCATCTCGCACCAGGCAAGCGCGTGCGCCATACGATGAACGCGCCGATGATCTTCAAGGACGGCAAGCTCTGGGGCGTCCTCGGAACGCCCGGCGGCGACAATCAGGTGCAGGTCAATCTGCAAGTACTCGTCGCGATGCTCGATCTCGACTTGGACCCGCAGACCGCGATCGAGCTGCCCCGCTGGACGAGCAGTCAATCCGGACAGAGCGCAAACTTCCCGCATGAAGGCGACGGCGCGCTCACCGTCGAAAGCGATTTCGGCGAGGAGGTGCTCGGCGCGCTCGAGTCCAAGGGCCACCGTTTGCAGCGGGTCGGCCCGCTCGAGGGGCCATGTGCCATGCAGGCGGTGCGTCTCATGCCGAATGGCGTGCGTGTCGCGGCGTCCGACACAAGACGAGACGGCTGGGCGCTCGCCTATTGAGCGCGACGGCAGCGACCACCTTTTGTGGGACTGCATCGATGTTTGCGAGCAACTACGATCGCGGGTTCCCCTTCGATGCAAAGCGCGCTAACCGGTCTTGCGACGGAGATCTCACGGAAGGCGTTTGACGCATGCGTATCGTGGTTCACGGCCAGCAGGCTTTCGGCAAGGCGGTGCTCGAGGCGCTGATTGCGCGCGGCGAAACGATCGTCGGCGTCTATGTCGCGCCGGAGAAACCGGGCGCGAAGCCCGATCCGTTGAAGGAGGCAGCGATCACCGCGAAGCTGCCGATTTTTCAGCCAGCCTCCTATCGCAAGCCCGAGGTGTGGGAAGAGTTCAGGAAGCTCACGCCTGATCTCCAGGTGATGGCATTCGTCACGCTGTTCGTGCCCGAGGAGTTCCTCAAGATACCGACGCGCGGTTCGATCCAGTACCACCCTTCGCTTCTGCCGCGCTACCGCGGCCCGAGCGCCATCAATTGGCCGATCATCAACGGCGATGAGGAGACCGGCCTTTCGATCTTCTGGCCCGACAATGGGCTCGACACAGGCGACGTGCTTTTGCAGAAAAAGACCCCGATCGGCCCGGACGACTCGCTCGGCTCCGTCTATTTCGACCGCCTTTTTCCGATGGGGGTCGAGGCGATGCTCGAGGCCGTCGATCTCGTCAAAGCCGGCAGGGCACCGCGGCTCAAGCAGGACGAGGCCCTCGCCACATACGAGGGAAGATGCTCATCTGTGAATGCCCGCATCGATTGGGGCAAGCCATGGCGGCAGATCCACGACCTGATCCGCGGCTGCAATCCCGCGCCCGGCGCGTGGACCAAGCATGGCGATCAAAGCTTGCAGATCTTCGAGGCAAAGCCGCTTCCGGCGAAATCACCGAAGGGCATCGGCGGCAAGATGGGCGAGGTCGCCGAGATCGACGCGGAGAGCTTCAGCGTCGTTTGCGCCGACGGGCGCATCAAGGTGTTGCGCGTGAAGCCGGCCGATGGCGTCAAGGTGAACGCCGGCGAATGGGCGAGCGCCTCGGGCCTCGCAGTCGGCGTGCGGTTCGGGGGATGAAGTCCGCGCGTTCTGCTTGTCGGGCATTAGCAAGGACGAAGCTTCGTCAGCTCAAGAGGACGTCATGACCGCGCTCGCGCGCCGAAACTGGGTGCCGGATCCGATCGAGGACTACGTCTCCAAGATCGCCGACGCGACGAGCCGCAAGAGTGTCGACAAGGTCGAGGCGCAAGTCCACGAGCTCATCGACGAGAACCGGCGCATTCACGAGGATGAGTGCATCAACCTCAATCCCGCGACCAATGTGATGAATCCGAAAGCAGAGGCCGCGCTCGCTTCGGGCCTCGGTTCACGGCCATCGCTCGGCTATCCCGGCGACAAATACGAGATGGGCCTCGAGGCGATCGAGAAGATCGAGGTGATCGCCGCCGAACTCGCGGCCGAAGTCTTCGGCGCGAAATTCGCGGAGATCCGCGTGGCATCCGGCGCCATGGCCAATCTCTATGCCTTCATGGCAACGGCCAAGCCGGGCGACTGCATCATCGTGCCGCCGGCGAGCATCGGCGGTCACATCACCCATCACAAGCCAGGCGCGGCCGGGCTCTACGGCCTCGAAATTCATTCAGCCCCCGTCGATCCGGCGGCCTACACTGCCGACGTGAGGAAGCTCGCGGATCAGGCTCGTGCGTTGAGACCTGCGCTGATCACCATCGGCTCGAGCCTCAATCTCTTCCCGCATCCGATCCGCAAATTGCGCAAGATCGCCGACGAGGTCGGCGCGAAGCTCTTGTTCGACGCGGCGCATATGTCGGGAATGATCGCAGGTCATGCCTGGCAGCAGCCACTCGAAGAAGGCGCCCATCTGATGACGATGAGCACCTACAAGAGTCTCGGCGGGCCGCCTTCCGGGCTCATCGTGACGAATGAACCCGATCTTGCGAAACGGCTTGACGCGATCGCTTTTCCCGGGCTCACCGCCAATTTCGACGCCGCGAAATCGGCTTCGCTCGCCATCGCGCTTCTCGATTGGAAAGAGCATGGGCGCGCTTATGCGGCGACGATGGCACAAACGGCCTGCGCGCTCGCGAAAAGCCTTTCCGAGCGTGGCTTGCCGGTACATGCGCGCGATCGTGGTTTCACGACATCG
>JAFBAK010000261.1 GCA_019247795.1 Hyphomicrobiales bacterium | reverse complement strand
CTTCGTCAGCAAATTCGATTTCGCCGTGCTCATTGGCCTTGTGGCGCAGGCCCTGTTCACCATGCGCTTCCTCGTGCAATGGCTCGCGAGCGAGAAGGTCGGTCGCAGCGTCATTCCCTTCAGTTTCTGGCTGTTCTCGATCGGCGGGGGCCTCCTCCTCTTCGCCTATTCCCTTTGGCGGCGCGACCTCGTCTTCATCCTCGGACAAGGCTTCGGCGTCTTCGTCTATCTACGCAACGTCGCCCTTGTCCTGCGAGAACGCCGAGAGGCGCCGGGGAGGGTGGGGTAGCGCAAAAAATAGAGAACGGATGTCGATCTTGCTCACCCCTTCGCCGGCTTCGGCCAGGGCGTCTCGGCGACGGGGGTGATCGGCCCCTTGCCAGCGAACCATTGCTTCAGGTTGTCGACCACGAGATTGCCCATCGCGTTGCGCGTATGGACCGAGGCCGAGCCCACATGGGGCAAGAGAACCACATGCGGCATGTCGATCAGCTCTTTGGGGACCTTGGGTTCGTGCTCGAACACGTCGAGACCCGCAGTCCCGATCTTGCCCGTCCTGAGCGCCTCGATGAGGGCCTTCTCATCGACTACGGAGCCGCGCGCAATGTTGATGAGCACGCCCTTGGGGCCGAGCGCCTCCAGGACCGCAGCGTTGATGAGATGCTTGGTCGCGGCACCTCCCGGCGTGATCACCATGAGAATGTCGACCATGCGCGCCATGTCGACGAGCGAAGAATAATAGGGGTAGGGCGCGCCCGCTTTTTGAGAGCGGCTATGATAGGCAAGCCCTAATCCGAACGCTTCGGCGCGCTTGGCGATTGCCTTGCCGATGCGGCCGAGCCCCACGATGCCCATCATCTTCCCGCGCAACGTATCGGTGAAGGGGAAGGGCTCCTTGAGCCAATGGCCGGCCCGCAAATAGGCATCGGCTTGCGGAAGCTGGCGCACCGTCGCGAGCAGAAGGCCCATCGCCGTGTCGGCCACCTCATCGGTCAGCACGTCCGGGGTGTTGGTGACGACGATGCCGCGCTTTGCCGCGGCATGCGCATCGATATGATCGTAGCCCACCCCGCAGGAGGCGACGATCTGGAGATTCGGGTAGCGAGCGAAAAACTCGTCGTTGAGACGTTCGTGACTCTCGCCTGCCGCCACGCCGCGGACTTTTGCGGCCACTTTTTCGAGCTTGGTCTTCTGCTCGGCTCCCGTGAAAGGCCGGTAGACGGTGAAGGCGTTGTCGAGCCCGTCGGCCGTCTTGTTGGGGAGAGGGCCGGTCAACACGATATCGATAGTCTCGGTCATTGAGCACCTGTGGCGGGAAGCGAAACTCAGGCGACCGCCATCTCGCGAAGGGAGCGGCGCGTCGGCTTGCCTTGTGGAAAGCGGACAAGGATTATGCTTTAGACGTGAGAACCGCAACGGAGAAATTCCGGGACGGAGTAGTTTGGGAGAGCTGCATGGCGAGCGTGGGCATCAAGGAGGTTCGCAAGGCCTATGGATCGACGGAGGTCATCCACGGCATCAATGTCGAGATCCTCGATGGGGAGTTCGTCACCCTCGTCGGCCCGTCCGGCTGCGGCAAATCCACCTTGCTGCGGATGATCGCCGGCCTCGAGGAAATTACGTCAGGAGAGATCAGGATCGGCGAGCGCGTGGTGAACGACGTCCCGCCTAAGGAGCGCGACATCGCCATGGTGTTCCAGAATTACGCGCTCTACCCGCATATGACGGTGGCCGACAACATGGCTTTTTCCTTGAAGTTGAAGCGGGCTCCCAAGGCCGAGATCGCGGCCCGCGTCGACAAGGCGGCGGGGATATTGGGGCTTCGCGCGCTGCTCGGCCGCTATCCGCGCCAACTCTCCGGCGGCCAGCGCCAGCGCGTCGCCATGGGTCGCGCCATCGTGCGCGATCCGCAGGTGTTCCTGTTCGACGAGCCTCTCTCGAATCTCGACGCGAAGCTCCGCGTTGCCATGCGCGCCGAGATCAAGGATCTGCATCAGCGGCTCGGCACGACGACGATCTATGTGACCCACGACCAGATCGAGGCGATGACCATGGCCGACAAGATCGTCGTGCTCCACGATGGTCATGTCGAACAGATCGGCGCCCCCCTCGAGCTTTACGACCGGCCGGCCAATCTTTTTGTCGCGGGCTTCATCGGCTCGCCCGCGATGAATGTGTTGAAGGGCCGGATTTCCGGCGAGGCCGGCAGGCCTGCCTTCAAGGCTGAGAACGGCATCGAGATGCCGCTCGCGCGCGCCCCTAGCGCATCGGACGGCAAGCCGGCGGCTTACGGCTTTCGTCCGGAGCATCTGCGCATCGCGCAACACGGGGTTCCCGCCGAGGTGGTGGTCGTCGAACCAACGGGCTCGGAGACGCAAGTCATGCTCAAGCTCGGCGGCTCCGACATCGTCGCAGTCTTCCGCGATCGCATCGCAGCGCGGCCCGGCGAGGTCATCAAGATCGCGCCTGACCTTGCGAGCGTGCACCTCTTTGACGCCGAAAGCGGCCAGCGCCTCGCCGCGTGATTGCTCGAGTCGGGAACGCTAATTGGCCGGCGCCGTAGACGCCGGCGTCGGCCCGGCCGCTGGTGCCGCCGGGGCGGGGTGGCGCGCCGCATTCGAGAAAAGCGGATCGCGCCGCGCGTGGCGGCGCGATTTGAGATGCAGGTTTAACGAGTTCCGATATGCACGAAGCCCCTTCACACACAGCTTCGAGAGGTCGCTCACATGCTCGCGCAAGCAAGCCTGAATGCGGCCCCCGCCAGGTTTCTCGTGCTCGCAAAAACGCTCGACCTCGACCTTGCAAGGACCCTCTCGCACGCTGTGAAACGGGATCGTCGCCGCCGCAGCCGGCAAGGCCGAGAGGCTGAAAAGGGCTGCGATCACCGTCGTCTTAACCATGGCTCGGCTCTCCGCGAAGTTCAAGACGACATAACAGCAGCGCCAACAAAGCTGTAGGCGGCATCCGCGCGCGAATTCGCATCCTCCATCCGGCTCGAAGTCAGTGAAGCCGGGCGGAAGCGATGCGCCGCCTAACGCGATCCGGCCTATTTAAAACCTTGATCGGCGACCATACCTCATGGAGGCATGGAGAATTGGTGAAGCTTTGGCAATGTAGTAATGTGCTCTTCTCCGCAAAATCACAAATTGGGGATGGCCGAAGCGCCGCGCACCTCACCGCAAGAGCCTGCGTCGACGGCATCGCCGTTCGCGATCGTGGCAATCGGGTTCGTGCAGCTTTACCGCCACAGCCTTTCGGCTTTGCTTGGAGGCCAATGCCGCTATCTGCCGACTTGTTCGGAATATGCGCTCGACGCCTTTCGCCTGCATGGCGCCTGGGCCGGATCGTTCATGACGCTCGCGCGCCTATGCCGCTGTGGCCCGTTCGGCGGTCACGGCTACGATCCTGTCCCGCTCACGCTTCCCGGCTCGGCGCGCTGGTTTCTTCCTTGGCGCTACGGTGCGTGGCGCGGTCCGCGCGAAGCAGATAAAGACGGTGTCCATATAGAGTCCAAGTAATTCCAGACAAGATCTCATCGTAATCGACAATGGCGTCAGAGACCGAGCCTCCCGACCTGCGAAACGCTCATGTGATCGTCGTCGGCAACGAGAAGGGCGGAACGGGTAAGTCCACGCTCTCCATCCACATCATCATTGCCCTTCTGAAGCTCGGCTACCGCGTCGCCTCGATCGACCTCGACACGCGCCAGCGCACACTCACGCGTTTCCTCGAAAACCGGCAATCCTGGGGAGTGAATGCAGGCCGCGCGATCGAGCTTCCTTTCCACCACGCGCTCGAACGCGGCGGTAAGGATAGCGTTGGCGAGAATGAGATCGTCGAATTCACCTCCTTCGCGGAAGCGATCTCGCGCGTCGAGCACGCCTTCGAGTTCGTGGTGATCGACACGCCTGCAAGCGACAGCTATCTCATGCGGCTCGCCCATTCGCTTGCCGACACCTTGGTGACGCCGATGAACGATTCCTTCATCGACGTCGATGTCTTGGCGCGCGTCCATAACGACCGACGCCAGCGCGGCGCGACGGCCCAATACGCGGCCCTCGTGCTCGAGGCGCGCCGTCAGCGCCGGCTTGCGGATGCCGGCCTCATCGATTGGATCGTCGTGCGCAACCGCATGGCGTCGCTTCAGTCTCACAATCAGCGTCAGGTGGCCGGAAGCCTCGTTCGGCTTTCGCCCGAGTTGCAATTTCGCATGGCGGAAGGCCTCGGCGACCGCGTCATCTTCCGCGAATTGTTCCCTGTCGGCCTCACGGTTATCGATTCCATCGAGGAAGTTACCGACAAGGGTACACTTTCGGCTTCGCAGGTCGCCGCGCGAGGCGAGGTGGAGGCACTCATTCGCACGCTTCGCCTGCCGACGCGCACGGACGCGATCGCGCACATGGAGGCACGCCACCTCTGGTTCGAGAGGACCCTTGAATTCTACAAGGAGCTGATCGCGAAGGGCTCGGCGGAGCCCGTCTGAGAAACCCGCCGCTCCCGTGCTATTGTGGTCTTGCGGCTTTCGGCCTCATAATGACGCAAAGCGGATCATCCGCGAATGCAAGATCTTCCGGGAGCCGGCCCATGAGAATAGCCACGCTTGCCCTTGTCGCGCTCGCCTCTGTCCTATGTGTGGGAAGCGCCGAGGCACAATTCTCGAGCGATGTGGTGAAGCTCGGCGTGCTCACGGACATGTCGAGCCTTTACTCCGACGCGACGGGGAAGGGTTCGCTCGTGGCGGCGCAAATGGCGGTTGAGGATTTTGGCGGCAAGGTGAAGGGAAAGCCGATCGAGGTGATCAGCGCCGATCACCAGAACAAACCGGATGTCGGCTCCTCGATCGCCCGCGACTGGTACGACAACCAGCATGTCGATGCGATCGTCGACGTGCCGACCTCCTCGATCGCGCTGGCGGTACAAAAGATCACGCAGGATAAGGACAAGGTCTTCCTGATGTCGGGGCCTGGTTCGTCGGACCTCACGGGAGTTGCCTGCTCGCCCAATGGCATCATGTGGACCTATGATACCTATGCGTTGAGCCAGGTGATCGCGAAGGCGCTCATCGCGCGCAAGGAAGACAGCTGGTTCTTCATCACGGCGGATTACGCCTTTGGCCACGCGCTCGAGCGCGATGCGGCCGCCACAGTGAAGGCGAATGGAGGAACCGTTGCCGGTTCGGTGAATGCGCCTTTCAACTCGCAGGATTTCTCGTCCTTCCTGCTGCAGGCGCAAGGCTCGAAGGCCAAGGTCGTCGGCCTCGCCAACGCCGGAGGTGATACACAAACCGCCATCAAGCAGGCGGCGGAGTTCGGCCTTGCCGAGGGAGGGCAGAAGATCGCGGCGCTGCTTTTGGAGCTCACGGACACGCACAGCCTCGGCCTCAAGACGGCGCAAGGTTTGCTTGCGGCCGACGCCTTCTACTGGGATCGCGACGACGACAGCCGGGCGTTCTCGAAACGCTTCTACGCAAAGGTCGGCGCCATGCCGACCATGATCCAGGCAGGCGTCTACTCGGCCGTCACGCACTATCTCAAGGCGATCGACGCGACCGGAACCGATGACGCGAAAACCGTGATCGCGAAGATGAAGGCAACCCCGATCAATGATTTTTTCGCCAAGAACGGCTATATCCGAGAGGATGGTCGGATGGTGCACGACATGTACCTCGTGCAGGCCAAGAAGCCCTCCGAGTCGAAGGGTGAATGGGATCTCTACAACATCCTCGCGACCATCCCGGGCGACCAGGCCTTCCGTCCCATGGCTGAGGGAGGCTGCCCCTACATCAAGTAATAGCGTGGGTTCTGCTTCCCCGATTCGACCGCCGCCGGTCGAACCGGCTCTGCGATATGGGCTTGCCTTCGCGGACTCATCCCGCTAGAGGCCCTGGCTTCGCCGCGAATGCCGCGGCGGCACCGCTTACCTGCAGGGTGCGCAGGAGTGAGCCAGGAGACATCGATGATCACCGTCACATTTCCAGATGGCGCGAAGCGCCAATTCGAATCGGGCGTCAGCGGCACCGAGATCGCCAAGAGCATCTCGCCTTCGCTCTTAAAGCGCACCGTCGCCATGGCCCTCGACGGCGACCTCGCCGACCTTTCGGACAAGATCACGCGCGATGCGAAGATCGAGTTCGTGTCCCGCGATGATCCGCGCGCGCTCGAGCTCATCCGGCACGATGCTGCCCATGTGCTGGCCGAAGCGGTCCAGGAACTCTATCCGGGCACGCAGGTGACCATCGGGCCGGTGATCGAGAACGGCTTCTATTACGATTTCGCGCGTAACCAGCCCTTCACGCCGGAAGATTTCCCCGCGATCGAAAAAAAGATGCGCGAGGTCATCGCGCGCGACAAGGCGTTCTCCAAGCGCGAGGTTTCGCGCGAGGAAGCCAAGGCTTTTTTCCGCGACAAGGGGGAGAACTTCAAGGTCGAGCTCGTGGACGCCATCGCGCCGGGCGAGCCGATCAAGTTCTACGATCAGGGCGGCTGGATCGATCTCTGCCGCGGCCCGCACATGACCTCGACCGGCAAGGTCGGCGACGCATTCAGGCTCATGAAAGTCGCCGGCGCCTATTGGCGCGGCGATCCGAAGAACCCGATGCTCACGAGGATCTACGGCACGGCCTTCGCCAAGCGAGAGGATCTCGACGCGTATCTCAAGCAAATGGAAGAGGCCGAGCGGCGCGACCATCGCCGTCTCGGGCGTGAAATGGACCTTTTCCATTTTCAGGAAGAGGGGCCAGGCGTCGTTTTCTGGCATGCCAAGGGCTGGACCCTGTTCCAGCAGTTGATCGCCTATATGCGCCGGCGCCTCGCGGGCGACTATCAGGAGGTCAATGCGCCTCAGATACTCGACAAGTCCTTGTGGGAGACCTCCGGCCATTGGGATTGGTACCGCGAGCACATGTACGTCACCAAGACGGAGGATGAGCGCGTTTTCGCCATCAAGCCGATGAACTGTCCAGGCCACATTCAGATCTTCAAACACGGCCTGAAGTCTTACCGCGATCTACCTTTGCGGCTTGCAGAATTCGGCGCCGTGTCTCGCTACGAACCTTCAGGCGCGCTGCACGGGCTTTTGCGAGTGCGCGCCTTCACGCAAGACGACGCGCATGTCTTTTGCACCGAAGAGCAGCTTGCCGAAGAGTGCCTGAAGATCAACGAATTGATCGTCTCCGTGTACAAGGATTTCGGCTTCGCGGAATGCGTCGTGAAGCTATCCACGCGCCCAACCAAGCGCGTCGGCACGGATGCGATGTGGGATCATGCGGAAGACGTGATGCGTCGTGTTCTCGAAGAGATCGAAGCCAATTCGGGAGGGCGCATCAAGACGAGCATCAATCCGGGGGAGGGCGCCTTTTACGGCCCCAAATTCGAATATGTGTTGCGCGATGCCATCGGCCGCGACTGGCAGTGCGGCACGACCCAGGTCGACTTCGCGTTGCCTGAGCGCTTCGGCATGTTCTACATCGATCAGGATGGGCAGAAGAAAACACCGGTGATGGTGCACCGGGCGATTTGCGGCTCGATGGAGCGCTTCTCGGGCATTCTCATCGAGCATCATGCCGGGCATTTCCCACTTTGGCTCGCGCCGGTTCAGCTCATGGTCGCGACGATCACTTCGGAAGCCGACATTTATGCGAACGAGGTGCTCGAGGCCGCCCGCGCCAAGGGCCTTCGCGCGCAAGCCGATCTTCGTAACGAGAAGATCACTTACAAGGTGCGCGAGCATTCGCTCGCGAAAATTCCCGTGCTTCTTGTCGTCGGCAAGAAAGAGGCAACCGAGCGGGCGGTCTCGATCCGCCGCCTGGGCTCGAGCGAGACGCGAACCATGCCGCTCGACACCGCGCTCGCTGCTTTGCTCGAGGAAGCGCGCCCACCGGATCTGCGCCGCGGCGAAGCCTTGCGGGATGCGGCATAGCGTTTCGCCACCATGATGCTTCCACTCGTGATCGTCGTGGCGGTCGCCGAGAACGGTGTCATCGGCAAGGACAATAATCTTTCCTGGAGGATGCCGAGCGACCTACGACGCTTTCGGCGCATCACGATGGGAAAGCCATTGATCATGGGGCGCAAGACCTTTCAATCCGTCGGCCGCCCGCTGCCGGGACGGGAGATCGTCGTCGTCACGCATGATGGAGGGTTCAAGGCGGATGGCGTTCATGTCGCCCATTCGCCGCAAGCAGCTGTCGCGAAAGCGCAAGAGCTTGCGCATGAGATGGGAGCTCGCGAGATCATCGTTGCGGGTGGGGCCGCGATCTATGGGAGTCTGCTGCCGCACACGTCGCGCGTCGATCTCACGCGGGTGCATGCGGTGATCGAGGGCGACGTCATATTCCCCTCCCTGGATCAAGGGGAATGGCGTGAGACCGCGCGCGAGGAGCATGCCGCACAGCCGGGCGATGATCATGATTTCACGTTGATCACTCTCGCGCGCATCGCGTCCGATCCGCAGCTTTGCGCGGGATCGACACGGAGGTCTTAGCGTCGCATGACGAGGCGTCGAGCTTGACAGGCAAGATGGCGCGGGTGAAGCCATCGCCCCGGAGCGGCGTGGCGTCGCCTCGAATTGCCATGATTGCTCTGGATTGTCGGTTAAGCATGATCTTCTCAAAAGGGCGCTTCGCCCGCTTTTGGATCATGCTCTAAGGAGCGCCGCTCGCGCGGCTGTGGTAAGGATCGAATATGCCTTGGAGCAATCAAAGTGGGGGAGGCGGGCCGTGGCGCCCGCAAGGACAGGGGCCTTGGGGTCAAGGGCCTTCCGGCGGCAATGGCGGTCGACAACCCCCCGACTTCGAGGAGGTGATGCGCCGCTTTCAAGCGAGGCTGGGGAACTGGTTCGGGGGCGGAGAAGGTTTCAGCGGCAAGGCGGTTTTGTTCTTCGTCCTTCTCGGCGTGCTGGCTTGGCTCGCCACCGGGCTCTACACGGTTCAACCCAAGGAAGTCGGTCTCAATCTCGTGTTCGGACGCTATGTCGGCACGGTGGGTCCCGGGCTCAACGTGAATTGGCCCTATCCGATCGGCAATTATATCAAGGTGCAGGTCCTTGGCACGAACACCATGGAAATAGGGGTGCCTGGATCGAACGTCCCAACCCGTACCCAACGGCCGAACGATGAAGGTCTTATGCTTACCGGTGACGACAACATCGTCGACATCGATTTCAGCGTGCAATGGCAGGTGGATCCGGCGCGGCCGGAGGATTACGCCTTCAATATCGAGGATCCCGAAGGCACCATCCGAGCGGTTGCCGAGAGTGTCATGCGCCAAGTGATCGGAAAACGTAACCTTCAAGCGATCCTGACGACCGACCGGGAGCCAATCCAGCAAGAGGTGAGAAGCTCGATGCAAGAGATACTGGACAGCTACAAGGCCGGCGTCCAGATCCAAATCGTCAATCTTCTCAAGGACGCGCCGCCGCCTGAGGTGACCGCAGCTTTCCAAGACGTTCAGGCCGCAAGCATCGATGCCGAAACGTTGCAGAATCAAGCGCGGACATATGAGAGCAAGGTCGTTCCCGAAGCGAGGGGGCAGGCAAGCCAGATAACCCAGGCCGCCGAGGCCTATCGGGCGCGGACGGTCGCCGAGGCCAAGGGCGCAGCCTCGCGTTTCGATCAGGTCTATGCGGAGTTCAAGAATGCGCCTGACGTGACGCGCGAACGCATGTATCTCGAGACCATGGAACGTGTCCTAGGCGGGACCGAGAAGATCATCTTGGATCAAGGGACGGGGCAGGGAGGGGCGTCCGTGCTTCCCTATCTTCCCCTTGGGGAATTGCAGCGCCGCTCTGGCCAAGGAGAGGCGAAATGAGCAGCACATCGCGCATCGTCGCGCTCGTCGCGCTCGTCATCGTTTTGATCCTCACCGCAAATACGCTCTTCACGGTGCAGCAGACCCAATATGCGCTCGTCTTGCGCTTCGGCCAAGTGGTCCGTTCGCTTTCGGAGCCCGGACTCTATTTCAAATGGCCGCTTGTCGAGACGGTGATACCCCTCGATAAACGCATCCTCGATCTGGATGTCGCCCCACAGACAGTACTCGAGTCGGGGCAGAAGCAGCTCGTAGTCGATTCTTTCGCTCGCTATCGGATCCGTGATCCTTTGCGCTTCTACCAAGCAGTAGGATCGCGGGCGGGTGCCACTCAGCAGCTCCAAGCCATCGTGAACGCGGCCGTGCGGGGTGTGATCGCGGATTCCAAGATGGAGGACATTGTCAAGAATGAGCGTGGGGAGCTTCAAGGGCAGATGCTGAGTCTGGTCAACCAGCAAGTCATGTCGCGCGGCATCAACGTCATTGATCTGCGGCTGCGCCAAGTCGTACTGCCGCTCAAGAACACCGAGGCGGTTTTCAACCGTATGAATAGCGCAAGGCAGCGCGAAGCTCAGGAGAAAAGGTCCGAGGGAACACGGCTCGCCACTGCGATCAAGGCCAATGCCGATCTCACGGTTCAGACAATTTTGGGCGAGGCAAACCAGAAGTCGGAAGAGACCCGAGGCGCGGCCGATGCCGAGAAGAACAAGATCTTTGCGGACGCCTTCGGCCGCGATCCCGGATTCTTCGCGTTCTACCGGTCGATGCAGGCCTATGAGAACGGTTTCAAACCTGATTCGACCCGCATGGTGATGGCTCCCGGGTCAAGCTTCTTTCGCTATTTCAATGATCCGTCAGGTCGTGCTTCGGTGCCGCAGCCTTCGGCCTCCCTTGCTGCGCCCGCGCCGCCCACGAACAATTGATCCGTCGCCGGAGCGGGGCGCGCGGGGAAATGAGGGATTTTCTTGCCGCGCTTGGTCTCGTCTTTGCGATAGAAGGGTTGCTCTTCGCGGCATTTCCGCAAAGCGTGGCGAGGGCCATGCGGGAGGTCGCGGAGCACGGGGAGCGGCGGCTGCGAGGCGCGGGCATCATCGCGGCGATTTGCGGTGTCGCTCTCGTCTGGCTCGCCCGCCGCGCCGGCTTTTGGTAAAGCTGCGCCATTGGCAGGGGGCACAAGGGCGCCTATTTGAATCGTGGCGTTTTCGCCCTTGAGGAACAAAGCGATGATCAACCTGTTTTTCCCGCGTCCGCAACGGGCAAGCGCTCTTGCGTTGACCTCTCTCGGGCTTGCCCTCGCATTGGTCCTCGGGACAGCTTCACCCACTCCGGTGCAGGCAGCACGCGGACCCGGTGAGATCGCCGACGTCGCCGATCAGGTCGTCGATGCGGTGGTGAACATCTCGGCAACAACCACCGAACAGGTGCGCAGCTTTCGGACCCCCGGAGACTCGCAAAACACCCCATTCGATGACCTGTTCGATGATTTCTTCAATCGCAAGCGGCAAGGGCAGGGCGATGCTCCTCCGCAGCCGCGCATGCGCAAATCGAATTCCTTGGGCTCCGGCTTCGTGATCGATCCGTCAGGGGTCGTCATCACCAATAACCATGTCGTCGGGGATGCGACCGATATCGAAGTGATCTTTACCGACGGCTCGAAACTCAAGGCCGAGGTGGTCGGCAAGGATCCGAAGATCGACCTCGCGGTTTTGCGAGTGAAACCGGACAAGCCCCTGAAAGCGGTGAAATTCGGCGATTCCGAAAAGATGCGGATCGGACAATGGGTGATGGCCGTCGGCAACCCGTTCGGACTTGGAGGTTCGGTAACCGCCGGCATCATTTCGGCGCGCCACCGCAATATCGACTCGGGAAGTTATGACGACTATTTGCAGACCGACGCAGCGATCAACCGCGGCAATTCGGGCGGCCCGCTGTTCAATCTCGACGGGGAGGTTATCGGCATCAACACCGCGATCTTGTCTCCGACCGGCGGCTCGATCGGCATCGGCTTTGCCATCCCGTCCAATCTCGCAAGGCCTGTTCTCGATCAGCTCACTCAGTTCGGTGAGGTTCGCCGCGGCTGGCTTGGCGTGCAGATCCAAAATGTCGACGACTCGATTGCCGAGACGCTGGGCCTCGGCAAGGCACGAGGCGCTCTCGTCGCCGGTGTCGACGATCGCGGGCCGGCGAAGCCTGCCGGAATCAAGAAGGGCGACGTGATCGTCAAGTTCAACGGCGATGACGTGAAAGAATCACGCGATCTGCCGCGCATGGTGGCCGCCACGCCCGTCGGCAAATTGGTCGAGGTTGTCGTGATCCGCGATGGCAAGGAAACGCCAGTCAACGTCACGCTCGGCAGGCTGCAGGACGAGAAGGTCGCAGCATTGACCCCACCGCAAAACGACACCACGGCGCTGAAGAAGGCGCTCGGCCTCGATCTGTCGCCGCTCACGGATGATCTTCGCCACCGCTATAACATCAAGGACACCGTCAAGGGAGCGGTGATCACGGGCGTCGATCCGAACTCGACGGCAGCTGACAAGCGTCTGCAGCCGGGTGACGTGATCGTCGAGATTGGCCAGCAGCCCGTCTC
>JAFBAK010000317.1 GCA_019247795.1 Hyphomicrobiales bacterium | reverse complement strand
CATCTCGGTGCCGTCGCGTGAGCGCCTTGCTCGAGCTGCGCGACATCAGCGTCGCTTATGGCGGCGTGCTCGCGGTGCGCGGCGTCTCGCTTTCGGTCGAAGCCGGAAGCATCGCGACGGTCATCGGCGCCAACGGCGCGGGAAAATCCACGCTCCTCAACGCGATCATGGGGATCCTGCCGTCACAGGGGCATCTCGGCTTTGCGGGCGCGTCGCTCGATCGCCTTCCGGTAGAGGCGCGCGTCGCGGCGGGCCTTACGCTTGTGCCGGAGAAACGCGAGCTCTTCTCGAGCATGAGCGTCGAGGACAATCTGAGGCTCGGCGCCTTCTTGCGCCGCGACGAGGGGCGAAGCGCCATCGCGGCCTCGCTCGAGGAGGTGTTTGCGCTTTTTCCACGCTTGCGCGAGCGGCACCGCCAGCTTGCCGGTACGCTTTCCGGGGGCGAGCGTCAGATGCTCGCCATGGGGCGCGCCCTCATGGGCCGCCCGAAGCTTCTCATGCTGGACGAACCCTCGCTTGGCCTCGCGCCCCTTATCGTGCGTGACATCTTCGAGATCATCGCAAGCCTGAAGCGCGCGCATGTCGCGATCCTGCTCGTCGAGCAGAATGCGCGCGCGGCGCTTCAGGTCGCCGATCGGGGCTATGTGATGGAGAATGGGGCCATCGTGCTCGAAGGGAGCTGCGAGGCCTTGCGCTCGGATCCGCGAGTCGTCGAGACCTATCTCGGGATCGCGCAGGCGTCGGGTTGAGCGGTGGGCAGCCGTTTATTTTGAGGAATCACGCTCCCCCTATTCAGCGGAAAGCAGCAGCGCGTCGAGCTCGCGATGGTCGGGAAGCTCGGCCCCGATCGCCTTTCCGGCCCGGATCACGGTGCGATCGCTTTGCGGCCTCGCAAAGAGTTCGGTGAACGACCTCGCCTTGAACGCCACGAGCTCCGCGCTTGCGTCCTGCCGCAGCGGAGCGTCGCCGCCCTTCCCCATGATGGCCGCCGGTGTCGCGGTGATCGTCCTGAGCCAATCGGCAGCCGGATGGTCGAAATGCAGGATGCGCGTCGCCTCACGGAAGACCTCGAGCATGTCGAGGTCGCCATAAGCGTAGAAGGGATCGCGCGTATTGTCGCTGGCGATCATCACAGGCACGCCGGCGCGCTTGAGCTCGTGCACGGCCGTGACGCCGCGCCAGCGCGGCGTCCGCTCGGCCCTGACGTCGCGGTCCTGAAGATAGAGATTGCACATCGGCAGCGACACGACGGCGATGCCGGCTCGCGCGACCTTCTCGATGACGCGCTTGGCGTAGTCTTGCGGCTGAAGCGCGAGCGAGCAGCAATGCGCGCAAAGGATCTTTCCTGGGAAGCGACGCGCGATCGCCATCTCGGCGATGGCTTCGAGCGAGCGGACCGACGGGTCATTCGTCTCGTCGACATGGAAATCGAGATCGGAGCCAGTCTCCTCGGCAAGCCGGAAGAGCCGCTCGAGCGCAGGCACAAGATGCGCGCTCGTGTAGGTCACTGCGCCCACCATCGCCCGATATTCGCGTACCGCGTACCGGATTTCGTCGAAATGCGCGTCGTCGAGCGCGAGCTCGACCGCGAACAGCGGCGAGCCCTGCAATTCGATGCGCCCACGCCAGGCTTCGCGAAGCTCGGCGAAAATCGGCCAGGAGATCGTCGTTTGCGGCGACATCGAATCGATATGCGTGCGCAGGGCCGAGGTGCCGTGCGCATAAGCGCATTCGAGCCCAAAGCGCATGCGGGCCCGAAGGTCGGCGGCGCCCCAATTCTCCCGATCCGATCTGCAGGCCAACAGGGCCGCGGCGAAGCTTCCATCCGGATTGCGCATGCGCGGCCAGATATGCCCTTTATCGAGATGGGTGTGCACATCCGTGAAGGCCGGAAGAACGATACCGCCATCAAGATCGAAAAGCGGTGTGGCGACATCGATCGGCGCGGGTCCGGCCTTGATCGTGGCGATCCGCCCCTGCTCGATGAGCAGGGAGGCCGGCGCGAGCCCATCTTCATCCGGGATGAGCTCCGGGGCGGCGCTCACCGAAAGGGGCAGACGCGCATTCGCCAGCTGATAGCGGGCGAGAGAAGAGGGGATGCGCAAGGTCGTGCCCACATTCACCTCGATGAGTTGTCGAACCGAGTTGCGGTCCGCGCTGCTCTTAGAAGATCGGCGGCTTCAGCTCTTCGGCGTCGAGCGTCGCCTGCACGGCCGGGCGCTTCAGCACGCGGCTCGCATGGGCAGCGATTTCAGGGCGTTCGCGCGGTGGATGTGGCATCTCGCGTCCCCATCTCACCAGCATGAAGAGGAAGAGATCCGCGGCCGAGAACCGCTCGCCCAGGAGCCATGGGCCCTTCCCCAGTTGACCGGCGATCACCCCGAACATGTGGTGCAGCCGCTCACCCGCAGCCTGCTTCACCGTATCGGCCATGGCGCGATCCGTCACATGTTCCCAGGGGTAGAACCAGGCGCGGTACTCGGCTTGCGGCGTATTGGTGAGGTGGACCATCCATTTGTAAAAATGCGCCCGTTCCGGAGTGCCGGGGGGCGGGGCGATGCCGGAACCGGGGTGCCGGTCGGCGAGGTGGAGCGTGATGGCCGCGGCCTCGAAAAGCACGAGATCGCCGTCGACCAGCACCGGGATGCGCCCATTCGGGTTAAGCCGCAGATATTCCGCGCTTTTCTGCGCCTCCTTCGTGCGGTCGACGAGGCGCAGCTCGAAGGGCGCACCGATCTCCCGCAGCACCATATGCGGCAGCAGGCTCGCATTGCCCGGATAATAATAAAGCGCGTGCATGGCGATGCTTCCCCTTCCCCTCATGGGTTTGGCCGACAGGTAAACGCCTCATTTGGACGCGTCCAGGGTTCTCATTCTTTCAATGAGCTAAGATAGCCGGCGCTATTCGCTGTTCTTCAAAGCGCGACGAACTCGCGCAAGAACCGCTATTGACAAAACATGATGAGTGATGAAAAATGAAAATAATCATTCATCAGGAATTATGTTCCCGTGGCCATCAAGTCTCGCTACGAACCGGACGAAGCTCGCGAGCGCATCCTGAACGCGGCGGAATCGCTTTTCCGGCGAATGGGTTACTCGAAGACGACCGTCGCCGACATTGCGGCATCACTGTCCATGTCGGCCGCCAACGTCTATCGCTTCTTTCCGTCGAAAGGCGCGATCAACGACGCTCTGTGCCGGCGAATGCTTGCCGCGCTCCATGTGCTCGCAGAGGATGTGGCGAACGCGCCGGACAAGCCTTCGCGCCGCCTCGAAGAGCTCATCGTTGCCGTCCACGGCCACAACAAGGCTCGCCTCACGCATCAGCAGGCGGTGCATGAGATGGTTGCTGTCGCCATGAAGGAGAATTGGCAGGCCATCGAAGAGCACATCGCGTTCATGCAAGCGCTTTTCGCGCGCCTGATCGCCGAAGGAATGAAAGCGGGCGAGTTCGCCGCCGGCGATCCCGAATTTTCAGCGGGCCTCCTGGGGCTTGGCTGCTGTGGCGTCTTTCACCCGGCGATGATCGCCGACTGCTCGGAAGAAGACTCCGAAGTGAAGGTGCGCGGCCTTGCGAGGCTGCTCGTGCGCGGCCTTCAGGTGCCTGGCGCGGAAGTGGTCCCACTCTCACGGCCGAAAGACTGAGCATGAGCAAGGAACGTCACAAGCGGCGTATGTCCGCAAGCGTCCGCGTCGTCGGAGCCGTCGCGCTGGCCCTCGGGCTTTGCGCTTGCGGCAAGCCGGCCGCGCGAAGCGAAAGCCGCACCGAACATCCTGTGCTCGTGGTGACGGTGCATTTTGCGCCCGCGGTCGCGCCTCGAAATCTCGTTGGCACCATCAAGGCGCGCGTCGAGAGCAATCTCGGCTTTCGTGTGACCGGCAAAATCGCGCAAAGACTCGTCGACCGGGGCGCCGTGGTGAAAGCCGGCCAGCCGCTCGCCATCCTCGATCGGACCGATTGGGAGCTGCAGCTGCAACAGGCGCAAGCGGCGCTTTCCGCGGCTCGCGCCGCGCGTGACCAGACGGTCGCCGAGCGAGACCGCGTCGCGCAACTTCGGACCAGGGGCTGGTCCACCGCTTCCGATCTCGACAAGGCGAGCGCGACGGCCGATCAGGCGGTCGGCGCCTTCGTGCAAGCCGAAAGAGCGGTGGCGCTTCAGCAGAACGCGCTCTCTTATGCGACGCTCGTCGCCGACGCCGATGGCGTCGTCACCGCGACCTTGGCCGAGCCCGGCCAGGTGGTGGCATCGGGCCAGGCGGTGGTCACCCTCGCCCATGCGGGCGAGCCGGAGGCCGACGTCTCGATCCCTGAAGCGCTTCTCGAGCGCGTCCGCACGGGTCATGCGAGCGTCACCTTGTGGTCGCAACCCGACGAGGTCCATGCGGCCAAGCTGCGCGAGCTCACCCCCTCGGCCGATCCGGCGACGCGGACCTATCCGGCGCGCTTCACAATCGAGCGCCCGAGTGACCAAATCGAGCTCGGCATGAGCGCGACCGTGACGATCACCGACGCCTCGCCCTCGGTCGCGCGGCTCCCGCTCGGCGCTATTCTCGACGATGGCAAGGGGGCGAGCGTCTTCGTCATCGATCCGCAATCGAAGGAGCTGGTGCGCCGCCCGGTGGTGATCGCCGGCTACGACGCAAAGGACGCGATCATCACATCGGGCCTCGCGGAGGGCGAGGCCGTGATCGCGCTCGGCGTGCAGAAGCTGCACGACGGTGATGCGGTGCGCCCCGTGAACGGCCCCAGCGCGTGAGGGTGGCAGATCATGGACACATCCCCATTCCAGCCTCGCCGCCTCGCTGAGGTGGCCGAAAACTCCCGCTTCAACCTCTCGGCCTGGGCGATCGCGCATCGGCCGCTCGCCCTCTTCTTCGTGATCGCGCTCGCGCTTGGCGGTGCGTTCGCCTACACCAGACTAGGCCGTGCCGAGGACCCCAATTTCACCATCAAGGTCGCGAATGTCACCGCGACCTGGCCCGGCGCTACCTCGCGCGAGATGCAGGATCAGGTCGCCGACCCGATCGAGAAGAAACTGCAGGAGCTTCCTTACTTCGACCGGGCGCGCACCTATGTCACGCCCGGCTTCATGGCCTTGCAGCTGTCCTTCCGGGACGACACGCCGCCAAGCGCCGTGCCTGAGCTCTTCTACCAGCTGCGCAAGAAGCTCACCGACATCCGCTCCGACTTGCCGGCCGGCCTCGTCGGGCCAGACGTCAATGACGAGTTCGGGGACGTCGACAGTCTCCTCTTCATGCTCACGGGCACGAACGCCTCCTATCGGCAACTCAAGGACGCGGCCGAAGACTTGAAGAAAGCGTTGTTGCGGGTGGAGAACGTCACCAAGGTCGATATCTACGGCGCCCAGCAGCAGACGATCTTCGTCGATTTCGACACCGCGAAGCTTGCGAGCCTCGGCATCTCTCCGCAGACCGTTTTCGACAGCCTCGCCAAGCAGAACGCCGTGACGGCCGCCGGCACTTTCGAGACCGACGGTCAGCACATCCCCCTGCGCGTGACGGGCGCGCTCGACGGCGTCGAAGCGGTCAAGGCGACGCCGGTCTCGGTGAATGGCGTGACCTTCGCGCTCGGCGACATCGCCAAGGTGTCGGCCGGCTATGCGGACCCGCCGAGTTTCCTCGTGCGCCAGGATTCGCGACCGGCGCTCGGCGTGGGCGTCGTCATGGCGAAGGGCGCCAACATCATCACCTTCGGTAAAGAGGTGAAGGAGGCGCTCGCTGCGCATCTTGCCACGATGCCGGTCGGCATCGACGTGACGCAGATCGCGGATCAGCCGGCGGTCGTCGACCGCGCCGTCTTCGAGTTTCTGCGCTCCTTCGCCGAGGCGCTTGTCATCGTTCTCGGCGTGAGCTTCCTCTCTCTCGGCTGGCGCACCGGCATCGTCGTCGCGACCTCGGTGCCGCTGGTCCTCGCCGTCGTCGCGCTCGTGATGAGCGGGCTCGCAATGGACCTCAACCGCATCACGCTCGGCGCCCTGATCATCGCGCTCGGCCTTCTCGTCGATGATGCGATCATTGCGGTCGAGATGATGGTCGTGAAGATGGAGCAGGGTTGGTCGCGCACGCGAGCCGCCGCCTTCGCCTGGACATCGACCGCCTTTCCCATGCTCACCGGTACGCTCGTCACCGCCATCGGCTTCGTGCCCATCGGCTTTGCGGTGTCGGCGGTCGGCGAATACGCGGGCGGCATCTTCTGGGTGGTCGCGATCGCGCTTCTTGCCTCCTGGGTCGTGGCGGTGCTGTTCACGCCGCTCTTCGGCGTGCTCCTCTTGCCCGACCGCAAAAAGCTCGCGAGCGCCCATGTGAATCCGGAAAATGTGAATCCGGAAAATATGAATCCGGAAAATGCGGATGCGGAAAATGCGGATCCGGAAGCCATCTATCGGACGCGCAGCTACAATCTCTTGCGCCGCATCGTCGGCTTTTGCGTGCGCCGTCGTGGCACCGTGACGCTTGCGACGCTCAGCATATTCGCCGTCGCGGTCGTCGCCTTCGGGCATGTGCAGCAGCAGTTTTTTCCCACCTCCGATCGGCCCGAGCTGTTCTTCGAGATTCGCATGCCGGCCGGAACGTCGATTGAGGCCACGGATGCGGCCGCTCGCGAGGGCGAGAAGATCATCGCCGGCGATCCGGACATCCGCTCCTACACGACCTATGTGGGTCAGGGTTCGCCGCGTTTCTGGCTCGGCCTCAACCCACAGCTTCCCGACAGCGCTTATGCACAGATCGTGATTTTGCCGCCGGATGTGGACGCACGCGAGCGCGTCAAGGCGAGGATCGAGAAGGCGCTCGCGGAGGGCGGGCTGTCGGGCGCGCGGGTCCGCGTCACGCGTTTCGATTTCGGTCCACCAGTCGATTACCCGGTCGAGTTCCGCGTGGTCGGCACCGATCCGTTGCGGCTGCGTGAAATCGCCGAGGAGGTGCGCCGCGTGATGCTTACCGACCCGCGTGTCGTCGATCCCAATTTGCAATGGAACGAGCGCGAGCCCTC
>JAFBAK010000236.1 GCA_019247795.1 Hyphomicrobiales bacterium | reverse complement strand
GGAAGGCTTGCCGGCGAGCTTGCGACGGGCGCGCCGCCCTGCGTCGACCCCGCACCGTTCCGGCTTTCGAGATTCAAGCGGAGCGCCAAGCCCGTCAAGCAAGCCCATCAAGCAGGCCGCGTGAGCACAGGCTGACCGGCGATGGCGAAAGTCCGGAAAGAAGAACGCACAGGCTTCGCCCTGGCCGAAACACCGACCTCCGCTATTTAATCGGCATCGGTTCCTTCCTCGATCGCACGAGCGCGATTGCTCATTTACGGAGAAGGCGGTCACGCCATGGGGCAAGATGATGAGGCGAAAGGCGCGCCCGTCGAGGCTTCGGACACTTCGCCGCGTGAGTTCTCGACCGACATCCCGGCTCGGCTCGAACGGCTGCCTTGGGGACGTTTCCACACGCTCGTCGTCGTCGCGCTCGGCATCACCTGGATCCTCGATGGGCTCGAGGTGACGCTCGCGGGTTCGGTCGCGGGCGCCTTGAAGGAAAGCCCGGCTCTCCACTTCGGGGACCGCGATGTCGGCCTTGCCGGCAGCGCCTACCTTCTCGGTGCGGTCCTCGGCGCGCTTTTCTTCGGCTGGCTCACCGACCGGCTCGGCCGCAAAAAGCTGTTCTTCACCACGATCGTGGTCTATCTCACCGCAACCGCGCTCACCGGCTTGTCCTGGAGCGGCTGGAGCTTCTGGCTCTTCCGCTTCCTTACGGGCGCCGGAATCGGCGGCGAATACACGGCGATCAACTCGACCATCCAGGAGTTGGTGCCGGCTCGCTACCGTGGCTTCACCGACCTCGTGATCAATGGCAGCTTCTGGATCGGAGCCGCGGTGGGCGCCGGAAGCGCGATCGTGCTCCTCGATCCGCGCATCATCGACCCGGAGACCGGATGGCGCGCCTGCTTCCTCATCGGCGCAGCGCTCGGCCTCGTGGTCTTTCTCATGCGCATGTGGATCCCCGAAAGCCCGCGCTGGCTCGCGCTGCACGGCCGCGAGGCCGAGGCGCGGGCCGTCGCCGAAGGCATCGAGGAACGGTTCCGCGCCGCCGGACACGAACTCGCGCCGGTCGACGCCAACGCCGCGATCCGCCTGAGAGCCCGCAGCCACACGCCGTTGAAAGAAGTTTTCGTCACGCTCTTCCGCAGCCATCGCCAGCGCACCTTGGTGGGTCTCGCGCTGATGGCGGCACAAGCCTTCTTCTACAACGCGATCTTCTTCACCTATGCGCTGGTGCTGACGAAATTCTACGGCGTGAGCTCATCCGATGTCGGCTGGTACATCTTGCCCTTCGCGCTCGGCAATTTTCTCGGGCCCGTCATCCTCGGCCGGCTGTTCGACAGCTTGGGACGACGCGTGATGATCGCGACGACTTACGCGCTCTCGGGCGTGCTGCTCGTCGCCTGCGGCGGCCTTTTCGCGGCGGGAGTGTTGTCCGCATCCGGCCAGACGCTCGCCTGGATGGTGATCTTCTTCTTCGCCTCGCCGGCGGCGAGCGCGGCCTATCTCACGGTGAGCGAAACGTTCCCGCTCGAGATCCGCGCCTTGGCGATTGCGGTCTTCTACGCCGTGGGCACAGGGCTCGGCGGGGTCGTCGCTCCCCTCCTCTTCGGCGCGCTCATCGAGAGCGGGTCGCGCGCCTCGGTGTTCGCGGGGTATACGTTCGGCGCGGCGCTCATGATCGGTGCGGCGATCATCGCGGGGCTCTTCGCGGTTCGGGCCGAGCGCAAGTCGCTCGAGGAAGTCGCGACGCCGCTTTCGGCGGTCACTTGAGCGGGCCGATCCAGATCTCGACGCACGCCCATTGCCAAGCCGATAAAGCTCCGGCATCGAGAGCAGTGGCAGAGAGGTGGTGTCATGGCCGAACGTCGATTGATTTCTACGGGCTCGCCGTTCGAGACGAGCTACGGGTATTCGCGCGCCGTGGCCGACGGCGATTACGTCTTCGTCGCCGGCACCACCGGTTACGATTATGTGAAGATGGAGATGCCGGAGGACGTGACGGCGCAGGCGCGAAACTGCTTCGACACGATCGCCAAGGTGCTCGCTGATGTCGGATCGTCACTCGAGGCCGCGGTGCGCGCCACCTACTACGTCACCGATGCGAGTTTCCAAGAGCCGGTCCTGCGCGTCTGCGGCGAGCGTCTGCATGCCATCCGCCCCGCGGCCACGATCGTCGTAGTTGCCGGCTTGCTCAAGCCCGAGATGAAGGTCGAGATCGAAGTCACGGCGCGCTTGCGAGGTAAGGCGCGTTCCAACTGAAGCCTTGCCGCCCGGGTTACGCCGCTGGAGCGCAACGCCTGCGAGGCGGAGCATCGTTCACTGCGATCGCGCTCTCATCTGGCTGTGGAACTTGCAATATTACCTGATGCGCTTCCGAATTGTGTCGTTATGGTCAATAAATGCTTTCGTTTGGAGCAATCTGCGTTCACGCGAACACCGATGATGATCTGCGAGGGCGCATCGCCGATCCTGGAGTTTCTTCGTCGCCAGCGCTTCCACCGGGAAAGAGAGGCGCAGTCGCAATAGCGCCGCAACGCGGTCATTTGCCGTTCATGAAAATCATTGCATTGAGTAGGATAAGCCGCTTAGGAGCGGATAATCCAACAAGGGCGGGCTTTTGGGCCCGACCCATGGCGTTGTTTTGACGGCGATGAACTTCGACGCTGTCCTCTCGGCTCGTTCCAATCTCCATGCACGCGTCACCGCGGCGGGCCGCGCGATATCGCGGGCGCCATTCAGTTTGCGTCGCGCACCCGACCATCTGCGCGCCCTGGTTCGCACGAGCGAAGTATGGCTCACGGCGCTGGCCGCCGTGGCCGGCGGGCTCGCCGGCGCCATGGTCTGCGGCATGTCCTATATCGTGGTGGTCGCGCATCGGCTGATCTTCCACGTCAACTCGCATACGGGCGTGAGCGGCGCACCGAGCCTGCCGTTTCTTTCCTCGCTGCTCGCGCCCGCCGTGGGCGGAGCCCTCCTCGGCGCGGTGCTATGGGCCTACTCCCAATGGCGCGAGCGAATCCCGGTCGACCCCATCGAGGCGAACGCGCTGCATGGCGGAAAGCTGTCGCTCACGGACAGCTTCATCGTCGCCGTCCAGAACGTGATCTCCAACGGCTTCGGCGCCTCTATCGGCCTCGAGGCCGGCTACACCCAAATCGGCTCGGGCGCGGCCTCACGCCTCGGGCAGTTCTTCGGGCTGCGCCGCAACGACCTGCGCACGCTCGTCGGTTGCGGCGCGGCCGGTGCCATCGCTGCCGCCTTCGACGCGCCGCTCGCGGCTTCCGCTTACGCCTTCGAGCTGATCATCGGCCTCTACACGATCGCCACGCTCGCGCCGGTCGCGGTTGCCGCCTTCATGGGCACGCTCGTCGCGCGCGTCCTGTGGCAACCCGCCTTCGTCGTCGCGATCGCCGTGCCGACCGTGGACCTCAGACATTATCCGTTCATGCTGCTTCTCGGCATCGTCTGCGCGGGCGCGGGTATCCTCATCATGCGCGTCGTGACGCTCGTCGAGCAGGCCATGCGGCAGGCGTGGATTCCATCGTGGCTGCGCCCCACGCTGGGCGGCGTCGTGCTCGGGATCCTGGCGCAGGTCACCGGCCAAGTGCTCTCGGCTGGCCACGGCGCCCTGCAGATCGCCATTCGGACCGAGCAGACGCTCGCCTTCCTGGCGCTCGTGGTGGTGCTGAAGTCGCTGGCCTCCGCAGTGTCGATCGGTTCGGGTTTTCGTGGCGGCCTGTTCTTCGCTTCGCTTTTCCTCGGCATCGTGCTCGGCAAGCTCTATGGCGGCTTGCTCGTGCTCGGAGGCGTGGCGGCGCCCGAGGCCATTCCGCTGTTCGCGGTCGCGGCCATGAGCGGGCTTGCCGCAGCCATCATCGGCGCGCCCTTGACGATGATCGTGCTCGCGCTCGAGGTCACCGGCGATTTCGGCATGGCGGGCGTGGTGATGCTCTGCGTGCTCGCCGCCTCGCTCACAGCGCGTGAGACCTTCGGCTATTCCTTCGCCACTTGGCGCTTCCATTTGCGCGGCGAATCGATCCGCAGTGCGCAGGATGTCGGCTGGATCCGGTCGCTCACTGTCGACAGCCTCATGCGTCGCGATGCACCGATCGTGCGCAACAACATGAGCTTCGAGGCGTTCCGCGAAAAATTCCCGCTCGGCTCGGCAAAAACGGTGATCGCGGCCGATGAAGCCGGGCGCTATGCCGGGCTCGTCGAGGTCGCGAACGTGCATTCGCACGAGCTCGATACTTTAGGCTCGGCGGGGCTCATCGAAGATCTCGCCTATCAGCGCGACGACATGCTTCTGCCGTCCATGAACGCCAAGGAGGCGGCGCGCGATTTCGACCGGCTCGAAACCGATTCGATCGCCGTCGTGGATACGCGCGACACGCGCCGCATCGTCGGTCTCCTTACCGAGGCGCATGTGCTGCGCCGCTACAGCGCCGAGCTGGATCGGCACCGCCGCGAGGCATTGGGCGAGGTCTAGCGGGTCGCGAGCGACGGCTCACCGCGGCTACGGGAGCCGCGACGACCGTTGCGGCTTCATGCGTTTTGTCCGACAAAGAACGTTCATCGGACGGGCCGGGCCCATCAGGGAGAGACGCAGAAACTCATGTCGACGGCCCTCCTCGCCGTGCAGACGCTCAACGGGCTGCAGCTCGGCGTGCTTCTCTTTCTGATCGCGGCCGGCCTCACCCTCGTGTTCGGGGTGATGGACTTCATCAACCTCGCGCATGGCGCACAATATATGCTGGGCGCCTATTTCGCGGTCACCGCCTATGGGGCGACGCAGAATTTCCTTCTCGCGATCATTCTCGCCCTCGTCGGCGCTCTGGCAGCCGGCCTTGCGCTCGAGGTCGCGATCTTTCGCCATCTTTACGGGCGCGATCATCTCGATCAGGTGCTCGCGACCTTTGGGGTCATCCTCTTCCTCAACGAGGCGGTACGCATGATCTACGGCTCGACTTCGCTCGCCATGCCGATGCCCGAGGTGCTTTCGGGCAGCATTCGCTTGATGCCCGGGCTTCTCTACCCAGTCTATCGCTTGGTCGTGATCGGCGCGGGCATTGGTGTAGGCCTCCTTCTCCACGTCCTCGTCAACCACACGCGCATCGGCATGCTGGTGCGCGCCGGGGCGTCGAATGCACCGATGGTATCGGCACTCGGCGTGAATATCGGGCGCCTGTTCATGATCATCTTCGGGATCGGCGCGATGCTCGCCGGCTTCGCGGGCGCGATGGTGGCGCCCATTTTCGCGGTCGAGCCCAATATGGGCGACAACCTCCTGATTCTCGCTTTTGTGGTGATCGTCATCGGCGGCATCGGTTCGGTGCGCGGGGCTTTCATCGCCGCACTCCTCGTCGGCCTCGTCGATACGCTCGGCCGCTCCTTTGCGAGCGACATCTTGCGCCACATGCTCTCGTCATCGGCCGCCAACCAGGCGGGGCCGGCGCTCGCCTCGACCCTCATCTATGTGCTGATGGCAGCGGTGCTCTTCTTCAAGCCCGCCGGTCTTTTTCCGGCGCGAGCTTGAGCCATGCAAGATATCGCCGCCTCGATGCCGATGACGCAGGTCGCGCCACGCGACCGCTCGCGTCTCATCGTGCCCGTGCTGCTTTTCGCGACGCTCGCGCTCGCTCCGCTTCTCGGCCTTGTCGGGCCTGACCGTTACGTGCTCGCGCTCTTCACGCGTTGCGTTATCTTCGCCATTGCGGCGCTTGGGCTCGACCTCGCGCTCGGCTCTGGCGGGCTCGTGAGCTTCGACCATGCGGCCTTCATCGGCATCGGCGCCTACGCGGCCGGCATCCTCACCGCAAGCGGCATCGATGACGCTTTCCTGTTGCTATTCGCCGCGCTCGCCACGAGCGGCTTTTTCGCGCTCGCGACGGGCGCGATCTCGCTCAAGACACGCGGCGTGCATTTCATCATGATCACGCTCGCCTTCGGCCAGATGGCATATTTCGTGGCGAACTCGCTCAAGGCGTATGGCGGGGATGATGGGCTCACGCTCGCCAATCGCAGCACCATCTTCGGGCGCGACCTTCTCGCCGATCATCGGGTGTTCTTCTACGTCTCGCTGGCGATGCTTCTCGCCGTCTATCTCTTTGCGCGGGCGGTGGTGCGATCGCGCTTCGGACGGGTGCTGCGAGGCGCCAAGGAGAACGAGACGCGCATCGCCGCCATCGGCTTCGACCCCTATCCGTTCCGCCTCGTCGCCTTTGTGATCTCCGGGATGATCGCCGGGCTCGCGGGTTTTCTTCTCGCCGAGCAATCCGAATTCGTGAGCCCTGCCTTCATGACCTGGCAGCGCTCGGGCGATCTCATCATCATGGTGATGCTCGGCGGTATGGCCTCGCTCGACGGTGCGATCCTCGGCGCGCTTTTCGTGGTCCTCACCGAAGAGCTGCTCTCCGGTTTCACCGAACATTGGCGCGTGATCTTCGGGCCGTTCCTCGTCCTGGTGGTCCTCTTCGCGCGCGGCGGCCTTCTCGGCCTGCTCACGGGCCGTCGGCATGGCTGACGACTTGCTGAGGCTCGAACATGTGAGCAAGAGCTTCGGCGCGCTGCGCGTGACCGATGCGGTCTCGCTCGACATTCCCAAAGGCGAACTGCACGCGCTCATCGGGCCGAATGGCGCCGGCAAGACGAGCCTCATCCATCAAATCTCGGGTTGGATTGCGTGCGACAGCGGACGCATCGTCTTCGACGGCGAGGAGGTGACCGGCTTGAAGATGCATGCGCGAGCCCGCCGCGGCCTCGTGCGCAGCTTTCAGATCACCTCGATCTTGCCGCGCTTCACGGCGCTCGAGAACGTGGCGCTCGCGGTGCAATCGCGTTCCGGATCGAGCTTGCGCTTCTTCGGCGACGCATCGCGTGAACCGAAGCTCAACGGGGAGGCCATGCAGGCTCTGCGTCATGTCGGCCTCGCCGAGCAGGCGCATCGGATCGCCGGCACGCTCTCGTATGGGGAGAAACGCGGCCTCGAACTTGCGCTCGCGCTCGCGCTCGAGCCGAAGCTTCTGCTTCTCGACGAGCCGATGGCGGGGGTGGGCGCGGGCGACGGCGAGGCGCTGGTCGGGGTTCTTCGCGACCTCAAGGCGCATTGCACGATCCTTCTCATCGAGCACGACATGCAGGCGGTGTTCGCTCTCGCGGACCGGATCAGCGTTCTCGTCAATGGCGCGATCATGGTCACCGGAAAACCCGATAACGTGCGCGCCGATGCGCAAGTGCGCGCCGCTTATCTCGGCGAGGCGGCATGATGCGAATTACAACGACAGTGCACTTAATTCGGCTCCTTCCACTTCTGCAGGAGATGGCTGAATCAAGTGCACTGTCACCGCAATTCGCTCGCCCACCATGCTGAGGGTCGAGAAACTCGAGGCGGGCTATGACACGGCGCGCGTGCTCTTCGGCGTCGATCTCGAGGTTAGGGCGGCCGAGGTGGTGACCTTGCTCGGCCGCAATGGCATGGGCAAATCGACCCTCGTCAAGGCCGTCATGGGCCTCTTGCGGCCGAGCGCCGGCAGCGTGAGTTTCGAGGGAGTGGCGCTCACGGGCGCGCCGCCCTTTCGGGTGGCGCAAGCGGGAATCGGGCTCGTTCCGGAGGGCCGCCAGGTTTTTCCGACGCTCACGGTCGAGGAAAACCTCGTGGCCACCGCCGCCTCTCGTTTCGGGCGGCCCCGCTGGACGCGCGAAGGCGTCGAGCGCCTCTTCCCGCGGCTCGCGCAACGGCGCCGTCACCTCGGCTGGCAACTGTCCGGCGGCGAGCAGCAAATGCTCGCCATTGGGCGCGCCTTGATGACGAACCCCAAGCTTCTCATCCTCGACGAGGCGACGGAGGGGCTCGCGCCACTTGCACGCGCCGAGATCTGGGCAGCGCTGACGCGCCTCAAGCGGGATGGCCAGGCCATTCTCCTCATCGACAAGAGTCTCGACGCCATAATGAAGGTCGCCGATCGTCACCTCGTGCTCGAGAAAGGCAAGGTGGTCTGGAGCGGCACGAGCGCCGCCCTCGCGGCGGAGGCGGGCGTGCGCGAGCGCTATCTCACGGTTTGAAGGGCGCCAAATCTCTCCCTCTGGAGGGTCGGACGGACTTGATTCGGGCGGAGCGCGCCGAGTGAGGCCGCTATGCTGGCGTGGCCTCCGGACACCTTCGGTCTCCCCTCCATTTCACCGCTCTTTGCCGAGAAAGCGGAACCCGGGATTTAAAAGCTCAAGCCTGAGAAGAACTGGTTCCCGCCTGCGCGGGGATGATCGGATAGGATGGCGCGATCCTCAATCCACCTTAGCGGCAACGCATTCGACCTCGACCTTGAATTGCGGGCGCGAGAAGCCCGAAACGATCATCAAGGTCGAGGCGGGAGGTGGATCACCGACATGGCGGTCGCGCACCCGCATGTAATCCGCGAGATAGGCGTCGCGGCTCACGAAGGCATTGAGGCGGACGATGTCGGAAAACTCCATGTCGGCTTCGGCAAGCAGGGCTCGGATCGCCTGAAAGCAAAGCTCCGCCTGCGCCTGTGCGCTTTCGGGCGTCTCGCCGTTCTGGTCGATCCCGAGCTGGCCTGAGAGGAAGACGAGCCGTGCGCCGGCCGGAACTTCGATCGCCGGGCTGTAACGGGCGAGCGGGGCCGCCAAGCTTTTGGGGGAGAGAGGGCGCAATTTCCGCATGAGTGATTTCTTTCTTGCTTGCTGAGCGTCGAGCTCCTTCACCTCGCACCGGCTTCGCCGCGAAAACCGGTCGCGAGCAAATAGAGCTCGGCGGAATCGGCACGGCTCGCGGCGGGCTTCACATGCCTGACGCGGCTGAAGTCGCGCTTGAGGGAGGCGAGCAGCGAGCTCTCCGTGCCACCTTGCAGGACCTTCGCCAGGAACGCTCCGCCCGGAGCCAGAATCTCGCGGGCGAATTCGGCGGCGGCCTCGGCGAGCCCCATGATGCGCAGATGATCCGTTTTGCGATGGCCGGTCGTGTTCGCCGCCATGTCGGAAAGCACGACATCGGCCTTGCCGCCGAGCGCACCCGTGATCCAGCCCGGCGCATCGGAATCGAGGAAATCGAGCCTCGCGAAGGTGACGCCATCGATGGGCTCGATCTCGAGAAGGTCGATCGCGACGACGCGCCCTTCGCCGCTTTTGGCCGCTACGCGCTCGGCTGCGTATTGCGACCAGCCGCCGGGGGCGGCTCCGAGATCGACGACACGTCCGCCGCGCCGGAAAAGGTGATGACGCTCATCGATCTCCTTGAGCTTGTAGACGGCGCGCGAGCGCATCCCCTCGCGTTTGGCCATCGCCACATAAGGATCGTTGAGCTGCCGCGTGAGCCATTGCCGCGAGGATGCGGATTTCTTCGCCGCCTTTCGCACCCTGACGGCGAGCCCGCGCGGGGGAAGATTGTCGCTCGATCCCATGAATGACGTTCGGCGAGGCGCCTTACGTCTAACGCGCCATGAAGACGGGCAACGCCGCATTGCCGAGGATGTGGCTCGTGGCGCCACCGAAGATCATCTGGCGCAACCGGCTCTGCGTATAGGCTCCCTTGATGAGGAGATCGGCGCCGATCGAGCTTGAATAATCGAGGATCATCTCGCCGCTCGTGCGTTTTCCCGGGTTGATCGTCACGGCCTGGGTCTCGATGTCGTTGAGCTTGAGGCAATTGGCGAGCTGCTCGCCGCTCGGTCCGGGTACCGTGCCGCCCTCGACGGTGAGGATGGTGACGCGCTTCGCCTGATGCAAAAGCGGCATCGCATGGGCCACGGCAAGCGCTGTCTCGGTGCTGCGATTCCAGGCGATGACGATGTTGTCACCGAGTTCGCGCGGCGGCGTGGGCGGCGCGATCAGGCAAGGCCGCCCGCTTTCGAAAAGCACGGCCTCGAGCGTCGAGGAGCGAGGCCCTGACGGATCATAGCCTGGCCGGCCCAGGATCGTGATGTCGAACACGCGCGCGTGGCTGGCGACGAAGATGTCTCCGGGATCGGCTTCGGTAAGCCAGCTGAAGGACACGGGCTTGGCCTGTGTGACGGCCGATGGCGCCTCTTGACGCATGAAACGGTCGAAGACCTTGCGCGCCTCGCCGGCAAGCTCCTCGGAAGGACGCCCTTCCGTCACCCAGAGCGGCGTCATGTCGCCGAAACCATATACCTCGTACATGGGGAAAAAGGCGAAGCCCTGGACGTGGCCGCCGAAGCGGCTCGCAAGCAGATGTGCCGAGGTGAGCACGGATTGCGTATAATCATTCTGTTCGAGCGGAACGAGAATTGCCTTCATGCTCATCGCACCCTCCTGAAAGCATTCCGCCCGAGGCGTCTGCCTCAAGCTCAACCCTGCGGTATTCTTGTACGGGCTCGGCACCGTGCTCGGCGCCCGTGTCCGCGAATCCGCCTTTCACAGATTTGTAACCCATGGATGCGCGGGCACAAAGGCCCGACTTCAACGGCAAGCCGTCGTCATCATCAGATGCCCGTGTGAGGACGGAAGGGCTCGCGCCCTCCGCCCTCGCGCATCGTTTTCCGATGAGCTATCTCCGGCGGCGTCCAACAAGTGTGAGATTTGCAACCCCGAGCGCGAGGTTGAGGCCGGTTTGCGCACCAACTGAAAGCGGCTGGAGGCTGAACGAGCGGTTGAAGCCGCCGACAAGCACATTGGCGCTCGCGCCGACCCCCGCCGTGGCTTGCCCGGATGCGCCGACATAGTCGCCCTCGAGCGCCCAGGGGCCGAAATCCGTGCTCGGCGCGAAAACCTGCCAAACCATGACGCCCCTCGTCGTCGCGCCGATGTCGAGTCCGAACTTGCTGATGGTCCCGTAATATCCCTCGATGCGCCGGTTGATGGTCTGGAAAGTGCAGTTGATCCGCTGTTGCGAGGTGATGATCAGGCCGATTCCCCCGGAAGTGTCGCAATTCAAGGTCCCGACCTGAGTTTGGGCCTGGGCCGGAGGCGATGAAATGAGCGTCGCACCGATGACGAATGCGATCGTTCCGAAAAAGCATCTGATCGATGAGGTCATTGCTGGTTCTCCGGTCAAATGATGCGAGATGAGCGAATGCCGGCCCCAGTATCAGCCGGCAAAACTTCCACTCGGCCAACCTTGTTCCAACCATCCTCTCGATTGTTGCGGAGAAAATACGACGGCGGATGAATGCAGGTGACCAGGGATTATTTTCGCCGAACGTCGAGACTTGCTCTAAATCCATGATCAATTGACGGGTTTTTCTGTTGGAGCGCAACCTGTGCCTTCACGTCGCTGTCCGGAAGCCTTCACCGCAGGCGCACTTCTTCGAAGACGAGATCGCGAAGGCGCGCTGCTTTGGAGCCTTCGCCTGTGAGCAAGTCTTCCAGATGAACAGGCGGCCTCAGGACGCCCGCAGTATCATCGCAACCCCGGCGACGCCGACGAGCTCCAGGCCGTCACTTTTGTTGCAACGTTCGCAAATCGCTTTGACATTGGAGACAAGCAGAAGATACAGGATGGGTAAAATTGGTTTTAGCGGTTAGATTGGCCAAATCACATGGGCGCTTCACCCAGAACGGAGATTTCCAAGTCGCTCGATCCCAAGTCTCGGGCCGGCGCTTTGCCCTTGATCGCAGGGGGGTTGGCGCTCGACTTCGCCAACACGCAAAGCGGACGCGGCGGCAAGCGCGCGATCGAGCATTTGGGCGAGGACGATGACGTCGTCGCCTGGTCGCTGCATGCAGGGCTCATCGACGAAGGCACCGCGAAACGAGTGAGGGCGAGGCTGTCGCGCAAGGACAGGGAATTCGCCGGGTTCTTGTGTGATGCTCTCACCTTGCGCGAGGCCGTACACGGGGTCACCGTCGCCATTGCACGAGGCATGCCGCCGGCGGAAAAGGACTTGTCGCATCTTGCCGCGTGCTGTGCCTCGGCCCTCGCCAAGGCGACGCTCGAGATGGGTGAAGAAGGGGCGCGCTGGCGCTGGCCGACGCAAGCTCCCGTTCCGGAAACGATCCTCGGCCCGATTGCGCTATCGGCAATCGGAATCTTACGTGAGTCTGATCCGAAGCGGCTCAAGCAGTGCTCGGGGGAACATTGCGGCTGGGTGTTCTTCGACATGACGAAGAACCGCTCCCGACGATGGTGCGAGATGAGCGTCTGCGGCAATCGCGCCAAAGCGAGCGCGCATTACAGGCGCTCCAAGATCAGGGCGAAGCCGTGACGGCGGACGAAACTCCCCGGGCGCGGCATCGAGCTTGAGGGGAAATTTCTCGCCTCGCTTGCATTCGAAAGGGCGGCTCCCGAGAGCCGCCCTTTGCCGCAAAAAGCTTCAGGAGGGTGCGCGGATCAAGCGCTCGGCGAGCCGTTGGCGTTCCCCTGCTGGCGGCGCGACTGCATGAAACGGTCGAACTCCTCACGGTCGCGAGCCGTCCGCAATTCACGCAGGAAATCCGCGAAGGCGCGCTCTTCCTCGGCAAGCTTGCGCCGTTCGGCTTCGAGGCGCTCGAGCGTCGAGCGCTTGTAGTCCTCGAAGGCCTGATTCGAGTTGCGCGTTTCGGACCAGCCCTGGAAGCCCGATCTCGTCGCGCCGCCCCAAAACCTGTCGGCCCAGCTCGACAAGGAGCCGCTTCCCCAAGGCCCGTTCTGCCACTCGGCCCCGGCGAAACGCGGGAATTGGCCGCCACAGAGCTTGAAGACCAGGATGGCGAGCCCGATCGGCCAGAAGAAAACAAAACCGAGGATCATCGCCACGAGCTCGACCGGCTGAAAGCCGCGAAAACCCCGGTCCGTGGCGGAAGAGCAGTTGATCATCGCAACCTCCTTCGGATGGCGGTCCGGGGTCCGGCCCCGACAGGGAACCATCTGCCGGAAAGACCCGACCACGACTTCACTGTCCCTCGTGGATCCATCGCGCGAAACCGAAGCTCGCATCGAAGGATCCGCCTGCGCGCTATCATCTGGGGTGGCCGCAGGGCTCTTTTCAAGTAGCAGCCTGACGACTCACATGACAGGATGAGATTTGGCAGGATAAGGTTGGCAGGATCGGGTTCGCGGTGTTCTTCTCATCGACCGAGCGAGATGCTGCGCCAACTCGTTTCCGCTTCCCCAAGACGAATTCACGAGCTCAACCTCGATTCGATTGCGAGCCTTCATGTCGCTTCATGATCTTTCTGCCGTGGACCTCCTAAAGGCTTACCGCAAAAAAGCCTTGTCGCCCGTCGAGGTGGTCCGCGCCATTCTCGATCACATCGCGAGTTTTGAGCCGCACCTGAAAGCGACCTACAGGCTCGATCCTGAAGCCGCACTCGCGGCCGCGACTCGCGCGGAAGCGCGCTGGCGTCACGGTGAGCCGCAAGGCGCGCTCGACGGGGTCCCGATCACGATCAAAGACAATATCGCGACCAAAGGCGTGCCGGTGCCGCTCGGCACCGCTGCCGCCGATCTTGCGCCGGCACCTGCCGACGCGCCCCCTGCCGCGCGAGTACGCGAAGAGGGCGCCGTGATCCTCGGCAAGACCACAATGCCCGATTACGGCATGCTCTCGTCCGGGCTCTCGAGCTTTCATCCTTTGACGCGAAATCCGTGGGATTTGACGAAGAACCCGGGCGGCTCCTCGGCAGGCGCGGGCGCCGCGGCGGCCGCCGGCTACGGGCCCTTGCATCTCGGCACCGACATCGGCGGCTCGGTGCGCCTTCCCGCGACCTGGTGCGGCATCTTCGCCCTGAAGCCGAGCCTCGGCCTCGTTCCGATCGACCCGCCCTATATCGGACGTGTCGCCGGCCCCATGACGCGGACTGTGGCGGATTCGGCGCTTCTGATGAGCGTCGTCTCGAAGCCCGATGCGCGCGACCATATGAGTCTGCCCTATCGGGAACTGGCGTTCGACGCTGCTGCCAAAACACCAAAAGGCTTGCGCATGGGGTTGCTGCTCGATGCGGGTTGCGGACTGCCGGTCGAGCCGGAGGTGGCAAGGGCGGTCGAGACCGCGGCGAAGACCTTCTCCGATGCTGGTGCGGCGGTCGAGCCGATGCGACCTTTTCTCACACGCGAGATGCTCGACGGCCTCGATCATTTCTGGCGCATGCGTGCCTTCGTTGACATCTCCAGCCTGCCCGAGGCCCGGCGGGCCAAAGCGCTTCCCTTCATCGTCGATTGGGCGATGTCGGCAAAGCCTTTTGGCGGGGCGAAGGTGTTCAAGGATTTCAGCCAGGTCATGGCGACGCGTCAGGCGACCGTCGCGGCGTGCGCCGGCTTCGATTACGTGCTCTCGCCGGTATCGCCGGTCGCGCCTTTCGCGGCCGATCTGCCTTGCCCCACGAACGATCCCGCCCGCCCGCTCGAGCACATCGCCTTCACGGTGCCGTACAATATGTCGGAGCAGCCGGCGGCCTCGATCAATTGCGGTTACACGGCGCAGGGCTTGCCGATCGGGCTGCAGATCGCCGGAAAACGCTTCGATGATGTCGGCGTGCTGCAAATCGCCAGATGGTATGAGGAGGCGCGAGGGCCGCAGAGGCCGTGGCCGAAGCCGCCGGCAAATTGAACCGCGGCAGACATAACTCTATACGTCGAAAAACACGGTCTCCCGCGGACCGCCGAGACGCAACGTGAAGTGCCAGCGCCCGCTCTCCTTCGGATCGGGCTTTGCCATGAGCGTTTCGCGCCTTTCCTCGTCCTCGATGAGCGCGAGGACGGGATCATGCTCATTCCCCGGGCCGCCCTCGAAGTAAAGTCGTGTCACGAGGCGCTTCAGCACGCCGCGCGCGAAGACCGAGATCTGGATGTGCGGCGCTTGCCAGGAATTGCCGAGGCCGCGAACCGGGCCGGGCTTGATCGTCTTCACCGTGAAGGAGCCTTCGGCATCGGCGGCGACCCGCCCGAATCCTTGGAAAGACGGGTCGATCTCGCCCGATTGCGTGTCCTCGGGGTGGTTGTATTTGCCCCCGGCATTCGCCTGCCACAGCTCGATCAAGGCATCGTTGATCGGGTTCTCCTCGGCATCGAGCACGCGCCCGAGGATCGTGATCGGCTCGCCCTTGGTTTCTGGCCCCGCCATCACGCCCCCATCCTTCCAGGGCAGGACGGCGTGAAAGAACGGCCCGACCGTCGCCCAGCCGCTCTCAATGGGCATGGTCGTCAGCCTCGAAGGGCGTGGCATCGCGGCCACGCAGCACGATGTCGAAGCGGTAGCCGAGGCCGAAGCCCGGCACGGTCAGGTCGTAATCGAACGCGGCGCATAATTGCTTGCGGCCCGCCTCGCTCGGCACGCTCATATAGATCGGGTCGAAAGGAAGCATCGGATCGCCCTCGAAATACATCTGGCAGATGAGCCTCGTCACGAAGCTCGGCCCGAACACCGAAAAATGAATATGGGCCGGGCGCCAAGCGTTCTCATGGTTCTGCCACGGATAATATCCGGGCTTGATGGTGATGAAACGGTATTGGCCCGCATCATCCGTTATGGTGCGGCCGCCGCCCGTGAAATTCGGATCGAGCGGAGCATCGCGCGAATCCCGCGCGTGGAAATAGCGGCCGGCCGAGTTCGCCTGCCAGATCTCGACGAGGGTGCCGGCGACCGGCCTTCCATTCTCGTCGATCACACGCCCCGCGACGATCATGCGATCCCCGATCGGACGATCCTTGTGCTGGGAGGTAAGATCGGCATCGTTGGGCTGGAGCCGGTCATGGCTGAAGATCGGCCCTGTCACCTCGGAAAGCGTGTGAGGCAGCGCGATGAGCGGCTTGCGCGGCGAGCGCAAAACCGTGCTGCGGTAATCCGGCCAAAGGGCCGGCGGCTGCGTTCCCGGCGTCTCGCGACGATAGGGGATGGGATCCATTAAGCACTCTCCTTCGGGTCGCCGGCACGCTCATATACCGGCGGGGCTGAACTGCAAAAACCGCCACCCGTGCGTCTTTGCGAATCGGCCGCAACCTATTTAGGTTTGGCGAGCGCCCGTTCCGTAAGGGTTCGCCTCGGCCTCACTGAAGACGCGCGAGCTTGATGCCAACTCTCATCTTCGTTGTCACCGAGGACTGGTTCTTCGCCTCGCATTTCCTGCCGATGGTAAGGGCCGCGCGGGAGGCGGGTTTTCAACCCGCGGTGATCTGCCGGGTGCGCGAGCATCGCGCCGCGATCGAAGCGGAAGGCGCGCGTGTCATCCCGTTCGAGACGGACCGCGGTCGGCGCGAGTTCGGCCAGGCCTTCGCGACCATCACGGGGCTTGCGCGAATCCTGCGCAAGGAGCGGCCGGCCATCGTGCATCTCATCGCGTTGTGGCCGATCGTTCTCGGCGGCATCGCCGCAAAGCTCGCCGGCGTGAGGCGCCAAGTTCACGCGGTGACCGGGCTCGGCTTTCTCGGGGCCTCCGATACGTTCGCGGCGCGCAGCCTTCGCGGCGCGACGCGCCTCTTGCTGCGCGGGCCGCTCGACGGACGAACGACGCGCTTCCTCCTCGAAAACCCCGATGATGCGCGACTTCTCGGCTTCGCGGCGGATGATCAGCGTGTCGTCATCGTCGGCGGTGCCGGCGTCGACCCCGATCATTATGCGCCAAGCTCGATGCCGCCTATGCCGCCGCTCAAGATCGCGATCATCGCACGCATGCTCTGGTCGAAAGGGATCGACGTCGCCGTCGAGGCCGCGCGCCGCGCGCGCGCCGAGGGCGCGCCCGTCGAGCTTTCGCTTTACGGCGAGCCCGATCCGACGAATCCGAAGGCCTTTTCGCGCCAGACACTCGAGAGCTGGAGCCGCGAGCCTGGAATTACCTGGCACGGACGCACGAACGATGCTGCCGCCGTGTGGCGCACGCATCATGTCTGCTGCCTCGTTTCGCGCGGCGGGGAGGGCCTGCCGCGCACCTTGCTCGAGGGCGCGAGCTGCGGCCGCGCGATCCTCACGAGCGACGTCCCAGGCTGCCGCGCGCTCGTGCGCGACGGTGTCGAGGGCCTATTGGTGCCGCCAGGCGACGCGCCAGCGCTCGCCCGCGCCATGGTGGCGCTCGCGGCTAATTGCGCGCGCGTCGAGCGCCTCGGCGCTGCGGCGCGCCAGCGCGTGCTCTCAGGGTTCACCGAACGCCATGTGACCGAGGCGGTCGCGGCGCTTTATCGGGAGCTTTCGGCGGAGTGAGGGGCGCCCGGGCAAAAGGCATGCGAAACGCGGTTGTTGGCATGGGCGGCCTCAAGCCGTAGAATGGTTTCTCGGCGACGCCTTACTCACGGACTTGCCAATCTACGAGATTAGCGACCGAGGCGATCGTCTTCGACCGGAAGGTGTAGAGAATGGCGAAGGGTGAAGCGCCCCAGGGGCGCGATATTTTCCATTTCGTCATGATCAAGCCCACTCATTACGATGACGACGGCTATCCGATTCAATGGGTCCGCTCCGCCATTCCCTCGAACACGCTCGCCTGCCTCAACGGTTTGAGCGAGGAGCTGAGCCGAAACAAGCAGCTCGGGTCGAATGTCGAGCTTCGCCTCCACACTTATGACGAGACCAACCGGCGCGTGCGGCCAAGCGAGATCATGCACCTCATCCGCCGGGAAGGGGGCAAGTGTCTCATCGGCTTCGTGGGCGTTCAGTCCAATCAGTTTCCGCGCGCTGTCGACCTCGCGAGGCCCTTCCTCGACGCCAATCTTCCGGTAGCAATCGGCGGTTTCCACGTCTCGGGCTGCCTCGCCATGCTCCCAGAAATGCCGTCCGAGCTGCGCGAGGCACAAGCGCTCGGCATATCCCTCTTCGCGGGCGAGGCCGAGAATGGGCGGCTCGCCGAGGTGCTCAGCGATGCCTATGCGGGAAAGCTCAAGCCCATCTACAACCATCTGAGCGACATGCCGACGCTCGAGGGCGAGCCCCCGCCCATGCTGCCGCGCAAGCATGTGCTGCGCACCTCCGGTTCGCTGTCGAGCATCGATCTCGGGCGGGGCTGCCCTTATCAATGCTCGTTTTGCACCATCATCAATGTGCAGGGACGCAAGAGCCGCAACCGCACGGCCGACGATGTCGAGAAGACGATCCGCGACAACTACGCGCAAGGCATCAAGCGCTTCTTCATCACCGACGACAATTTCGCCCGCAACCGCAATTGGGAGGCGCTTTTCGATCGGATCATCGAGATCCGCGAGAAGGATGGCTGGAATCTCGGCTTCACCATCCAGGTCGACACGCTTTGCCACAAGATCCCGAACTTCATCGAGAAGGCGCAAAAGGCGGGCGTGCGCCGCGTGTTCATCGGGCTCGAGAACATCAATCCGGACAATCTGATCGCGGCGAAGAAGCGGCAGAACAAGATCACCGAATATCGCGAGATGCTGCAGAAATGGCGCGACCACGGCGCCATCACCTATGCGGGCTATATCCTCGGCTTCCCGGCCGACACGAAGGAGTCGATCCTTCACGACATCGAGATCATCAAGCGCGAATTGCCGCTCGACCTCCTCGAATTCTTCTTCCTCACGCCGCTGCCGGGCTCGGAGGATCACAAGGTGCTTTTGCAAAAAGGCATCTGGATGGACGGCGACCTCAACAAATACGATCTCGACCATCGCGTCGCGCATCATTCCAAGATGTCGGATGCGGAGTGGGAGGACGCGTACCGGGCCGCCTGGGACACTTTCTACACGCCGGAGCATATACGCACGGTCTTGCGGCGCAGCGCCGCGAGCCCGATCGGGCGGCCGAAAACCACGCTTTCGACGATCCTCTGGTTCCGGCTGATGACGCTCTACGAGGACGTGCACCCGCTCGAGGGCGGCGGCTTTCGCCTCAAGTTCCGGCGCGACCGCCGGCACGGCATGAAGATCGAAAGCCCCTTCGTCTTCTACCCGCGCTATGTCGGGGAGACGCTCACCAAGGTGTGGCGCTATTGGCGCTATTGGCGCAAATGCAAGGCGATCCTCAACGACGTGCTGTCGGCGCCCGATCGCCACAGCTATACGGACCTCGCCATCGAGAAGCCCGACGCGCGAGAGTTCGAGGCCCTCGAGCTCTATCGCGAGACACGCGGTGGCGACGATGCGGTGCGCCGCAAGCAGCGCGAGGACGTCATCCGCCAGTCAGGCCCGGCGTCGAAGCGCCAGGAAGCGCAGCCGGTGACTGCCGCCAGCGGTTGACCGCTGAATAGGTGGTCCCTCGGTGCTTCACGCGACGCCGTACGCCTCCCGCACGAGATCGATCGCGGCGAGCTTTTCTTCGAACTGGCTCCAGTCGTGACGCTCGGCGATCGCGGCCCAGAGCGCCTCGATCTCATCGTAAAGAAGCGTGACCGGACGCTCGCCCGAGAAGTAAGCCTCGGCCTCGGTTGAGGATGGCGCTGGCTCGTAGTCGGCAAGCGCGCGCTCGAGGCTTTCGAAGGCTTCGCCCCGATAGAGCGCGCCGGCCGGCCCGGCGAGCGCC
>JAFBAK010000254.1 GCA_019247795.1 Hyphomicrobiales bacterium | reverse complement strand
GCTTCGGTGCGGATCGCGTTCGCAAGCCAGAGCGAGCCCATCACCAGGATCTCGGGAAAGATGTTCGGCAGGATATGAGCCGCCAGGATGCGGGTATCGGAGAAGCCGAGCGAACGGCAGGCTTCGACGAAATCGCGCCCCTTCACGGCGATGGTCGGGGCGCGCGCGATGCGCGCAAAGGGCGGCACGGAGGTGAGCGCGATCGCCGCAATGATGTTCTCGATCGAGGGGCCGAGCATGGCGACGATGATGAGCCCGAGGATCAAGGACGGAAAGGCGAGCAGCATGTCCATGACCTGCATGGTGATCGTGTCGAAGCGCCCGCCGCGCCAGCCGGCGAGCATGCCGATGAGCGTGCCGGCCGCCATCGCGATGAGCGTGGAGACGACGCCGATCACGAGCGAGATGCGCGCCCCGTAAACGAGACGCGAGAAGGTGTCGCGGCCGTAATAGTCGGTGCCGAGGAAATGCTCGGCGGTCGGCGGCTTCAGCCGGTCGAGGACGTCCTGCTCGAGCGGATCATGCGGCGCGATCACGGGTGCGAGGATCGCGGCCGCGACCACGATCAGGAAGATGGCAAGGCCGATCCACGAGGCCTTGTTGGTGTTGAAGGCACGAAGCGTCGCCTGGAGGGCGGTCGAGGCCGGCGCTCGAGGCGCGGCGGGCGTTGTCGAAGCGACCATCTCGCTCATCCGAGCTTCACCCGCGGGTCCACGAACCCATAGGCGATGTCGACGAGAAGATTCACGACCACCACCGCGAGCGTGTAGATCACCATCATGCCTTGCAGCATCGTGTAGTCGCGCTGATTCAAGGCGCCGACGATGAGCTTGCCGAGGCCCGGCCGGCTGAAGACGATCTCGGTGAGCACCGAATTGCCGATCAGGATCGAGAGGTAAAGCCCGACCACCGTGATGATCGGGATGAGCGCATTGCGCAAGGAGTGCCGCCAGACCACGGAGCCCGCCGGCACGCCTTTGGCGCGCGCCGTCCGCACGTAATCCTCCGACAGCACCTCGAGCATGGCCGAGCGCGTGACGCGCGTGATGTAGGCCGCGCTGATGAGGCCAAGATTGATCGCCGGCAAGGTGATCGATTGCGTCCAGGCCGAGAGACTTCCCGAGCGCGCCGAGATCACCGGAAACCAATGCACCTCGATCGCGAAGAGGAACAAGAGGATGATCGCCGAGACGAATGCCGGGAAGGAAAGGCCGAGCAGCGAGGCGATGCGCGCCGCGTAATCGAAGAAGCGGTTGCGCCGCACTGCGGCCCAGACCCCGAGCGGAACGCCGAGCGCGACGCCGATCACGAGCGACACGACGGTAAGCTCGATCGTCCAGGGCAAAACGTTCAGCACCTCCGCCATGACCGGTCTTCCGCTCACCATGGAGACGCCCCAATCGCCTCTGAGCGCGTTCCCGAGAAACTCCGCATATTGCGTGACGATCGGCTTGTTGAGGCCGAGCCGCTCATGCAGGGCCTCGATCGCCTCGCGGCTTGCCTGATCGCCGAGGATCACCTGGGCGGGATCGCCGGGCACGATGCGCACAATGACGAAGACGAGCGTCAACACCGCGAACAAGGTCACGAAAGCAAAGCCGATGCGGCGAATGAGAAACGCCGTCACGAGCGCTCTGGCCTCATCATCGTCGCGCTTCCGCCATCACGGAACGCGACCCGCGCAAGCCCAGGCGGAAGCGACGAAGCTGCGTGGCCCGTCGGGAGCGCCTCCCTCGAAGGCTGCGCGCACGCCTCGCTCGATCGTCGCCTTCTCCTTTGCGTCGAGCTTTTGGAAAAAAGCCCCGGCGGGACCTTCGCCACCGGCGATCGGCCCCCAATAATCGGCAAACTCGGCGTAGTTCATGCGGATGGTAAGGCTCGTCTCGACCACGTCGGAAAACCCCGTTTCGAGGAACGCGGCTTTCATCTCGCCCTTGCGCGACAGAGGCCGCGAATAGGCGCGTTTGCGCGCTTCCTCTCCGCTCGGCACGAGGCAAGCCGCCGTGTCCCAGAACATGCGTTGCGCCAAGTAGCCGCCAGCGCCATCCCAGACGGCTGCCGCGCTCGTGCCGCCGGGTTTCACGACGCGGCGCATCTCGGCGAGCGCTCGCTGCGATTCGGGCACGAAATGCAGGACGAGAAGCGAAAGCGCGCGATCGAAGCTCGCATCCGCGAAAGGCAGCGCCGTCGCGTCTGCCTGCTCGAAGCGAACCGCTTCGGCTTTCGGCTTGGCGCGCGCCGCAGCAAGGAAGATGGGTGAATAATCGACCGCGGTAAGGTGAAGGTCGCGGGCAGCATCGAGCAGCGCGAAGGTGAGGCTCCCGGTCCCGCAACCGACATCGATGATGCTCTCGCCATTCCCCACTCCGGCGAATTCGATAAAGAGAGCCGCAAGTTCGCGGCTCCATCTTCCCATCATCTGCTCATATTGCGCGGCGTCGACCGCCACGAATGTCGTGGACATCTTTTCTCGGCGTCACTTCGTGAAGTGCGTTTTCTCGGTGATGGGCGGCGCGAGATTGAGCGAGCCTTTCAGGTCGTAGCCGAGATCGAGATTGTCCTTCCAGGCCCAGAGCTGCAACTGCTCGTAGACCGGAATGCCGCAGACGGCCTTGATGATCTTCTCCTGCGCCGTTTTCCACAGCTCCTTCTGCTTTGCCGGATCGGTCTCGACGCGCGCTGCGCGAATCTCGGCATCGGCGACGTTGCAGTGGGAGAAATTCGTGACGGCGGTCGGCGTGCCGACGATCGAGGCCGAATCGTAGAACTGCGTCAGATAAACATCGGCGATCGGGAAACGCGCCGCCTGATAATGCACGAGCGGCGAGAGGTCCTTGCGGATCTGCGCATGATAGGTCGCGTGCTCCACCTCCTCGATGTCGAGGTTGATGTTCGACTTCTTCAATTGCGCCTGGATCGCCTGCAGGAAGGTCTGCATGCCGGTAAGCGTCGTGTGGATCGACTTCACGGTGATGCCGTTCGGATACCCCGCCTCCGCGAGGAGCGCTTTTGCCTTGGCCGGATCGTAAGGGAAGAGCGGCGCATGCTCGTCGGTGCCGAGATATCCGGACGGGACGACGGAGACCGCCTCGCGCGACGTGCCGGCGCCCTTGAAGGCGACGATCGATTTGCGATCGACCGCATAGGCGATCGCTTCCCGAACGCGCAGATCATCGAGAGGCTTCACCGTGATGTTGAGGAAGAGCGTCGACATCTCGCCGGGTTCCATGGCAATGACCTTGACGCCTGGAAGCTGCTTCGTGCGGTCGACCCAGGATTGATCCTGCTTGCCGTAGATCATGTCGAGCTCGCCCGATTGGAAGGCGAGATCGCGGCTCGAATCGGATGGGATGTAGCGATAGATGATCTCGTCGAGCGCGGGCGCACCGCGGAAATATTGCTTGTTCGCGACGAGCCGCACGAATTGCTGCGGCTGATATTCCGCGAACATGAAGGGGCCGGTGCCGATCGGCTTCTTCGAAAAACCGTCGCCCATTTCTTCCGCGGCCTTTTTGCAAACCATGTTGCCGCCGTTGATGTTGGCCACATAGCCGAGAAAGCCCGCGACCGGGTTCTTGAGCGTGACCTTCAACGTGTATTTGTCGACCGCCTCCGCCTTGTCGACGCTCGAGAAATCGTTGGAATAGGAGGATGTCGCCTTGTTGGCGGCCCGCTTGAGCGAATAGGCGGCGTCTTCCGCGGTGAACTCGCCATAGCCCGAATGGCATTGCACGCCCTGGCGGATCTTGAACGTCCATTCGGTGCCGTTGGGATTCGAGGTCCAGCTTTCGGCGAGATCGGGCTCGATCGTGTCGGGGCTGATCTGCCCCGGCCTGATCCGCACGAGGCCGTTGAACATATATTGCAGAAGGCCCTTGTCGGGCGTCGTCGAGGCGATATGGGGATCGAGCTTGCCGGCATCCGCCGAGCCCATGCCGATCACCAGCGTCTTCTTCTGGGCTTGCGCCTCGCCGGCAGCGAGCATCGCCAAGGCGGCGAGCGCGGCCGCGAAAATTTTCTTCATTTTTGCCTCCTCAACGATTTTGGCGATTGTGGCCGTATCTGGCACACGGACGCAAGGTGATCAATCCAACGGCTTGGGCTCGCGCCGGCCTCGATTGAATTTCCCCAACGGACACGTTCATAATCGCTGCCGGCGCAATCGGAGATGATCGCGCGAAGCGCGCGCAACATGCGTCACGAATGATGGAATGAGCCACAAGGTTCGCGGTTTGCCGTTTCAGGAAAACAAAATGCCGAGACCGATGCGGCCCGTGCGGCTTGGCGAGCCGGGCGCGGTCATCGAAAAGCGTCCCGACGGCACGATCCATGCACGCTCGCCCGTGCCGCTCGGCCCTTATCCGCGGCGCCTCACGGATCGTCTCGCGCATTGGGCGAAGCTCGCGCCGGAACGCCTCTTCCTCGCCCAGCGCGGCGCCGAGGGCGAGTGGCGCCGGCTCTCTTTCGGAGAGGCGATGGCGTGCGTGCGGCGCATCGGCGCGGCGCTTCTGGCGCGCGGTCTTTCGGCCGAGCGACCGATCGTCATCCTTTCCGACAATTCCATCGAGCATGCGCTGCTTGGGCTGGCGGCGATGCATGTCGGCATCCCCTACGCGCCGATCTCGGTCGCCTATTCGTTGATGTCCTCCGATTTCGGCAAGCTGCGCCACATCATGGAGCTCGTCACGCCGGGCCTCGTCTTCGCGGCGCAAGGCGAGATGTTCTCGCGCGCCATAGCAGCGTCCGTTCCGCCGGAGGCCGAAATCGTGCTCGGCGAGCCCGCCCGGCTGTTTCCCAAAGCCACCGCCTTCGCGGATCTCGCCGCGGCCGAGCCGACATCCGAGGTCGATGCCGCCAATGCGCGCAGCACGCCGGACACGATCGCGAAATTCCTCTTCACCTCGGGATCGACCGGCATGCCGAAGGGCGTGATCAACACGCAGCGCATGCTGTGCTCGAACCAGGCGATGATCGCGGCGCATCTGCCGTTTCTTACCGATGAGCCACCGGTGCTCGTCGATTGGCTGCCGTGGAATCACACTTTCGGAGGCAACCACAATACGGGCATCGCCATCCATAATGGCGGCTCGCTCTACATCGACGACGGCAAGCCGATGCCCGGGGCCATCGAGCGCACCGTGCGCAACCTGCGCGAGATCGCGCCCACCATCTACTTCAACGTGCCGCGCGGGTTCGAGGCGCTGGTCCCCTTCTGGCGCAAGGACCTCGCCTTGCGCGAGAACTTCTTCAGCCGGGTGAAGGTGATGTTCTATGCCGGCGCGAGCCTCTCACAAACCATCTGGGACGAGGTGGCGGAGCTTGGCTATGAGACCTGCGGGGAGAGCATCGCGATGCTCACCGGGCTCGGCTCGACCGAGACCGCGCCATCGGCGATCTTCACGACGCCGCAGACGAGCCGCGCCGGCGCTGTCGGGGTGCCCCTTCGCGGCGTCGAGCTGAAGCTCGCGCCGGTCGGCGACAAGCTCGAAGGGCGCGTGCGCGGCCCGAACATCACGCCCGGCTATTGGCGCGACGACGCTGTCACGCGGCAGGCCTTCGATGAGGAAGGCTACTATTGTTTCGGGGATGCCTTGCGCTTTCTCGACGAGAAGGACGAATCGAAGGGCTTCCGCTTCGATGGGCGCATCGCGGAGAATTTCAAGCTCGCGACCGGCACCTGGGTCACGGTCGGCACGCTGCGACAGGCGTTCCTTGCCGCCTTCGCCCCCTACGCCAAGGACGTCGTGATCACGGGCCATGACCGGGACGAGGTCTGCGCGCTCGTGTTCCCCGATGTCGAGGCCTGCCGGAGCCTGTGCGTCGGGCTTGCGGCGGCGAGCAGCGTGGCCGAAATCTTGCGGCACGAGCCGATGCGCATGGAGCTGTCGCGCCGCCTCGCACGCTTCGCGCGGGAGGCAAAAGGCTCATCGACGCGCGTTGCGCGGTTGATCCTTCTCGAGGAGCCGCCCTCGATCGACGCAAACGAGATCACCGACAAGGGCTCGATCAACCAGCGCGCGGTGCTCACGCGGCGCGCGAGCGAGGTCGAAGCGCTCTACGAAATGCCGCTCCCATTATTCGTCATCGTGGCGAAGACCGACGATGACGACGAGAAAGCGCTTATCCATCAGGAGAGATCCGCGGCCCGAAAAAAGAAGGATGCATCACCGGGCCGAGCGCGGTAGTGACGAGAAGGACGAGCCTTTTCGTCACGACGGGCGGTCTGTCAATCCTGCGCAGGCGATGCCGCGCGCTGCGCCTTTGTTGTTCCTCAGAAGCCGGCCTTGGCGGCCATCCAGCGCAAGACGAACACGCGTATCGCTGAGGACAAATTGCTCGGGGAAGCGTCACGCTCGGGGCGAGAAGCGTCGATCCGGCGCAACAGAGCCGCAGTGCTGATGCCCTCGGCCCGCGCGATCCGGGCGAGGCTCGTCCAGAAAGGCTCTTCAAGCGATACGCTCGTTGCGTGGCCCGAGATCGTCACCGAACGCTTGGCGATTGCCGCCGCCCCTCGGCCTCTGGTCATTCAGAGCGTTTCGTCGATGATCGGCGGCACGGCTCGAGGCTTCTCGAGCTTGCGGGCGTCGAGATCGCGACCCGCTTTCTCGGTGCTTAGCCGCTTGTGGGCGCGGACCGATTTCGTCTCGCCGAATAGGAGGCGATTGCGCGCCGCTTCGTCGACTTTTGCCAAGCGTTCGCGGCGCTTGCGGGCGAGGCGCAGATTGATGACCTCGCCGCTCATGGCTTCTTGCGAAACGCATCGAGGCTGATCACCTTCGGCTCATCCTTCGAGCGGTCCTGGTTCGGATCGACGGCGAGCTTGAGCTTGCCTTCCGGTTTGCCCGCGGAGCCCTTGCCCTCCCGCGCTTCGGGGGACTTGGTCTCGCCCCCCTTGGCTTCGGACTTGGTGTCCGAGGCTTTGTTCTCGGCGGCAGCGCGGGCCGCCTTGTCGCCACCTTTGCGAGCGGGTTTCGTGGCTTCGCCCGTGGCCGGGCGCGTCGATGACTTTGCTTCCTCCTTCGCGACAATCGGAAGCGCTCTTGCGGCGCCGGTCGGCGCACTGTCCTTCGATTGCTCGAATTTGAGACCGAATTGCACGGAAGGGTCGAAGAAACCGCTCACAGCATCGAAGGGGATGACGAGCTTCTCGGGCACGTTCGAGAATGAGAGCCCGACCTCGATCGCATAGTCATTGACCGAGAGATCCCAGAACTGGTGCTGCAGCACGATGGTCATCTCGTCCGGGTATTTGTCGCGCAGCGCTTGCGAGATGCGCACGCCCTTCTCACGCGTCCGAAACGACAGGTAGAAATGGTGCTCGCCCGGGATGCCGTCGCGGATCGCATTGGCAAGGACGCGGCGCACGACCCCTTTCAGGGCGTCCTGGACGAGAAGATCGTAGCGGATCAGGTCGGTCGGCATCGTCGCTCGTCGTCTCGGCTGGCCCTGCGCTTTTACTCACTTGATGCTGAACCCCACGCACGAAAGCGGAGGCTTCTGTTGCCGGGTGCCTCCAGACCCCGCCTTACGCGGCTAAGCGGAAGGGCTTGATTTCGGAAGCCTACGCTGCATTACGCAGCGACGGCAACCGGAGCATAGTTGTCGTTGGCAACTGTGCTTGTGGTCCGATAACGGTGGAACCATACCGGGCAAAAACAGACCCTTTACGCCCTCGTCGATCCTATTTCGCCCCCGCCTCGAACCGGCTGTCGCATTTCCGGTTCCAGGTGGAGGCGCCGGGTACCGCCCCCGGGTCCGAATGGTTTATTCCGATCGTCATTTATCGCCATAGCCGCCGTGAGGCGGCGAT
>JAFBAK010000160.1 GCA_019247795.1 Hyphomicrobiales bacterium | reverse complement strand
GGCCCATACTGCTTTTTGAAGGCGGCCTTGTCGGAAGGTTTCCGGTAGCCGGTCGGCGGATCGGTGAGGTAGCGCCGCTTTGGCTCGTAACCCGGGCGGATCACGTCTTCTGCCTCGGGATCTTGGGAAGCGAATTGCTGGCCCTGCGCCCGGATGACGCTGTTCGGGATGAAACCATTCTCGTTTTGACGATTGGTGTCGTACCAGGCCCGAGACGGACCTGCCGGATCAACAGGAGGGCTCGACGACTTCCCCGCGAGCACCTGCCAAATCGAGAGACGCGTCTCCTCGCCGCCATTGTCACCACCTTGGCGCCGGACGACCGGTTGGGAGGCCTCTGCTTTTTCCTTGAGCTTTGCCGCCACGTCCGGATCCGTCGGCCAATCCGGGTTGGTGTCGGCGACGTGCTGCGCCGGCTGCGGCAGCTGCATCGTTTTCGGTACCACGAGCGGCGCCCGCTCATGATACTCGATGGGATCACGGTCGGGAGCGATGATGCCAAGGGTCGTGAGCGCACTTTTGAACGGCGTGTCGCTGAAAAACTGAGCCGACGCCGGCGTCGCCGCCATAATCGAGCCCCCCGCAATCGCAAGAACAAGGGCCAAAGCTCGGCGATGGATCTCGTGTGGTCGCATGAAAGCCATTTCCTACATCCGCTTGACTGAATCTCGGATACAAAGCCCCTGAGGCAGAACCAAGGCGTCCCGCCATCCTAACCGGTCTTGCCGCTTTGCTCCAGGGGGAGCGAAAAGTTGACGAGTGAAAGGTGATTGGAAGCAAAAGCTGAAAATCAGGGGCAAGGGATCAAGCTCGGCCTGCCGTCTTCCGTCTTATTCCCTGGTCCCGGCGCTTTGCACCTTGTTTTCATTAACCAATATCGATTCGAGAAGGAGGAGTACGACGCCAAGCGAGATCGCCGCGTCGGCGAGATTGAACGAATAGGGAAAATCAAGCCAAGCAATGGCGCCGCCATGGAGATGCAGGAAATCGATGACCGCGCCGTAGAGCGTCCTGTCGAGCGCATTTCCGAGCGCTCCTCCCGCAATCAGGCCGAGCGCCGCTCCCGTCCAAAGCGAATTCGTGCGCGCGAGCCATAGGCCGATGAGAATGACGGCGCCGAGCGCCCCCGCGACGAGGAACCAACGACCGAGCTCGCCATGCTGCTGGAACAGGCCATAAGAAATCCCGTGATTCCACACGAAGGAAAGGTCGAGGAACGGCAAAAGAGGGATTTGCGTGCCTTCCGTCAGGCCGATCACGCGAAGAAGGTAGAAGTTGCAAGCTTGATCGAGCAAGACCACCGCGACGGCGAGCCCACAGCCGAGCCGCAATGCCGAGCCGGGATTTTTTCCGCTCACGCGACTTGCCTCGCGAAGATGGACGCTTCGCGGCCCCTGGCGTTGTTTGCGAGAACCCTTCTGGCATCCGCCGCGTCCCGGCGCATCTGTGAGACGAGCGCCTCGACGCTCTCGAACTTCTCCTCTCCGCGAAGCCAATCCACGAATTCCACGATCAGCGATTTTCCATAAAGATCGCCTTCGAAGTCGAAGATGAAGATTTCGAGCAGCGGTGCGCCATTGTCGAAGGTCGGCCGACGGCCAAAGCTCGCCACAGCCTCATGCACACGCCCGTCAAGGAGAACGCGAACCGCGTAGATGCCGTGGCGGAGCCGACATGACGGGTCGAGGCGAAGATTGGCGGTCGGGAATCCAAGAGAACGGCCCCGCTTTTCGCCATGGAGCACCTCGCCGGTCACGAACCAGCGATGCCCCAGAAGCTCGCTCGCGAGCGAGATATTGCCGGCCTCCAGCGCTGAGCGCACGGCGCTCGAGGAGACCCGAAGCGCTTCGCTGGTTGCAACCTCCGGCAGGATCTCCACCTGGAAGCCGCAGCGCGCGCCCTCTTGCGCGAGGAATTCGGAGGTGCCGGAACGCCGAGCGCCGAAACGGAAATCGGTGCCGATGATCACGGCCGAGATATGCAACCGATCAACGAGCCATTGCTCGACGAAATCTGCCGCTTCCATCTTCGCCGTCTCGGCATTGAAGCTGAGCACGATCAGCGCCGCAAGACCCAGCTCTCCGGCAATGAGCGTCTTTTCCGCGAGCGGGGTGAGGCGAAACACCGGCGCTTGCGGGCGGAAGAAATCGCGCGGATGAGGCTCGAAAGTCAGGATGGCGCTCGGCCGATCGAGACGGCGCGCGAGAGACAACGTCTTATCGATCACAGCGCGATGGCCGCGATGCAGCCCGTCGAAATTGCCGACGGCCACGACCGGCCGCTCGAGCCCATTCGGCAAGCTGTGCGGATCACGAAGTACGGCGATGTTTGGCATGGTTCAATCGTCGTCCTGACGAAACGTCACCAACGCAGCTCACCGATGACTGCGTCGGGTTGACCCGGCGCATCGGCGAGCATGCGCGCGAGAGCGGGACGAAGGAGAGTGCCTTGCGGCATCAACTCCCGCGCATGGATGCCCTTCGCAACGAGGAGGGACCGGGCGCCGATCGCGTGTGCTCCCGCGATATCGGTGCGCGGCGCATCTCCGATGGCAAGGACCCGTGCCGGATCGATCGTGCTGCCGCGACGCCTCTTCGCATGAGAAAGGGCAAGCTCGTAGATCGGCCGGTGCGGCTTTCCGGCGTAAAGCACGTTGCCGCCGAGACTCTCGTAGAGCACGGCCAGCGACCCGGCGCAGAGGAGAAGCTCGTTGCCCTTCTCCACGACGAGATCCGGGTTGGCGCAGACGAATTCCAAGCCGCGTCGCGCAAGCCCGCTCAACGGCCCTCGGAAATACTCGGCCGAATGCACGTCTTCCGGCATGGGTCCGGTGCAGAGAAAATATTGAGCCTCCTCGGGGGCAACGCGAGGTGCGTCGAGCCCGTCGAAAAGCCGAAAATCACGGGCCGGCCCCATGTGATGCAAGGGAACGCCCGGGCGGGAGGCGACTACTTGGCGCGTGAGATCGCCCGAGGTCACGAAATCGTCGTAGGCTTCGCGCGTCACGCCGAGTTGGGTGAGGCGTCTCTCCACGGCCTCATGAGGGCGCGGCGCGTTGGAGATAAGGATCACCGTGCCGCCGCGCGAACGGAAGCGACGCAAGGCCTCGGCCGCTTCCGGATAAGCCTGCAGGCCGTTATGGAGGACGCCCCAGACGTCGCATAAAAGGACCTCGAACTGGTCGGCGAGGCTGCTCAGCCCCTCGATGATTGGCGGGGCGTCGATGATCTCGGGCAAAAGGGCCTCCGCCGCGGTTGCAAAGAGGGATTTGCGCTAAAGATCGCGGCTCGTGGCGTCAAGGCGAGTGCACCTCGCCCGATGGGCGCATGAACCCGCGCCCAGGGCGCTTCGGCGTTTCCGCACGACGAGCGCAGAGCTTTGTGCCCTTTCCACTCTATTTGACACGAGCGGAGCGCAAGCTATGTTAGATGTTCGAGCCGCCCGAGGGGCGGCGATTTCATTTGTGGCTCCAGGGCGCATCGCACCCCGAAGCCCGTCTTGCCAGGGAGGAAATCGTGACGACGTCAGCATTGCTGCCGACATTCGCGCGTGCGGACCTCTCCTTCGAGCGAGGCGAGGGCTCCTGGCTCTACGATTCGAACGGGGACGCCTATCTCGATGCCGGCGGCGGCATTGCGGTGAATTCCCTCGGGCATGCCCACCCCCATCTCGTCGGCGCGCTCGTCGAACAGGCGCAGAAGGTCTGGCACGTCTCGAACCTCATGCGCATCCCGGGGGGTGAGCGCCTCGCCGAGCGCCTGGTTGAAATCAGCTTCGCCGACAAGGTCTTTTTCGTGAATTCCGGGGCGGAGGCCAACGAATGCGCCATCAAGATGGCGCGCAAGTTTCATGCTTTCGGCGGCCATCCCGAGCGCTACCGCATCCTGACTTTCGAGGGCGCCTTCCACGGGCGCACGCTCGCGACCATCGCGGCGGGAGGTCAGCAGAAATACATCGACGGCTTCGGGCCCAAGGTGGATGGCTTCGACCAAGTCAGCATCGCGGACAAGGACGCGATCGAGACATGGGTCGGACCCGAGAGCGCAGCCTTCATGATCGAGCCGATCATGGCCGAAGGTGGCGTGCGCGTCGTCGACCCTCAAAGCCTGCGCCATCTGCGCGAGCTCGCGGATCGGCACGGCCTCATGCTCATCTTCGACGAGGTGCAAACCGGGGTCGGTCGTTCAGGACGCTTTTTCGCTTACGAGAAGGTCGGGGTCACGCCGGACATCCTCTCCGTCGCCAAGGGCATCGGCGGCGGTTTTCCCCTCGGTGCCTGCCTCGCGACAGATACGGCCGCGCGCGGCATGACGGTCGGCACGCATGGCACCACATTCGGCGGCAATCCGCTCGCCATGGCATGCGGCAATGCGGTGCTCGATGTGGTCTTGGCGCCGGGCTTTCTCCAGGAGGTCGAGCGCAAGGCTCTGCTTTTGAAGCAGCGGCTCGCCGAGCTCAAGGATCGTCATCCCGGAGTCATTGCCGAAATCCGCGGTGACGGGCTCTTGATCGGCATCAGGCTCGAAACGCCGAATGCCGAATTTACGAATGCCGCGCGCGCCGAGAAGCTCCTCGTGGTGCCGGCCGCCGACAACATCGTGCGGCTCCTGCCGCCGCTCACCATTACGGATCAGGATATCGGCGAGGTGATCCGCCGCCTGGACGCGGCGGCGTGTCGCATCGAGGAGGCCAAACCCCGCCGCGCGGCCGAGTGAGCGCGGTCGTGTCATGTCTCCACCTCGTCACTTCCTCGACCTTTCCGATTTCACCGCGAGGGACCTGAAGGGCCTCATCGAGAAGGCGCGCGCCATGAAGGCGGGCTTCCGACGCGGCGAGGCGCCGAGCGAACGTCCGCTCGCCGGCAAGGTGCTCGCCATGGTGTTCGACAAGCCCTCGACACGCACGCGCGTCTCGTTCGATGTCGGGATGCGCCAGCTCGGCGGCGAGACGATCATGCTCACCGGGAAGGAGATGCAGCTCGGTCGTGGCGAGTCGATCGCAGACACGGCGCGCGTTCTGTCACGCTATGTCGATGCCATCGTGATCCGGATGCTGGATCACGCCGCCATGCGCGAGCTTGCGGCGAATGCCACCGTGCCGGTGATCAATGGTCTGTCGAAAATGTCGCATCCGTGCCAGGTGATGGCGGATGTGATGACCTACGAGGAGCATAAGGGGCCGATCGCCGGGCGCACCATCGCCTGGTCCGGCGATGCCAACAACGTGCTCGGCTCCTGGGTGCACGCGGCCTCGCGCTTCGATTTCGATCTGCGCATCGCAACGCCGCCGGAATTGAGCGTCAAGGAAGAGCTTGCCGCGTGGGCGAACGAGAATGGCGCGCGGATCACGCTGACCAGCGATCCTTACGAAGCCGTCGAAGGCTCCGACTGCGTGGTGACGGATTGCTGGGTCTCGATGGGCGACGAGGACGAGGGGCGACGGCAAAACCTGCTGCAGCGTTATCAGGTCAACGACAGGCTGATGCGCACGGCGAAGAAGGATGCGATCTTCATGCATTGCTTGCCCGCGCATCGCGGCGAGGAGGTCACCGATACGGTGATCGACGGTCCGCAATCGGTGGTCTTCGACGAGGCCGAGAATCGCCTGCACGCACAGAAGTGCATCCTGGCCTGGTGCCTCGGAGCGACTAGTCGATGAGCTCACCCCCCACAGGCGAGGGGGCGCATGATCCATATGGAGCCGCGAGCGACCGCATCCTCCCCTTCTCGGTGGACGCTCTCGACGCCAGAGGCCGCGTGGTCAAGCTCGGCGCCTCGATCGATTCGGTCATCGGCCGGCACGCCTATCCGGCGCCCGTCTCGCGCCTTCTCGCCGAGGCCGCCGCGCTCGGCATATTGCTGGGCGCCTCGCTCAAGATCGAGGGGCGCTTTCAGCTTCAGACGAAGACGGACGGTCCGGTCAGCATGATCGTCGTCGATTTTCGTTCGCCCGACAGCTTCCGCGCCTATGCGCGCTTCGACGAGCGCAAACTCGCGGCGTTGCCGAAGGAGAAGCAAAGCGGCGGCGATCTCATCGGCAACGGGCATCTGGCGCTCACCATCGACCCGGCCGAGGGCGACAGGGCGCGCTACCAGGGGCTTGTCGCGCTCGGAGGCGAGAGCCTCGAGGAGGCGGCCCATCATTACTTCGCCCAATCGGAACAGATCCCGACGCGCGTGCGCCTGGCGGCGGGCGAGCTTTACGTACCCGGCGCCAATGGCGGTCACGGAGCCCAAAGTTCATGGGCGGCCGGTGGCCTGCTGGTGCAATTCCTCCCGAAGGCGAGCGAGCGAGTGAGGCTACGTGATCTTCCGGGCGGCGATGCGCCCCCTTCCTATGAGGAAGCTCCCTTGGAGAAGGAGGACGATGCCTGGACCGAGGCGCGGATGCTCGCCGACACGATCGAGGACCATGAGCTCATCGATCCCATGCTTTCGGCCGAGCGGCTTCTGGTGCGGCTTTTCCACGAGCGTGGCGTGCGCGCCTTCGCGCCCACGCGGCTCAGAGAGAGCTGCCAATGCTCGCGCCGGCGGATCGTGAGCATGTTGCGCAGCTTCAGCGAAGCTGACCGGCGCGAGATGGTCGCCGATGACGGCATGATCACGGT
>JAFBAK010000089.1 GCA_019247795.1 Hyphomicrobiales bacterium | reverse complement strand
CGCCTTCCGCCGCGCTGCCCGCCGGGCCGATGGCGCCGGTGTCCATCGCGATCTTCGCGGCGGCTTTCAGGATTGCACCACCGTCTTCACGCGTGAGTGCGCCACCGCCGACGATGATCATCGGGCGCTTGGCATCTTTCAGAACCTTCGCGAAAGCGTGGCTGCCGTCGGCAATCTTCGAGAGCGCATCGACGCCACCGAGTTGTTCGACCGGATAGGTGAGATCGACGGCTTCACCGATATTCGCAACCTTGAGACCGCTCGCGAGCCACGTCTTGCGGATGCGGGCGTTGAGCACCGGCGCTTCCCAGCGCGGATTGGTGCCGATCAAGAGGATCGCATCGGCGGCTTCGACGCCGGCGATGGTGCTGTTGAAGAGATAAGCCGGACGCGAACCGGCGGCGAGCTTGGCGCCGTCCTGACGGCAATCGACACTCTTCACGCCGAGCGAACCCATCAGGTCTTTCAGCGCTTTGATTTCTTCCGCCGCCGCGAGATCGCCGACGATGGCGGCCATCTTGGACGGATCGGTCTTGGCGATCTGCGCCGCGATGGCCCCGAACGCTTCGGCCCATGTTGCCGGAACGAGCTTGCCGTTCTTGCGGATGTAGGGGCGATCGAGACGCTGGCGCGAGAGGCCGTCACAGGCGTGGCGCGCCTTGTCGCTGATCCACTCTTCATTCACGTCTTCATTGAGACGCGGCAGCACGCGCATGACCTGACGGCCACGGGTATCGACACGGATGTTGCAGCCCTGCGCATCCATCACGTCGATGGTTTCCGTCTTGCCCAACTCCCACGGACGGGCGTTGAAGGCGTACGGCTTGGAGGTGAGCGCACCGACGGGGCAGAGATCGACCACATTGCCGGAGAGTTCGCTGTCGAACGCCTTCTCCAGATAGGTCGTGATTTCCATGTCCTCGCCGCGGCCGGTGGCGCCGAGGTCGGGCACGCCGGCAATTTCGGTCGCGAAGCGGACGCAGCGCGTGCACTGGATGCAGCGGGTCATGATCGTCTTGACCAGCGGGCCCATATATTTGTCTTCGACCGCGCGCTTGTTCTCGTTGTAGCGGTGGAAGGCGGCGCGGCCGTAGCCCATCGCCTGATCCTGCAGGTCGCATTCGCCGCCTTGGTCGCAGATCGGGCAATCCAGCGGATGGTTGATCAGCAGGAATTCCATCACGCCTTCGCGCGCCTTCTTCACCATCGGTGACTTGGTATTGAGCACAGGCGGTTCGCCGTTCGGGCCGGGTCGCAAATCGCGCACCGCCATGGCACAAGAGGCCTGTGGCTTTGGATTGCCCTTCACTTCGATGAGGCACATCCGGCAATTGCCTGCGATCGAAAGCCGCTCATGGAAGCAGAAGCGCGGAATCTCCGCGCCGCCGGCTTCGCAGGCCTGCAGCAGCGTATATTCGGCCGGGACATCGACCTCCCGCCCATCCACGATCAGTTTGGTCATTGGCAGCTCGCAATGATGTTTTGCATTCGTGCCAACACATCTTGCACGACGGCGGGCGAGGGTTTGCCTTTGAGGGACAAGATCCCTTTGAAGTCATTCGGGTCGACCGCGCCGCCGCCGTTCAGGACATCACCCAGCTTGCGCTTCGCGGCGGCCGCTCGATCCTTGTCGACATGCACGTTGCTCCTCGCGATGTCGAGGATTTCCTTGCGCAAGATCTGGATCTCGTCGAGATCCACTGTGCAGGTCTTGGCGCGCGCGGCCTCCCCCACGACGGCAGCACCGAGAAAGCACGCGCAAGCGACGGCGAGCTTGATCGCGCTCGTTCGTGGGACGTGATAGCCGAACTGCTTCATTCGCTCACTCCGCCGCCTGCAGCACGGGTTCGGAGTACGGGTTCGCGGCATAGGCGTCTATGCGTTCTTCGATCTCATGGCGGAAATGCGCGATGAGGCCCTGAATCGGCCAAGCGGCCGCATCCCCAAGCGCGCAGATCGTATGCCCTTCAACCCGCGTCGTCACATCGAGCAGCATGTCGATCTCTCGCTTGTGGGCTCGCCCGTCCGCCATGCGAGTCAAGACGCGCCACATCCAGCCGGTTCCTTCGCGGCATGGTGTGCATTGGCCGCAGCTCTCGTGCTTGTAGAACGAGCTGATGCGCGCGATCGCGCGCACCACATCGGTTGATTTGTCCATGACGATCACGGCCGCGGTGCCGAGGCCCGAGCGCAGCTTCGCCAGCGAATCGAAATCAAGCGGCGTGTCGATGATCTGGTGCGCCGGCACGAGGCGCACCGAAGAGCCGCCGGGTATCACCGCTTTCAAATTGTCGAAACCGCCGCGCACGCCGCCGCAATGTTTGTCGACGAGCTCACGGAACGTGATGCCCATCTCCTCCTCGACATTGCAGGGGCGATTCACGTGACCGGACACGCAAAAGAGCTTCGTGCCGGTGTTGTTCGGCCGGCCGATGCCCGAGAACCAGGCGGCGCCGCGCCGCAAGATCGTGCCGGCGACCGCGATCGACTCCACGTTGTTGACCGTGGTCGGGCATCCATAAAGCCCCACATTTGCCGGGAAGGGCGGTTTGAGGCGCGGCATGCCCTTCTTGCCCTCGAGGCTCTCGAGAAGCGCCGTTTCCTCACCGCAGATGTAAGCACCAGCCCCGTGATGCAGGTAGAGATCGAAGGGGTAGCCGTGAATATTTTCCTTGCCGATCAGCCGCGCCTCGTAGGCTTCCACGATGGCGCTCTCCAGCACCTCCCGCTCGCGCACATATTCACCGCGGATGTAGATGTAAGCGGCATTCGCGCCCATTGCCATCGAGGCGATCAGGCAGCCCTCGATGAGGAGATGCGGATCATTCCTCATGATCTCCCGATCCTTGCAGGTGCCGGGCTCGGATTCATCGGCATTGACGACGAGATAATGGGGACGTCCGTCGCTTTGCTTGGGCATGAACGACCATTTCAGGCCCGTTGGAAAGCCGGCTCCCCCTCGTCCGCGAAGACCCGATGACTTCATCTCGTTGATGATGAAGTCACGGCCCTTGTCGATGAAGAACTTGGTTCCGTCCCAAGCGCCGCGCTTGCGCGCCGAGGCGAGATCGGCCCCGTGCCGGCCGTAGAGGTTTGTGAAGATGCGATCCTTGTCGGCGAGCATGAAAGCCTCGATCCTTCAGCGCTTTTCCGGCACATCCTTGCCGGGCTTCTGGCTTCTCGAGCCGGCCTCGTCCGACGGCACGGCATTGCCCGCGGGCGAGGCGGCGGGCGCGATGCCGACGCCCTTCGGAGATGCGGGCTGCGCTACGTGCACCTTGTCGCCAAAGCCCGGAACTGCGGGGCCGCCACCCCCGCCTTCGGGCTTCTTCGGCGCATCCTGCGCTGCGGCATCCGCGAAGCGCGCCTTCCAGGCGCCCAGCCGAGAACCGTCATACAACGACGGATCCCGGAGCGTCGTCGGCCCGCCGAGAGGCTCGGAGCAAACGCGGCCGGTCTGCGAGCCCGTCTTCACGGGACGTCCGGCTGCGAGATCGTCGAGAAGCTTGCCGAAGCTCGCGGGATCGAGATCCTCGTAATAATCATAGTTGATCTGGACCATCGGAGCGTTGCAGCAGCCGCCGAGGCATTCGACCTCGATCCATGAGAACGCTCCATCCGCCGTCACCGTCCCTTGCGCGCCGATGCGTTCCTCGCAAATTCTCTTGAGCTCGAGCGCGCCGCAGACGTGACAGGGCACGGTACCGCAAAGCTGAACATGATAACGCCCCACGGGTGCGAGATTGAACATCGTGTAGAATGTCGCGATCTCGAGCACCCTGATGTAGGGCAAGCCGAGCATTGCCGCGACCTGCTCGATCGCTCGGCGAGGCGTCCAGCCCCCCGCCTGCTCTTGTGCCTTCCACAGAAGCGGAATGACTGCCGAGGCTTGCCGCCCGGGCGGGTATTTGGCGACCTGGCCTTTGGCCCATTGGGCATTCTGGTCCGTGAAGTCGAATTCCTTCGGCTGCACGGCGTCGGGTGCGAGGCGGCGCACGGACATGATCACGCGGCTCCGATTGATTTACGCGCGCCCCGGCGCACCCAGGCGCGTGCGGGAAATGACGCGTTCATCGGTCGACCTCGCCGAACACGATGTCAAGAGAGCCGAGGATCGCCGAGACATCGGCCAGCATGTGGCCCCGGCACATGAAATCCATCGCTTGCAAATGCGCGAAGCCCGGCGCCCTGATCTTGCAGCGATAAGGTCGGTTCGTGCCGTCGGACACGAGATAGACGCCAAACTCCCCTTTCGGCGCCTCGACCGCGGCGTAGACCTCGCCCTCGGGGACCTTGTAGCCCTCAGTGTAGAGCTTGAAATGATGGATGAGGCTTTCCATCGAGCGCTTCATGTGCGGGCGGCTCGGCGGCACGACCTTGTTGGTCGTCGCCGACACCGGTCCGCGTCTCTCCTTGCCGAGCAGCCGCTCGACACACTGCTTCATGATCAAGGTCGACTGACGCATCTCCTCCATGCGGATGAGCTGCCGGTCGTAATTGTCGCCGTTCTTGCCGACCGGAATGTCGAACTCCAACTCGTCGTAGCACTCATAGGGTTGCGATTTGCGCAGATCCCACGGCGCCCCCGAGCCGCGCACCATCACACCCGAGAAGCCCCATTTCCAACATTCGGCCAGCGACACGACGCCGATATCGACATTCCTCTGCTTGAAGATGCGGTTCTCGATGAAAAGCCGGTCGAGGTCGTCGACAAGCTTGAGAAAGGGGTCGCAAAACGCGCCGATATCCTCGATGAGCTTCTCGGGAAGATCCTGATGCACGCCGCCCGGCCGGAAATACGCCGCATGCATGCGCGAGCCCGAAGCACGCTCGTAGAAGATCATCAGCTTCTCGCGCTCTTCGAATCCCCAAAGCGGCGGTGTGAGGGCGCCGACATCCATGACTTGCGTCGTGACGTTGAGAAGGTGGGATAGCAGTCTCCCGATCTCGCAATAGAGCACGCGGATCAATTGGCCGCGCTTGGGCACTTCGATCCCGAGGAGCCGCTCGACGGCGAGCGCAAATGCGTGTTCCTGGTTCATCGGCGCGACATAATCGAGCCGGTCGAAATAGGGCACGGCCTGCAGATAGGTCTTGTGCTCGATGAGCTTTTCCGTGCCGCGATGCAAGAGCCCGATGTGAGGGTCGACGCGCTCCACCACCTCCCCGTCGAGCTCAAGCACGAGCCGCAGCACGCCATGAGCTGCCGGATGCTGCGGACCGAAATTGATGGTGAAATTACGGAGCTGGTGTTCAGTCATTTGTCGGAAGCCTCACCCGCTTTCGCCTTCTCATCACCGGGAAGCACATAGTCCGTCCCTTCCCAGGGGGAGAGGAAATCGAAGCGGCGAAATTCCTGGGGCAGGCGCACGGGCTCGTAGACCACGCGCTTTTCCTCATTGTCCCAGCGCACCTCGACAAAGCCCGTGAGCGGGAAATCCTTGCGCAGCGGATAACCTTCGAAGCCGTAGTCGGTCAGGATGCGCCTGAGATCGGGGTGGCCGGAGAACAAGATCCCATAAAGGTCATAAGCCTCGCGCTCGAACCAGTCGGCGGCGGGGAACACGTCGACAGCTGAGAGCACGGGCGTGCGCTCGTCGACCTCGAGCTTCACGCGAATGCGCCGGTTATATTTCGGCGACAACAGGTGGTAGACGACGTCGAAACGCTTTTCGCGTGAGGGGTAGTCGACCCCACAAATGTCGATGAGGCTCTTGAACAGACAATTCGGCGCATCGCGAAGATGCGTGAGCACATCGATGATGGCCTCGTTTCTCACCGTCACCGTGAGCTCGCCGTAAGCGATTATCACCGAGGCCACGGCGCGCGGGATCGCTGTTTTGAGAGCTTCCCCGAGCTCCTCCAAGGAGGGGTCGACAGTCCGTTCCATTTTTCAAACCTGTGGGAAGCGGCGGTCGGAAAGATCTTCCGTTCCGACCTCCGACACGATCTCGTGATGGGTAACGATCTCGTCGAAGCTGGCGAGCACCGCGCGCGCCTCGGGCTCGACGACCGCTCTGTGGGGCTCAGCGCCCGCAAAACCCTCGACCGCCGCCATCGAGCTCCATTTCGTCAGCACCAGCACCTCGGTTTCGCCTTGCTCCGTCCGTTGCAGAAGCGAGGCGCCCAGAAATCCCGGCAAGCTCCGTAGATTCGGGAAGACCGCCGCTTCGAGATGCCGGCGATAAGCGCCAGCCCGATCTGGCCGTTCCCGTCCGCGCCACATGCGCAGGATCATCGGGGCTTGCCGCGCCACCATCTCGGCTCAGCGCTCGATCGTGCCGGTTCGGCGAATCTTCTTCTGCAACAGCAAGATGCCATAGAGGAGCGCCTCCGCCGTTGGCGGGCAGCCGGGCACATAAATGTCGATCGGGACGATGCGGTCGCAACCACGAACGACCGAATAGGAATAGTGGTAGTAGCCTCCTCCATTGGCGCAGGAGCCCATCGATATGACGTAGCGAGGCTCGGGCATCTGATCGTAGACCTTGCGCAAGGCCGGCGCCATCTTGTTGGTCAAGGTTCCGGCCACGATCATCACGTCCGATTGACGCGGCGAGGCGCGCGGCGCGAAGCCGAAGCGCTCGACGTCATAGCGCGGCATCGAGACCTGCATCATCTCGACCGCGCAGCAGGCAAGCCCGAAAGTCATCCACATCAAAGAGCCCGTGCGAGCCCAGTTGATGAGCTCGTCGGTTGCCGTGACCAGGAAGCCTTTATCAGCCAGCTCGCCGTTCAGCTCGCCGAAGAAGCGGTCGTTCTCGCCGATCGGCCTGCCGGTCGAGGGATCGAGGACGCCCGCGGCCGGGCGCGAAACGAGCGGGGCGCTTGCGGTCAATCCCATTCGAGCGCTCCTTTCTTCCACTCATATACGAATCCGATGGTGAGCACGCCCAAGAAAATCATCATCGACCAGAAGCCGAACCAGCCGAGCGCGCCGAATGTCACCGCCCAGGGAAAGAGAAAAGCCACTTCGAGATCGAAGATGATGAACAACAGCGCCACGAGATAGTAGCGCACATCGAAGGTCATGCGCGCATCGTCGAACGCGTTGAAGCCGCATTCATAGGCCGACAGCTTCTCGGGATCGGGTTGTCGATAGGCGATCAGGAAGGGCGACACGAGAAGCGCAAGCCCGATCACGACCGCGACGCCGATGAAGATCACGAGCGGCAAATAGGCGCTCAGGAGATCGTTCAACATTCAAAAGCTCCCGCCAAAACGAGTTCGGAGGCGGTTTGCCGCCATCGGCCATCCCAGGCCTTATCGCGTCGCAACATGGGCCGCAAGGGGGCCGGACGCCGCCGGCGCGGCGACAGCCCGCTCTCGTGACAGAACCGCAAGCCGCGTCGCGGCCACGAGCACAAACATCGCCAGAAGCTGGTGGGCGAGCGCAAGGCCAAGCGGCACGGCGTGAAGGAGCGTCGCGATCCCGAGCGCGACCTGAGCCATGACAAGCCCCGCGAGAAGAAGCGCGAGACGCGTCGGCGCCGACTGCCTCGACGCCCCGGCTGCCGATAAAGATGGATGCTCTGCGGCTCGCCACCAGATGATCGCGTTGCCGAGCGCCAGTACCAGCACCCCATAGGCGAGCATGCGATGATCGAACTGGATCAAGGTGAGGTTCTCGAAGGGATTGGCCCACCACGGCGCGACGGCGAGCAGCTCCCTCAGCGGCGGCACGAAGCGCCCGTCCATGTCCGGCCACGTGTTGTAGAGAAGGCCCGCATGCGAACCCGCGACCAGTGCTCCGAGCACAAGCTGCAGCAGGATGACGCCGAGGATCAGCTTGGAGAGGCGTGCTGCCGGAGCAGGCACCCCGGGTCGAATGCGTCCGTCCTCCCCGAGCGCGGTGGCAAGCGCAACGACGGTCACAAGGAACAGGCTGGCGAAAAGGAGGTGAGCGGCCAGGTCGAGCGGCTCGACCGCGGTCATGCCGCTCTTCAGACCCGAGGCGACCATGATCCAGCCAATCCCCCCCTGGACACCGAGAAGCAGCCCCATTCCGGCAAGGGTCAGCCCGAGCCGCCACGAGAACTGCCGCGCCGCCAGCCCGAAGAGGAAACCTGCCGCGAAAAAGAGCCCGATAAAGCGGCCGAGTTGCCGATGCCCCCACTCCCACCAGAAGATTTGCTTGAACTCCTCGAGGCTCATCCCTGTGTTCACGAGCTTGGCCTGAGAGCTCTCCCGGTATCTTGCGAACTCAGCGACCCAATCGGTGTGGGAGAGCGGAGGCCAGGCTCCGGAAATGGGCCGCCATTGCGTGATCGACAGCCCTGAGCCGGTGAGCCGAGTCACCCCACCCACCGCCACCATCAAAATCACGAGAGCCGCCGTCGCCCAAAGCCAAAAGGCGATCCACCCGGGCACCGCCCGCTCCGCCTTAGCCGAAGCGGCAAGGCCGAAAGCCCGAGGCTCGACTGTGGATAACGTCATCGCGAACGGCCGAAAGCTGGGAATACTGATCGGAAATAGGCCGCCTACCGCGTGGAATCAACGCATCAGGCTGCGTCGCAGCGACGCCCTCGATTCCAGATGAGGGTGGGAACACCGGAAACAAGTGTTTCGAAGAGCCGCGCATCTTGGAAGAGCCCGTTCATCGAGATGCGAGGCAAGGCGTGGAGGTGGCGTGCATGGGCGGAAAACAGCACGCCGGGCCTTGTGGTGACGGCTCCGGCGAAGCCAAGCTCGGCAGCGGTCTCGAATTCGCGCAAGCCCGCCGATTGCCGATCACCGAACGGGTAGGAAAGATGGGCGGGCGTGACGCCGAGGCGCCGGCGGATCGCCTCCCGTGAGCCGGCCATCTCATCGCGCATGCGCGCCTCGTCGCATCGCGCGAGGACCGGATGCGTCAACGTGTGCGCGCCGATGGCGACGAGCGGATGACGCGCCATTTGCGCCACCCCGTCCCAATCAAGGCATAGTCGATCGACAAGCGCATAGATATTGACGCCGGCCTCCTCGGACAGGCCCGACACTATAGCGAGGCGGCCGACCTCCGGCATGTCGCGCAAGCGCCAATAGAGAGCCTCGAATGCGCGCGCCTTTTCATCGTCGCTGCGCGCGAGCGCCTCGAAACTGAATTCGGCACGTTCGATCCGGACGTGTTCGAGCCGCCGCAAGGCTTCTTCCAGTTCGATCCACCATAAGCGCGTGCTGCGCTCGGCAAATCCCGGCGTGACGAAAAGCGTCATCGGAGCGCTGTGATGCTCGAGAACCGGCAACGCCTCGGTGAGATTGTCACGATAACCGTCATCGAAAGTGAGGGCCGCGAAAGGCGTGCGCCCCCTTCCGGTGCGCAAGCGAGCCACGGCTTCGGTGAGTGTGACGAGCTCGTAACCAAGGCTCTTGAGGCAGGCGAGCGCGACATCGAGGAAGTCCGGCGTGATCTCGAGGATGTTATTGGGTGAAAACCCCCGCCCTGAGGGGCCGCGGACCCGATGCAGCGTCAGGATGACCCCGAGGCCCCGCGTCAACGGCGCAAGGAGGTTTCCAAGACCCGACTTGCCAATGGCATCGAGCGCTGCGGCAAATACGGAATGTCTCGTGCTCATCGCGGTCCTGAACTGTTCGTGCCTGCCTTGCGGGTCGGATGGCGGTCGACGCGTGGGCGCGCCTCCTCGCTTGCGAGCGACATCCCCTGGACCTAGGCACGCCCGGTCAACGCAGGGTTAATGCGACGAGCGCGAGGTTCCCGGTCCCACCGAAACACTTGCGCGCTGCCATGCGCCGTGGGCGCTTGCACTGCGACTTGCGTTCAGCCATGGACAACGATCCCGCTACCTCCCGTCCTGAAAGGAGCGCCTCATGCCGGCCATCGACGAGCGTCTCAAATCCCTTGGCATCACGCTGCCGACCCCAGTCCCGCCGGTCGCCAACTACGTGCCCTTCGTCGTCAGCGGACAGCACCTCTTCGTCTCCGGCCAGATTTGCGCCGGGCAGGACGGTAAGGTCGGCGAGCGCCACCAGGGGAAGGTGGGCGGCGGCGTCTCCTCCGAGGCGGGCAGGGAAGCCGCCCGGTTCGCCGCGATCAACGTGCTTGCCCAGGCGAAGGCTGCGCTCGGGGATCTCGACCGCATCGCCCGTTGCGTGCGGCTAGGCGGCTTCATCAATTGCGTGCCCGATTTCGCGCCTTTGCCCCAGGTGATGAACGGGGCCTCCGATTTGATGGTCGAGGTTTTCGGCGACAAGGGGCGTCACGCGCGCACCACGGTCGGTGTCGCCAATTTGCCGCTCAACTGCGCGGTCGAGGTCGAGGGCATCTTCGAGCTTGCCCGGTGAAGCCATCTCTCGACTGGCTCGTCGACCGACCGATCGCGCATAGAGGCTTGCACGACCGCGCCAAAGGCATTGTCGAGAACACCATCTCGGCGGCTCTCGCCGCGATCGAGGCGAAGTGCTCCATCGAGTGCGACGTGCAGGTCACGGCGGACGGCGAGGCGGTCGTTTTTCACGACTTCACCTTGGAGCGGCTCACCGAAGGGGCGGGACGAGCGGACGAAAAACCGGCGGACGCCATCAACAAGCTCGTGCTGCGCGGCAGCTCGGACCGCGTGCCGCGGCTTTCCGATTGGCTCGCCGTCATCGGGGGACGTACGGGCGCGGTGATCGAGATCAAGAGCCGGTTTGATGGGGACCTGCGCTTGCTTCACCGTGTCATCGAGGTGACGCGTGGCTATCACGGGCCATTCGCCCTCAAATCATTTGACCCCGCCCTCATCATGAAGCTGCGCGAGAGCGCGCCGGACATCCCGCGCGGCATCGTCGCCACGAACGACTACAAGGATCGCGGCCATGCAAGCCTCCCACGGGCGGAAATCCACGCCATGGCGAATCTTTTGCATTTCTCTGAGACGAAACCGGATTTCCTCTCCTGGCATGTCAGCGATCTCCCCTGCGCCGCGCCCTTTCTTTGCCGCACGCAACTCGAGCTGCCCGTCGTGGCGTGGACCGTGAGGACGGCCGAGGAACGCGGCAGGGCGAGCCTTCATGCCGACCAAATGGTATTCGAAGGGTTCAATCCGTAAACGCTCCGCACTAGCTTTCAGAGATGTCGACCCGTTCACCCATCGCGGCCCGCTCCTCCGAGTTCACGCTGCGTGCCGCTTCCTCTTTCGCGCAAATCGACGCCGTCTCGTGGGACGCTTGCGCCAATCCCGCGGTCCTACCGCCGGGTACCGCTTCGGGGGAAAATCCGTGCGCCGACGACCCCTTCAATCCGTTCGTCTCCCACGCTTTTCTCAACGCACTCGAACAGTCCAAATCGGCGACGGCTCGGGCAGGATGGAGCCCGTGCCCCCTGCTCGTCGAAAACCCCAAAGGCGAACTCGTCGCTTGCGCGCCTGCTTATCTCAAAACGCATTCGATGGGCGAATACGTCTTCGACCATGCCTTTGCCGATGCCTATGAGCGGGCTGGCGGTCGGTATTATCCGAAACTCCAGGTGTCGGTACCCTTCACCCCGGTGACCGGCAGGCGGCTTCTGGTGCGGAACGGCGCCGACCGCGAGAGCGCGCGCGCTACCCTGATCGGCGGACTTGCAGCCCTGATGCGCCAGACAGGCGCGTCATCGACGCACGTTACTTTCGCAAACGAGGCCGATTGGAATGCGCTCGCCGAACGAGGCTTCCTGAAGAGGCTCGATCGCCAGTTCCATTGGCTCAACCCCGGTTACCGGAATTTCGAGGAATTCCTGGGCGTGCTTGCCTCGCGCAAGCGCAAGGTGATCCGCCGCGAGCGCCGCGACGCCTTGCGCAACGGCATCTCCATCGAATGGGTCACTGGAGGCGACATCACCGAAGCGCATCTCGATGCGTTCTTCGCTTTCTATATGGACACGGGCTCGCGCAAATGGGGAAGGCCGTATTTGACCCGCGCCTTCTTTACGCTGCTCGCGGAAAAGATGCGCGAGCGGCTGCTCTTCGTCATGGCGAAACGAGCGGGCCGCCATATCGCCGGCGCGATCAATCTCATCGGCGATCTTGCGCTTTACGGCCGCAACTGGGGCTGTGTCGAGGATCACCCCTTCCTGCATTTTGAAGTTTGCTATTACCAGGCGATCGAATTCGCGATCCATCGCAAGCTGGCACGCGTCGAGGCGGGCGCGCAGGGGGAGCACAAGCTCGCCCGCGGCTATGTGCCCGCAGAGACCCATTCCGCGCATCTCTTCGCCGACCCGCGTTTGAGCCGCGCGGTCGCCGATTATCTCCAGAACGAGCGCCGTTATGTCGAAATGGGCAATCGCGAACTTGCGGAGGCCACCCCTTTTCGCCGCGGCGAGGCGGAACCCGACGAATAGGGGCTGGTGCGACAGTCGATCGCGCCGAACCATCACATTTGAGCCATGTGAGCGCAGTTCGCTACTCGAACAAGTCGCCGTTGCCTCGATGGCTCTGATTTTTCGAGCACCAGTCAGGCTTCATTCAACATCACGGGCTCAAATTGCAACTTATCGCGCACAGCGGGCGTTTGGGGCGGGGGAGGCAAACCAAGGACAGAGCCAATGTCGATGAAAACCCTCTTCAACATTCCAGCCGTCCTGTTGCTCGGGCTGGGAATTGGAATGGCATCGCCATCACCACTGCGCGCCGCGACCGCGCCGCAGCCTATTTCTTCCCAAGGCGTGTTGAGCACCTTACCGATGGTGGAACCACACGCAGGCGCGATCGAGACGCGCTATTATTGGAGGCGACACTATTATTGGCGGAGGCATTATTGGCACCGTCACTACTGGCGTCACCACTACTGGCACCGGCACTACTGGCACCGCCACTATTGGCGGCGCCACTATTGGTACCATCGTCATTATTGGCATCGGTGGCACCATTGGCATCCTCGCTATTACCGGCGCTACTGGTACTGAACGGCGTCCCGGTGACGCCTCTGGGAAGGCGGCGAGCGTGCCTCGCCGCGTTCTTCTTGATGCTTCGGCGCAATAGCGTCTCGGCGGCTTCGACCTGCCGTCTTAGGCTATCTTGGCCTTTCATGGCGTCGCTCATCTCTTGTTCAGAATTCTCATTCGAGCATGACGGCTCGGCTCGAATCAGCCGAGTTCAAATGAGATGGAGACTGTGATGTCGACGAAATCGATCAATTTCCTGGCCGCCGGTGCAATTGCGGCGCTCATGGGCGTGACGTCCCTCACTGGCGCGCGCGCCATGCCGATCGCTTCGCCCTCGGTCGGCCTGATGGCGCAAGAGGCCAATTCCTCCGACACGGGCTCCCTGCGATCGAGCCTTGTCCAGGAAGCTGGATGGCATCGGCATGACTGGCATCGGCGGGATTGGCATCGTCGCCACTGGCATCACCACTGGCACTGAAGGATCAACCGATCAAAAGGATCGCGCTACGACGATCGCGTTAGAGCGGAACGAAGTCGGACTATCATGGTCTAATTTGTTCCGCTTGCGCAACGCCTGGAACCGGGGTTTCGAGCGCCGGTGGTCATTCTGCGGGTCGGCGGCGCCGCCGACCCGCGCTACTCGTGATTGCGAGGCATCTGACGGGAACGATCAGCGGATCGCATTTCGAGCGATCGGTTTCGGAAGTCGCCCACCCGAACCTTTGGGGTCATCGAACGGCAACAGCCTCGGCGATCAATGCCCGTGACGCAGCTCACTCTTGTCCTTCGGTAAATCGAACTTTCGGCGCGCCGAGGACGCCTGCCTTCAAGATCGCCACTGGTTTGCTTCGACTCATGAGCGCCGAATTGCGGCTGCCATATCCGAACAATTGCGAACCTTGCGTTGGACGATGAGCTTTGTCATGCATTCCTCGCGTCTCGCAACCGTTCCGTCGCTCCGAGAAATGTGGGCGGGCGATTGTCCGTCAGGCTAGCGGCGCCTCAGCAGGAAGCGCTGCACCTTGCCGCTCGGCGTCTTGGGCAGCTCCTTGATGAACTCGATCTCGCGCGGATAGGCATGCAGCCCAAGGCGCGTTCGAACATGCTGGCGCAACTCGGTCTCGAGCTCCGCGGAAGCGGCAAAGCCGGGACGCAAAACGATGAACGCCTTGACGATCTCGGTCCGCTCGGGATCCGGCTTGCCGACGACCGCAACCTCGGCCACGCTCGGGTGTTCGATGATGCTGCTTTCGACGTCGAAGGGGCCGATCCGATATCCGGCCGACGTGATGATGTCGTCGTTGCGGCCGACAAAGAAAATATGTCCCTCGCCGTCCTGCTGCACAGTATCGCCCGTGAGATACCACTCGCCGCGGAAGCTCGGCGTGTCCGCGCCCCAATAGCCATCGAAGTGGAAAAGCGGCGACGTCGGACGGTGGACCGCGAGCACGCCCTGCGTGTCCGGCGCCACCGGGCGCAGCGCCTCGTCGAGCACTGCCACCGCGAAACCCGGCATCGGGACACCTGCCGCTCCTGCCCTCACGGCATGTTCGAGCGCATGATGATTGTTCACGACCATCAAGATCTCCGTCTGGCCGTAATGGTCGCGGAGCGGCACATGCAGCACACGCTCGGCCCAGCGCATCACCTCGGGGTTGAGGGGCTCGCCTGCGCTGCTTGCGACCCGCAACTGCCCGGCGATTCCGCCCATCGCATCCCCCGCCGCCATCATCAGCCGATAGACCGTGGGCGCGGCCGCGACATTGGTGATCTTCCGCGAAGCGATCAGGCGCAATGCCGCCTCGACCGTGAAACCGCCCTCGAAAAAGAGGGTGGGACAACCGAGCTGCAAGGGCCCGATCGCCGAGAAGGCCATGCCATAGGCCCAACCGGGGTCGGCCACGTTCCAAAAGTGATCATCTTTCCTGAGCCCGACCGCGTCGCGCATGTAGATTGCGATATTGAGCAGCATGCGCAAAGGCCAGCGGACAGCCTTGGGATTGCCGGTGGTCCCCGAAGTGAAGAGGATCACGAAGGGATCCTCGCCGCGCAGCATCACCGGCGCGATCTCGGCCGATCGAGTGGCAAGCGTCGCGGAGAAGCCGTCTCCCACGAGCATCACTGGTGGACAATTCGCGATTGCATCGAGTTTCGGGCGATTGGCCTCATCGGTCACGATCAGCTTCGCATGGCTTCCACCGGCCGAGGTCACCCGGCTCTCGATGGCCGCGGGTCCGAAGGCGGTGAAGAGTGGCTGGTAGATGGCTCCGACACGCCACGCGCCGAACGCGACAACCAGCAACTCCGGGACGCGCGGGAGAAGGCCCGCGACGACATCGCCTCGTCCGATGCCGCGCTCGCGCAAGAGATTCGCAAAACGCCCGGACTGGTCGCGCAACGCCTCGAAGGTGAGCGTCTTCTCTTCACCGAAGTCCTTGCTGATCCAATGCAGCGCCGGACGGTCCCGTCCAACCCAGCGATCGCAACATTCGATTGCTGCATTCACCCCCTTTGCGAGGTCGCCGTAGAGCACCTCTTTCGCCAAGGTCTCGACTGAGAGATCCCGGTAGGCGTCTTCATATTTTCGCGTCATGGCTCCCCTCGCCTTGCGGAGCGCGGCACAATGATCGAACCCGCTCTCCGAGACGATCTTGCCCTGGTCCGCGCCACAAGGAAAGAATTTGGGTGATGGGTTGCGGAGAGCCGATCCTGGCACGTAGTTTCGCGACAAGTCATCTTCGCGGGAGGCGTCTCCATGGCGGCCGAGAAGTTTGCGATCCACGTTGCCGACGAGCTACTTGCCGATCTATGGCGCCGGCTCGATGCCACGCGTTGGCCTGACGAGATCGAGAATGCGGGATGGGAAGGAGGAACCAACCTCGCATATATGAGGTCGCTCACCGCCTATTGGCGCAACGGTTACGATTGGCGTCGCCAGGAAAATGCGCTGAACAGCCTGCCTCAGTACCGCCTCACGCTCGACGGGCTCAATGTTCACTTCGTGCATCAGCGCGGCAACGGTCCGAAGCCTCTCCCGCTCGTGATCACCCATGGCTGGCCTGGAAGCTTCGTCGAGATGGTGAAGCTCCTGCCGCTCCTCACTGACCCGGCGGCGCATGGTGCGAGCGTCGACGACGCATTCGATGTCGTCGTCCCTTCGCTGCCCGGATACGGGTTTTCCGATCGTCCGCGCGAGCGCGGCATGAACCCGAACAAGATCGCGGCACTCTGGGTGCGCCTCATGGCCGCCCTCGGCCATGAACGCTTCGGCGCGCAAGGCGGCGATTGGGGTGCCACGGTCTCGAGCGCGCTCGGGCTCGACCACCCCGATCGAATGATCGGCGTGCATCTCAACTTCATCGCCGGCCGGTTTCTTTTGGGCGGCACGCTGAACGAGGCGCAAGATGACGAGGTCGCCAAGCAATATCTCTCGCAGTTGCGCAAGTGGTGGGATCTCGATGGCGGCTACAACCATCAGCAATCGACGAAGCCGCAGACCTTGAGCTATGGGCTGAACGACTCTCCGGTCGGCCTCGCGGCCTGGATCGTCGAGAAATTCCAGACCTGGAGCGATTGCGGCGGCGATCCCGAGCGCGTGCTCACGCGAGACGAGCTTCTCACCAACGTGATGATCTACTGGGTGACTCAAACTGTTCGGTCGTCGATGCAACTCTATTTTGAATCGCGCGAGCGACCACTGAGGCTTTCGCGAGGAAATCGCGTAACGCCCCCCGTGGCAGTTGCGCTTTTTCCAAAAGAGATACCCATGCCGCCGCGTTCGCTCGCCGAGCGCGGCTACAACATTGTGCGGTGGACCGAAATGCCGAAGGGCGGCCATTTTGCCGCGATGGAGCAACCCGAGCTCCTCGCCGCGGACATCCGGGAGTTTTTCAGGCCGCTTCGCTAGAGGGTTTGATGACTGTGGTTCCCGATTTCGGCAGCGGTCGATTCGGCTCTTCGTTCGCAAACAGGCCTTAATCGTAACACATTCGCCGCGCTCGATTGCCGGACCGCAACCGAGACTTTGGAGGAGTGCCATGCGCAAGATCTTGGCTTTCGCGCTTTTGTCTCTCGCGCTTTTCGGGGGCGCGGCGTTCCTTGCTGTCGCGGACGCCTCGCATGCGATTGCCTGCGACTATCACGGCTCCTGAGCTTGCCGTGAGGGCGTGAGCGCAAGAAGAACCTTAAGTCTTCACTCGCGGCCTCGCTCCAACCTGATCCCATCAGTCGGCCGAAGCCCAGATGAGGCCGAGCACGTGCTCGCGTGTGGCGACGAACTCGGGGCTCGCTTTGATGGAGCGGATGTCATCACGCTCGCCCGTCCGGCGCGAGAAATCCACGCAAAGCCGCTCGAGGATGCGGCCTGGGCGCGGCGACATGACGACGACATCCGTGCCGAGATAGACGGCCTCTTCGACGCTATGGGTGATGAAGACGACCGTCATCGACGTGCGGCGCCACACGGAATGCAGTTCCTCCTGCATCTTCTCGCGCGTTAGAGCATCGAGCGCCCCGAACGGCTCGTCCATCAGCAGGACCTTCGGATCGTTGACGAGGGCGCGCACGATCGCAAGCCGCTGCTGCATGCCCCCCGAAAGCTGGTAAGGGTAGCGGTTGCGAAAATCCCAGAGACCAACAAGTTTCAAATAATACTCGACCTTCTCGCGGCGTTCTCGACGGAGACCGCGGACCATCGGCCCAAATCCAGCGTTCTCGCTCACCGTCATCCAGGGAAAAAGCGCGGGTTGCTGGAACACGACCCCGCGATCGGGACCGGGTCCGGTGATCGGCTTGCCGGCGAGTGCCACGCGCCCGCGAGTCGGGGCGAGGAATCCGGCAAGCGTCTGCATGAGCGTAGTCTTGCCGCAGCCCGACGGCCCCACGATGCAGACGAAGTCGCCCGCTGAAAATGCAAGGTCGACGCCCGCGAGCGCGACAACCGGGCCGTCCCTCGAGGGATATTCGATGGTCAGGTTCGAAAACTCGACGAAGGGCTTGTTCACGGCCTCGGCTCAGTCTTGATGAATTCGCGCAACGACGCAGCAAGCGTCGTGTGAGGGGATCGTATTCGGACAAGGCTCGTCCGGATATGACCCCTTCACATGGTCGATGGCTTCGTCGATCGCTGGCCGGTTGGCTCTCAGCCTGCCGCCTTCACCGCCTGGGCGAGAAAGGTCGTGTTGGTTGCGGCCTGGAAGGCCGAGAGGTCGGGGGCCGACTTGATGCTTTTCTGCTCGACGAGGAAGTCGGCCGTACGCTTCAGCACGTCGGCGAATTTGCCGGCCTTCCCCGGAGGACCGAGCCACTCGGCTGTCAGCTGCTTCTCGAACGGAACGAAATCGTATTCCTCCATGTCGTGCTTGGCGACCTCGGCGCTCACGCCCGCCTGCTTGCCGACGATCGCGGCGGCCTCGTCGGGGCTCGTCTGCCACATCTTGAGAGCGTTGCGGTAAGCGACCAGGAAGCCGGTCAGCGCGTCCGGATAGGCCTTGCTGAACTCCGTGCCGGCGACGATGAGATCGGCGATCACATACCCTTTTGCGTCCAGGTCCTTGTAGGTGGTGAAGAGCTCGCCGCCCGCTTCGAGCATTTTCGCTTTGGCGGGCGACCAGACATAAACCGCGTCGATGTCACCGCGCGTCCACGCGGCCACCTCGGCATCGGGCTTCATGTCGAGAACCGTGACATCCTTTTGCGTGAGGTTGTTGACCTTGAGAAAACCGAGCAGGCGAAAATGCGAGGTCGAACCGAACGGGGTGGCCACCTTCTTGCCTTTGAAATCCGCGACGGACTTGATGTTCGCCACCTTGCGCACGACCATCTCCTCCGCGGGACCGATATTGTCGACCATGCCGACGAGCTCGTAGGGAAGCCGCTGGCTGATTCCCGATGCCGTCGGCGAGGATCCGATGGCAAGGCCGATGTCGACCGACTTGCCGGCAAAGGCCGCATTGATCTCCGCGCCGGAACCGGCCTCGGTCCAGGCACATTTGCTGCCGGAGAGCTTATCGAACCAGCCCTCTCCCTTGGCGATCATTGTCGGTTTCGTTTCGAGGAAGAAGGAAACGCGGACCGTCTCGGGCGCCTTTCCGGCCGCCAGAAGCGCGCGCGCCGGCAAGCCCGCCGTGAGCGCTGCTCCGCTGAGCACGACCGTCTTGACCAAGGTCCGTCTGTTCATTCCCCCCGCCGCTTGCTCCGCCATTTCATTTCCTCCTCTCGCCACGTTGCAGGGGAAGGGATGCGTAGAACCGGAGCACCGCGCCCCGGGACTTCCCCCGAAGATCAGTATCTGCCTGCCCAATGCACGATCCGATGCTCGATGGCCACCAGCATGTAGTCGAGGCTCAACCCCATCAAGCCGATCGCCAAAATGCCGACGAACACGTAATCAGAGCGCAGAAATCGGCCGGCGTCGAGAATGACCCATCCAAGACCCGTGCTCCCGGCAATGATCTCGGCGGCAATCAGGGTCGCATACACGACCCCGATCGCGAGCCGCGCCCCGGTGAAGATCTCGGGCAGCGCTGACGGAAAGACGACGAAGCGGAAAATCTGCCAGTCCGAGGCGCCGAGAGAGCGCGCCACCTGGACGCGTTGGCGGGAGACGCTCTTCACGCCGTCCATCGCCGCGATCGCCGAGACCGGAAACGCCGTCAGGAAAAGCAGGATGATTTGCGCGGTTTCGCCGATCCCGAACCAGACGATAAGCAGCACGAGATAGGCGAGTTGCGGCAGCGGCCGCAAAAACTCGACGAAGGGCGAGAAGCACGCCTCGACGACGCGATTGTATCCCATGGCGAGCCCGATCACCGTGCCGGCGATCGCACCCGTGACGAATCCCGCAAGGACGCGCTCGAGCGAAAGCCCGGCATGTTCCCAAATGGTGCGGCTCTTGTAGCCATCGACAACGAGATCCATGAAGCCCGACCATAGGGAGCTTGGGCTCGGCATGAAGAGGTCGTCGACAAAGCCGCCATCGGTAGCGACCACCCAGGCCACGATCAGCACGGCCACACTCACGCCGGTGATCGCCCATTCGGGCAAGCGGGAGCGCCCCTGCGTGATTGCGCGCGCTTCGGTCATTCTATGCCGCGCCAGTGGACGACCCTACGGTCGATGGCGAGCACGAGCGCGCTCAGCGCGATACCAAGAATGCCGAGCAGGATGATGCCGAGGATGATCACGTCGTTGCGCAGGAAACGGCTCGCCGAGATCACCATCCATCCGAGCCCGTCGGTCGCGGCATTGAGCTCCGCCGCAACCACCGTGGAAAACGCCGCCGCGAGAGCGATGCGCGCGCCGGTGAAGCTGAGCGGCATCGCCGAAGGCCAAATGACGTATCTGAAGACCTGCCACTGCGATGCTCCGAGAGCGCGCGCCGCTTGCACTCGTTGCTGGCTCACGGAACGCACCCCGGCCATGGCGCTCGAGGCGATGATCGGAAAGGCCGTGATGTAGAGAAGAGCGATCTTCGAGCGGTTGTCGGTGCCGATCCATATGATCAGCAAAATGACGTAGGAGAGTGGCGGCAGTGGCCGCATGAACTGCACGATGTAGTTGGTCGCGGCGCGGATTCGCGGCCAATATCCCATGGCGAGCCCGAGCGGAACACCCGTAACGATTGCCAGCAAGAAACCGGCGCCACATCGCCAAAGCGTCGATCCGATGTTCTCGGCGAGCGTGGTCTCGCGATAGCCGTTACGCAGGATGTCGACGGCGGCCGCGGCAACTTCGGCAGGGCTGGGGAGAAGGACTGCGGGGACGAGCGCGAAGGTCGTGATCCCCCACCAGGCGCCGAATGCCGCAAGGACCGACAACAAGCTCAGCCAGCGCGGTCGCACCAGCAAGAAGGAAGCAGCGTCTCGACTTCGATTCGGCGTATCCATCATGCCGCTTCCTCGCTGAAACAAGCCGATTTCAGCGGTGCTGCGCCCGTGCCGCGGATCATCGAGCTCGTTGTCGAGCAGAAGAATGTCCGTCCTTGCTGCTTTTGTATAGGCTCGATACGGGCGCGCCAAGCGGCCGATGCCAGAATTTTCGCGAGGAGGTATCGGGCACAGGGTTGAAGAACACGCGAGCCTCGGTCGGCCGGGCGCTCATGCGCGGACTGGCGGGACCCAGTACTTCGGATCGTGGATAGGTGATGCGGTTTCTCACCCGCCGCTTCGCGGCGCGAGAGGGTGATCCGCCTGCTGATCAAATACATGGGCGCCAGCGATCAGTGGCCGCCGTCGATTATTAACGGGCCGACGTCTCGATCCCCCTCCCCCGCGACGCAGTCGCGGCGGGGAGGGTACGGGTGGGGGGCGCTGATGAAGCGCGAGAGCCTCATGAATAGTGGGCGCAGTGCCGTCGGGCACGCGGCCGACGCCCATCGTTTCCGAAGCGACGCTGCCCCCACCCGTGCCCTCCGCGTCATGACCGCGCTCGGTGCCACTCGGTGCCGCCATCCACGCCCATTTCCTTCCTCCAGAAAGGCGTTACGGCCGGGCCGAAGCTTGGCCGAAGCTCGACGATGACGCGAAAGGGAAGGGGTCGCCTGATTGCGATCGCAGGTACTAGCGCTCACGCCTCACCGCCGAATGCAGGCTCGGACTTCCCGGCGAGGCCCAGCAATGCGGGAATTACGCACGCTCGCCTTGCCTTGCAATCAACGATTCCTCTCTGTTAGCCATCGGCTGATGTCCTGAAAGGTGATCTTGCGGGGTGGCCGTACACCTTCGAGTGTCTGAGCGGACACATGGTGGCCCTTGGCAACCTGCTCGCGCGCATATTTCTTGGCACCTTGCTCCGTGTAACAGGGATGTATCGTCAACCCATCACGCTGGTTGCCGCCCGAAGCCGGCAGCGGTGAATGCGCCACTATCCACGTCATGAAATCCCTCCCACTCGCACGAGGAGCACCTTTCCGGTTCAGCGCACGAAACCACGAAAAGGCGTCGGAGGTTCGGAGCATTTGCGTAAAAGGCTTTGGATTTTGGAAACTTCCTTTCCGAAATCTTACGGCGGGGCCTTGAACTCCCGCTTGCCCCGGCACACGCCCGAAATCGTCGCCGACAGAATGGCAGGGAAGTTCCGAGCGCTCCGTCAGGCCGTGGCGAGGTGTCCCCAGCCAAAAAAGGGGCGCCTTCATCGGCGCCCCCATTGGCCTGGATCAGAGAGTGAGGCCTCCCTGAAGCACGCGTTACGATAATTCCTTACCTTCCTTCTATTGCGGTGCTGACGGGCTCGGACGCGGATAGCGTTGCCCCGACGAATTGACCGCAGAACCGTGGTGATAGTGCTTAACGCTCGGGTTGTGGCGCGGATATCGTTTCGACGGCAGGTAGGTCGAACCACCGTGATGCATCACATCGGCGCTTGGGCTGGGGCGGGGGTAGTTCTGTCCTTGAGCATGGGCAGATAATGGAAAAGCAAAGAACGCCATCGCAGAAGCCGAGATCAATATCAAGCGCATTAGTGCCTCCCTGATTTGCCTTCCAGACATTACCTTATTCGCTGTCTAATCAGAATAGCAAGCCCTCGAAATCTACCCC
>JAFBAK010000055.1 GCA_019247795.1 Hyphomicrobiales bacterium | reverse complement strand
CCTGACGCCTAGATTGCAAACGAGATATTGCGTCCGCTAAGGTTTTATCGCAGTCGCGATAAGGACGAGGGGCTGTGTGGGAGCGCGGACAATGCAAAAGAAAAAGCTGCGTTATAAACAATGGGCAAACACTACCTCCCATACCGTACTCGCAGGCGCTACGTCCGGTCTAATTGGCTTCTGTGTTTTTGGTACGGGGGTTAGCCTATTTCAGAAGGGGTTCGGGTCAGATGCTGCGGCTTGGACGCAGGCAGCGGGTTCAATCGCCGCGATCCTAGGTGCGGTTTGGATTTTAGGTGCCCAGGAGCGCCATCAGCGTCGACAGAAGCGCTTGGAACGAGAAGAAGCTGCTTGGTCTGTCCGCTTCTCCATCGCGCTGGCGCGGGACGAGGCATATACGGTCGTCCACGAACTTTTCAACCCGAACCTAACCGTAGGATCTGAGAAGGGACGACACTGGAAAACGAGGTGCCGAAATGCACGCCTTCTGCTGCAGAGCTACGCTAACCGAAGTGACCATATTCACCCTGCAGTTGTTCAGGAGGCGAATAACGCGATTTTGCTGATTGAGGAGTTGGAAGCCGATCTTCAACAAGCGGCTCCTCATTTAATTGAAGGCTCGGTCCTGCCTTTGACCATTGCCGAGACCCTTGCTTGATATGAGATCCAGTTGGGGGAACTTATTCAACGCCTTGATGACCGGATGATAGGCGTAAGGGAGGCGCTGGATCGCGGAGGCGACATGCTGCCTATCCAGGAATTCTATACCCGGAATGATTTCACAAAGGTATAGCGAAGGACAACCGTTCCGCGCATCGCTCCTACAGCTCATCAACCCCCGCTCGCATCCTTGAGCTTGCCCCGCCTCCGTGCGTTTCCATCGCGCCACGCATCAGCGCCGTGGTGTTTTACATGGTCGAGGAAGGCGCGCAGCTTGGGCAGGACTTGGAATCTTCCCGGATAATACAGAAACACCCCAGGCGTGGTGACGGCGAAGGGTGCCAGCAGCGCGTGCAATCGGCCATCTACAATTGCGTCTTTCACGAGCGGGCCGGGCAATTGTGCGAGTCCGAGGCCCTGGATCGCCGCTCCGAGGAGGGCGGGGTAGTCGTGCGCGATCAGCGGCCCCGATACGATGGCCTCGACAGCCTTTTTGCCGTCGACAAGGGGCCAGGGCGCGATCGAGCCATTCGAGCGGTGCATGCGAAGGCACGCGTGATCACGCAGATCGTCGACGCGCTCCGGCCGCTTTCGCCCGCCTAGACGATCAGGGCTGCCGACCACCGCGAAAGAGAAGGGCGGCGTCAGCCGCACGGCTACCATATCGGGCGCGATGAACTGGCCAAGAGGAATGCCGGCGTCGAAGCCTTCGGCCACTAGGTCCACCAGCTCCGCGCTCACGGCGATCTCCACCTCGATCTCGGGACAGGCCTGGTAGAAGGCGGTGATCACGCGCTCGAGGATCAGCGAGACGACCGCTCGCAGACGGCTAGGTGCAAGAGCCCGGGGTCCGTGCGGCTACGGGGCCACTCTGGATTGATCACGCCATCAATAGGGTCGGCACGCCCAGCACGGGTCCGGCCTCCGCAAGCCGCTGGTCGAGCGTGTGCACCATGGCACCATGTTCCGACGCCGTCGCGAGATGCAGGGCATCACCGGCGCGAAGCCCGAGTGCGTGTTGATCGACGAATTTTGCCGCCGCCCGGAAATGCCCGCTTGTCACCGGCAGCACGGTGAGGCTTTCCGCGACCAACATGTTGAATAGGCCGAGTGCTGCCGCGCGCTGCTTCAGGTCGATCTGCTTGGCCCGCAGCTTGATCGCCATGGCAGAGGACACCTCCGTGATCGTCCAATCGCTGATCATGAGCTGTGCCGGGTCCTGCTCGCCGAGCCAGCTCTGAATGCGCGGCGTCATCGCTTCATTTGAGAGCGCCGCGACGATCAGCGACGTATCGAGGTAAAGCATCAAGAGCGATCGCGATCCCGCATCGATCTTATTAAATCGGCGGCATTCTCCGCCTGCGGCTCCATGAGAGCGGTGAGGGATTGGAGCAGCGCCACATTGACCCGTCGCCGAGGCTTCGCCACCGCGGTCAACCGCGCGACCGGCTTGCCGCGCCTCGTGATGTCGATCGAATCCCCAGCTTCGACGCGGGCCAAAAGCTCACTCAGATGTGCTTTGGCCTCCACGAGATTGATGGTGCTCATCGCCTATCCTGACCATGTAGATGGTCATATAGCATATGGATTCGAGATTTCCAGCGCATTCGCACCGGGGTGGGACGAAAATGCGAGAGCTATGACGAGCGCCGGTGCGCGGGCACGCGTTGTCGCGAAGATCGCGATCCGACTCCATTTCGGGCGAGTGCCGCTCCTGGCTCCTTCAAGAGTCTCGACATTTACGCGCAAAAGCATATATATGCAAATATGAGAACGACGCTCGAACTCCCTGATGAACTCTACCGCTCGCTCAAGGCCCGCGCGGCACTCCGGGGTGTTCCTGTGCGGGAAATCGTGACTCAACTCATTGACATTGGCCTGCGATCCGTTCCTTCCGCTGCCTCCACGGGGCATCGCCGGCATGCACCCCCTCCCGTTGCGATCCCGCCGGGCGGTCTTCCCATCGCGGCGTTGTCCCGTGAGGACAAAGTTCGCGAAGAAGAGATGGAGGACGAGGCCAAGCATGCCCGACCTGCTTGACGCCAGCGTTTGGCTGCCGCTCAGCGTACCCGATCACGTTCACCACGCACGCGCGCTTCGTTACTGGCAGGAGGAGGCGAGCGAAGAAATGGCGTTCTGCCGAATCACGGCGCTCGCCTTGCTTCGCCACCTGACCAACCCACGCATCGTCGGGCCCGGCGCCCTCAATGGCGCCGATGCCTGGCGGGCGTTGAAAGTCTGGCTGTCCCAACCCGGTGTGAGGATGCTTGGCGAACCGTCTACGCTCGATGAATGGCTGGAACGCTGGAGCACCGGGTGTGATCCTCGCGGCGGCAATTGGACCGATGCGTATCTCGCGGCCTTCGCGGCCGCGGGCGGTTGCCGGTTGGTTGCCTTCGACACGGATTTTCATCGTTACGCAGGGCTTGCGTTTTTGCATCTGGTCGTCTGAACGAACATTCTCGTCCATGCACAGCAGAATGGCGCGAAGGCGGAGAAGGCACGAGCCCTCTTGGCGGCGGCCGATGTTTTGAGTGTTCAGGTGCTGAACGAATTCGCAGCCGTCGCACGCCGCAAGCTCGGCAAGGCGTGGGACGAGATCGGCGAGGCGATCGAAGATGCCTTGGCGCTGTTGGATCCGCCTTTGCCGTGTGTTTTTGGCGCTTCTCACAAATCCTCTGCGACGAGGAAGGACGGCTCGATCATCCGCTCGAGTAACCGTTACACCGGGTCCTTCCTTGCGTCGGCGGGAGCCACGGTATAACCTGCAACAGGTTATAAAAATGGATTCCGATCATGAACTTCAACCTTTACCTCGATGATCGAACCGCCAAGGAACTGGACCGAACGGCCAAGAAGCTGGGCGAGACGCGCAGCGGCTTGATCCGTAAGGCGTTGCGCGAATGGCTGGACAAGAAGACGCTCGGCAGTCCCGGCTGGCCGAGATTGATCCTCGAGTGGCAGGGCGCCCCGGACATGAAGCCGTTCGAATCGTATCGCGGCGATTTG
>JAFBAK010000042.1 GCA_019247795.1 Hyphomicrobiales bacterium | reverse complement strand
ATCGCCGCGCCGGTTCTCATCGAAAACCTCAAGGGAAAACATGGGTTTCCCTGCGTTCCCCGACACGCCGGAATGGCAGGCGTTGCGGCTCAGCCTTCTCGTGGCGGCTATCGCGGTCGCGATCGCGCTGCCTTTCGCCGTCGGCGGGGCCTGGATCGTCTCGCGTTCGCGCGCGCCCGGGCGCGGCGTGGTGAATGCGCTCCTTCATCTCCCCCTCGTACTGCCGCCGATCGTCGTTGGCTATCTTCTCCTCCTTCTCCTCGGCGTGCGCGGTCCGATCGGACATCTGCTCTTCTCGATGTTCGGCGTGCGCATCGCCTTCACCGTCAAGGCGGTGGTGATCGCGACCGCGGTGATGATCCTGCCCGTCATGGCTCGCTCGACGCGCCTTGCGCTCGACGCCATCGACCGGGGCCTCGAAGCCGCGGCCCGCACGCTCGGCGCCTCGCGAGCGGATGTCTTTGCCAGCGTCACCTTGCCCCTCATGGCGCCCGGCGTGCTCGCTGCCGCCGCGATCGGCTTCACGGCGGCGCTCGGCGAGTTCGGCGCCGTCATCATTTTCGCGGCCAATATCGAGGGTGAGACGCGCACCTTGCCGCTCGCCATCTACACGGCGCTGCAAGCGCCGGGTGGGGAGACCGCGGCGGCGCGCCTCGCCGCGATCTCGATCGTATTCGCGCTCCTGGGGCTGGCCTCGAGCGAATGGCTCAACGCGCGCTTGCGCCTGCGGCTTGGCCTGACGTGAGCTTTTCGTCGCAACCCGGCAAGTCCGCCGCGCCTGCTTGAGCATGTCGACGCTTCGCATCGACATCCGCGTCAGGCGCGGCGATTTCCGCCTCCACGCGGGCTTCGAGCTTCCGGCCACCGGCGTCATCGCGGTGCTCGGTCCCTCCGGATCGGGCAAGACGACGCTGATGAGCGCGATCGCCGGGATCGTGAAGCCGCACGACGGCGTCATCGCGCTCGGTGACGAGGTGTTCTTCGATTCGCACCTGAAGCGCGACCTGCCGATCGAGGCGCGCGGCTGCGGTGTCGTCTTCCAGGATGCGCGGCTTTTTCCGCATCTGAGCGTCGAGCAGAATCTTGCCTATGGACTGGCGCGCTGTCGCGGGCGTGTGATCACCCAGGACACCGCCCATGTGATCGAGATGCTCGGCATCGGCCATCTCACGAGCCGCCGCCCCGCGACGCTCTCGGGCGGCGAGCGCCAGCGGGTCGCCATCGGCAGGGCGCTCTTGTCGCAACCCCGCCTCCTCCTTCTCGATGAGCCGATCTCGGCGGTGGATCAGAGCCGCAAAGGCGAGATCCTCCCCTATCTCGAAAGACTGCGTGACGAGGCAAGCATTCCGATCGTCTATGTGAGCCACGCGCTCGACGAGGTGCTGCGCCTTGCCGATCAGGTCGTCCTCATCGCGGATGGGCACTGCGAGGCGGCCGGCTCGGCCGCAGCGGTTCTTTCCGCACATCCGGTCACCGGCGAACGCCGCATCACGGTTTTCGACGGTACCGTCCTCGAGCATGATCGCACGATCGGCCTGACGCGCGTCTCGACCGTGGTCGGGGTCGTTCGCATTCCCCTCATCGACACTCAGGTCGGCAAGAGATTGCGTCTCGTGATCGAAGCACGCGACGTCGCGCTCGCCACGGCGGAGCTCGCCGGCCTGTCGATCCGCAATCGCTTTCGCGCCACGATTGCCGGCATCGAGCGGCTCGATCGCTCACAAGCGCTCGTGGCCCTCACCTCGTCCGGAGGCGCCGTAACGGCCATGCTCACTCACGATGCCGTCGCCGACCTCCACCTCGCGCCGGGCCTGGAGGTCTGGTGCCTCGTGAAGTCGGTCGCGGTCGATCGCGTGCCGGTTTGACACATCGAGGTGGGCTCAATCATTTTCGACGTGGTGATCGCGACACGGTTGCCAGAAGCAAGCGCTGTATCTGCATTTCCTATGCGCTTGTAGATCGCGACATTCCCTCCTTGCTTAGGCGCTGACAGGCGGAAAACGTAACCGCTCGCGTCGCGATGTTGGACTCACGCCACCGCTCGGATCACGGCCCTGAGCTTATCGGCCACCTCGCCGATCTGCGCCTCGGAGATGGTGAGTGGCGGGGTGAGCGCGATCGTCTCGCCTGTGATGCGCAAGGTGATGTCGTGCTCGTGGAAACCGTTCTCCAT
>JAFBAK010000033.1 GCA_019247795.1 Hyphomicrobiales bacterium | reverse complement strand
CGAGCTCGACACGGTGACCGCCTCGATGGCGAAGTGGTGGTGCTCGCAAAAGCAGGTCGAGACGGCGGATGAATGCCTGCAGCTGCACGGCGGCTATGGCTACATGCAAGAATATCCGATCTCGCGCATTTTCGTCGATGCGCGCATTCAGAAGATCTATGGCGGCACGAACGAGATCATGAAGATGCTGATCGCACGCTCGCTTTGAGCGGGCGGGAATTACGAATACGGTGACAGTGCACTTAATTGAAGCAAAAGCAGTGAGTTAAATAAGGCTGGCGGAGGAGTGAATTAAGTGCACCGTCACCTCAATTCCGGCACGGCGGCGAGAAGACGCTTCGTATAGTCTTGCGCTGGTCTCGTGAGCACCTCGGCCGCCGGCCCTTGCTCGACAACCTGTCCTTGACTCATGACGGCGACGCGATCCGCGAAGGCGCGCGCGATCGAGATGTCGTGCGTGATCATGAGATAGGCGAGGCCGCGCTCCTTCTTGAGGTCGGAAAGGAGGTTGAGGATCTGCCCGCGGATCGAGACATCGGCGCCGGAAAGCGGCTCATCTGCGACGATGAGCCGAGGCTGCATCGCAAGCGCGCGGGCGATCGCGAGGCGCTGTCGTTGCCCGCCGCTCAACTCGTGCGGGTAGCGCTCGAGGTAGACGCGGCCAGGCCGAAGCCCGACGCTCTCGAGGAGATCGATGCGCAACTCTGCGATGCTGTCGGCGCCGCGCTGTCGCAGCGCCTGGCCCAGCAAGTCACGGACTGTCCGGCGCGGATTGAGGGAGGCGGTCGCATCCTGGAAAATCGGCTGGAACGCCACGCGTGCGCGACGCAGCTCACCGCTCGACATCTCACCGAGCGTCCTGCCGGCGATGAACACCCGTCCCGTATCCGGACGAATGAGGCCGAGCGCGATGCGTCCGAGCGTCGATTTGCCCGAGCCGCTTTCGCCCACGAGCGCGACCGTCTCGCCCTCTCCGACCTCGAGGCTCACATCGCGCACCGCCGTGACGAGCGCACCGCCTGAACGGCGAAAGCCATGCGTGATGCCTCGAAGCGAGAGAAGCGGCGCCCCCATGCTAGGCTTCGCCCAGGCGCTCGACCGCGGTCTCGGATTCCCGCGTCGGCGGATAAAGCCAGCACCGCACGGCGTGCGTTTCGCCATCGGCGAGAACGGACGCGTGCGGCATCGCGCGCGCGCATTCGGCCATGGCCTTCGGGCAGCGGGGCGCGAAAGGACAGCCTTGCGCCGTTTCGCCGAGATCGGGGGGCTCGCCGCCGATCGTCGCGAAACGACCTTGCGCGTCGCGATCGGCGCGTGCCGCATGAAACAGCCCGACCGTATAGGGATGGGCGGGCGCGCCAAACACGTCCTGCGCGCGACCCCATTCGAGCACGCGCCCGGCGTAGATGACGTAAAGGCGCTCGCAGGCCGAGGCCACGATCCCAAGATCATGGGTGATGAGCAGCATCGCCATGCCGAGCTTCTCGCGCAGATCGCGCAGGAGCGCGAGGATCTCGGCTTGCGTCGTCACGTCGAGCGCCGTCGTCGGTTCATCGGCGATCAAAAGGCGCGGCTCGCAAGCGAGAGCGACGGCAAGAAGCGCCCGCTGTCGCATGCCGCCCGACAATTCATGCGGATACGCGCGCGCGAGCGAGGACGGCAGCTTGACGAGCTCGATCAGCTCGCCCACCCGTTGCTCGACCCGGCGATCCGGCGCGTGACGCTCGATGCTCTCGGCGATCTGGCGTCCGATGCGCATGATCGGGTTGAGGAAGCTCAAAGGGTCCTGAAAGACCATCGCCACGGGATGACCGCGCGCGGCCTCCCATTCCGCTTGCGAGAGGCGGGTCACATCGCGGCCGGCAATCAGGATGCGTCCAGCTTCGATGCGCGAGCTGCGTTCCGGGTTGAGGCCGAGGACGGCACGCGCAAGTGTCGATTTCCCCGATCCCGATTCGCCGACAAGCCCGACCGCTTCGCCTTCATGAACGGTGAGGCTCGCTCCATTGAGGGCGCGCACCGTGCCCGCGCGCGTGCGGAATGTGAGCCGCACATCGTCGAGCTGAAGGATGGGTGGCTTGGTTTGCGGCATCGCTCAAGCTTCAGTGCGCGGATTGAGCGCCACGCCGATGGCATCGCCGAGGAGGTTGAACGCGAGCACGGTGAGGAAGATCGCACTGCCCGGGAAGACAGAAAGCCACCAGGCATTGTAGAGAAAGCGCTGCCCGCTGTTGAGCATGCGTCCCCAACTTACGAGATCGGCGCTGGAGAGGCCGAGAAAGCTGAGCGCGGCCTCGAGCAGGATCGCCTGGGCGACGATCAAGGTGCCGGCCGCGAGCACGGGAGCGAGCGCATTCGGGACCACCTCGGTCGCGAGGATGACGGGCTCCCGCACGCCAAGGCAACGCACCGCGTCCACGAATTCGAGCCCCTTGATCCGCATCACCTCGCCGCGCATGAGGCGCGCGACCTGGGGCCAGGCGAGCAGCGCGATCACCGTGACGACGCGGGTGAGGCCGGGACCGGAAAGCGCCACGATGACGGCCGCGAGGATGAAGCTCGGCACAACCTGAAATATTTCCGCAATGCGCATGACGAGAAGATCGAGGGCGCCGCCGTAATAACCGGCGGCCGCGCCAATCACGACGCCGATGATTGTCGCGGCGAGGGCCGCCGCGAAGCCGACCGTAAGCGAGACTTCAATACCGTGGATGATGCCGGAAAGCACGTCGCGGCCAAGCTCATCCGTACCAAGAAGATGCGCAAGGCTCGGCGCTTGCATCACCTCGTCCGAAATTTGCCGCGGATCCGGACCCGGCAGGAACGGCGTCGCCAGCGCGACGAGCACGAGGAGAAGCACATAGGCGGCAGCGAGGACGCCTGCCCGATATGCGAGAAAGCGCCGCCACATCCTACGCATGGCGAAAGCCGGCGGCGCGCACTCGCGGATCGAGAGCGGCATAGATGAGATCGGTCGCGACGTTGGCGATCACGACGGCGATCGCGGTCAGGAGGAAGATGCCCTGCAGCACGGGGTAGTCGCGGTTGCCGATCGAGGTGATGAAAAGATTGCCAAGCCCAGGCCAGGCAAACACCGTCTCGACCAGGATAGCGCCGGTGAGCGAATACCCGAAATTGTATCCGATCACGGTGACCACCGGGATGAGGGCGTTCGGCAGCACATGGCGCCACAAGACATGGCGACGGCTCAGGCCTTTCGCCTTGGCGGTGAGCACGAAATCCTGGGACAGTGCGTCGAGCACGCTCGCGCGTGCCACTCGCGCGACGATCGCGACATAGTAGATGGTGACGGCAAACATCGGCAGGATGAGGTGCCAGCCAACGTCCAGGATGTAGGCCCATCCCGTGAGCCTCGTGCGCAGCGAGAACATGCCCTGAGCAGGCAAGAGGCGAAGCTTGATGGCGAAGACGATGACGAGAAGCTGACCGAGCCAGAAGATCGGCAAGGAAAAGCCGACGAGGCTCAACGCCGTGAGGCCCGAATCATAAAGGCTGCCGGCGCGCGGCGCGGCGGCGAGCGCCATGACGATGCCGAGAAGGGCCGCGGCCGCGAGCGCCGGCAGCATCAAGAGCAAGGTGAATTGCGCGCGCTCGATTATGAGCCCGAGCACCGGCTGTCGATTCGCGAAGGAGAAGCCGAGCTGCCCCTTCGCGAGGTTGAGAAGGTAAAGCCCGAGCTGTGTGAGCACGGGTCGGTCGAGACCGAACTCATGTCGCACCTGATCGGCATAGCCGGGAGGCGCGGGGAAATCGCCGATGAGCGCCTGGATCGGGTTGCCCGGCACGATGTGGATGATCAGGAAATTGACGATCAGGATCGCCAGGATCACCGGAATGGCCCAACCGAGCCGGGCGACAAGAAAGCGCCGCATCAGCGGATCGCGCTCATGCAGCGCCTCGCGCTTCGCCCTCCGGCACGAGGAGCCCGGTGAGCTCGCGCAAATCGGCGACGTCCTCGAGACGCGTGATGAGGCCCAGCAGCTGACGAGCTCGTGCGGCGCCGAGCACGGGCGCGATCAGCGATGTCGCCTTGCGCTCGAGCTCGAGATCGCTCAGCGGATTTTCTGGCGCCCCCTTGGCGAACGGAATTTGTCGCACGAAGCATCGACCGTCGGTGAGACGAAGTTCGAGGGGAGGATATTCGCCGATCTCGAGCACATGGTCATCGACTACCTGCACGAGCCGCATGAGCCGGCGCACCTCCGGCTCCTCGCTGCGCAAAGGTGAAAATTGGTCGAGCGTCGCTCGTCCGCTGATCGCAGCGACAGCGAGCGCGTATTGCATGCTGAACTGCGCGTCGAGCATGTTGCCGATGGCGAGGCGATCGAACTGGCGGCATGTTTGCGCATTTCCATGCACGACCATTTGGGCGATGGCCGAAGCGTCGACTCCGGCCTCTTGCATCATCCCGAATAAGGCATCGAGACAGGCGTGCAGGCCCCGGCAGCAGGAGTAAGGCTTCATGCCGGAGGTCGCGATGCGGAACTCCTTGCCGAGCCCTGCCAAGGTCGCTTCGGGTATCGCCAATCCCGGCGCATAGGTCGAGAAGAAACCACCCCACTCGGCTTCCAGGATGCGCCGCGGTCCGGTCATTCCGGCTTGCGCGAGGAGCGCCGAGGTAAGGCCGTTCTCCGCCGCTTTTCCCGGATGGAAGCGCTTGGTCATGGCTCCGTCATCGAGAAAGGCCCAAATCCCCCCGGTGAAAGTGCCGGCGATACCGAGCGCATTCGCGAAAGGGCCCGGATCGAGCCCGAGCAGCTTGGCAGCGGCGGCCGCGGCCCCGAAGCTGCCGCAGGTGCCCGTCGAGTGCCAGCCCTTCTCGTTGTGGGGGCGGTATCCGCCCGCACCCTCGAGGACCCGAGCTGCGAGATCATAGCCGGCGAGGAGCGCTGAAAGCGCGGCCTTGCCGCTGATCCGTCCGCGTGCCGCGAGCGCCAGGACGACCGGAACGACCACTGCGCCCGAATGGCCGCAGCCGCCGAAATCGTCGAGCTCCAGCGCGTGGGCGGCCGTGCCGTTGACCATGGCGGCAAGCGGCGCCGGCAAAGTGGCACGATGGCCGAAGACGACGCTCGAACCTCCGGGCCCCTCGGCGGCAGCGCGCGCGGCCTGAAGTGCGATCAGGGTGACTTCGCTCGCCGAGCCCGCGATCGCGGCCCCGAGATTGTCGAGCAGGAAGCGCTTGGCGAGTGCCACGGCCGAGGACGGGAGGTCCTCATATTTGACGGGCGCCCAATAGCTCGCGAGAGTTTCGGTGAGCGTCGCGCCGGCGGACTTGCCGCCCACCTCGTTCACGGCTCCATCCATATATCGTCCCACCACATGTAATTTGCGCCGTGCCAAAGGCTCTTGAGCTTGGCGCTTGCGACATCGATCTCGGCCTGTTGGTGAATGGTCAGCGTCGGCAAGTCGTGCGCCAATATTTCCTGTACCCTGAAGTAATCCTTGGCGCGCTGTTCCTGGCTTGCCGCATCCCGCCCCTTGGCGAAGAGCTCGTCGACTTCCGGATTGGAGTAGCCGCTCGCATTGTTGAAGGTCGCCGCCTTGTTGATCGATTCCGTCGTGTAAATGCGCGAGATGCCGAGCGCCGGATCGCCGGAAGTCGTGTAGTTCTGCAATGTCGCGTCGAAATCGTAATCCGCGTAGACGCGCTTGAGCACCACCGGGCGCTCGGCACCCTCGAGCACGGCCTTCACGCCGATGGCTTGCCAATAGCGCTGGATGGCCTGGGCGAAGGAGGTGTATTCCGGTCGACCCGTGTCGAAGGAAAGCCGCACGGAAAACCGCACGCCGTCGGCGCCGGGCTTCACGCCGGCTTCGTCGAGAAGCTTCGCCGCCTTCGCCGGATCATACGCATACATCTTCTCGTAGTCGACGGCGGGGTTGTAGGCCCATGGGATGCGCGTATCGACGGAGCTCCTGGCGATGCTGCCCGTGTCGTAGAAGACGTTCTTGTGGATGTAGTCGCGATCGAGCGCGGTCAAGAGAGCCTGACGTATTTGCGGCTTGTCGAGTGGAGCATTGCGCGTGTTGAAGATGAGGAGATCGTCGCTCGGATAGCTCACATCACGCACTTCGAAGCGCGGATCGCCACTGAACATCTTGTAGGAGCTCAGCGGAAAATAATACTCGTCGATGAAGTCGATCTCGCCCGCCTGAAGCGCCAGGATCCGAGCTGAGGAATCCGGTGTGATCTTGATGACGATGCTGTCGAGATAGGGTTTGCCGGCGCGCCAATAATTGGGGTTTCGCACGAGAGTGAGGTGGTCGCCGCGCACCCATTCCGAAAGCAGGAAAGGGCCATTGCCGACCGGTGTCGTCGTGGTCGCGGGGTTCTTCAGCACGTCGCCGTCGCGAAACACATGGGCCGGCAGGATGGCGGCGTTCTGCTCGCAGGCGAGCGAGAACAGGAAGGGCCCGAACGGTTTCGACAAATGGATGATGACCGTTTGCGGATCGGGCGTCTCGATGTCCTTGATCGCCTTGCCGGGCGTGTTGAACTTCGCGCCGTATTTGGAGCTCACCTCAAGAAGGGTGAACTTCACGTCCTCGGAGGTGACCGGCTTTCCGTCGCTGAAGCTCGCCTTCTCGAGGTGGAATGTATAGGTGAGCCCGTCGGGTGCGATCTCCCAGGATTTGGCGAGGCCGGGTTCGATCTTGAAGTCTTTGCCGAAGCGCACGAGAGCATCATAGAGGATGCAGCCCGTAAAGATGTCGGGCACGCCGACGCTCACGTCAGGGTTGAGCACGGCGGGGTCGGCGCCGAGCACCGCGATCGCCGTGCCTCCGGGGCGCGGCGCCTCCTCAGCAAATGCGCATGGCAAGCCAAGCATCACGAGGGCTGCAAGCGCGGCGAACGCCAACATCGAGGTTCGACCTGCTGGTGCGCGAGGCGACGCTTTTCGGGTAATGCGTGCCACCGAAATTCTCCTGCGCATCAAGCCGCGACGAGCGCCCGCGCCTTCAGGATCGCGAGCGTTCGGGCCATCTCGTTCGTCTGGATCATGATCGCTTCATCGGCGCCGAGCCCGGGCTTCGACAGCTGGAAATCCGGTCCGCAAGCGAGCCCGATATGCGTGCTGATGCGGGCCGATTGATCAGTCTCATTTGCCGTACCGCCAAGTCCCGCGCCCATTCCATGGGCCTTGCAATAGATCACCGCCTCGATCGTGTTGTTGATCCCGCCGAGATCGGGCGTCTTGATCTGAACGTAATCGGACGCCTTCTCATCGGCGAACAGCTTGATGTCTTCGAGCGTGTTGCACCATTCGTCGGCGATCAGGCCAAGCGCGATCCCCTTGCGCTTCAAGAGCGCGCGCATCTCACGAAAGCTCTCGATCTGCTCATTTTGCGTCTTGGCGATGATCGGCGACTCGACGAGGAGCTCATAAGGCGCCGCTGCCTCGCGCACGCGGCCGAGATAATCGGCAAGCGGCTCGAGCTTCATCTCGAACAATTCACCCAGCGTGCCGTAGACATCGAGGTGGATGCGCGGCCGATAGTCGCTGTCGCCGATCTTGCCGATGCGCGTGGCGACCTCGCGCGCGAAAGCGATGAGCTTTTCGCCCTTCGAGCCGACATGCTCCTCGACCAAGGTGAAGGAGGCGTGCGGCAGAAGCTCGACGCGTTTCAGGATCACCCGGTCGAGCTGGAGCGGGTCGTCCTTGTGGCAGGAGGCGAGGATCGGAATGGGTCGCGTTGCGATCTTGCTGCCATATTCCTCCGCGATCACCTCGGCCATCGTGAGCTTGCGGGCGAGCGCCGCGGCATGGAGAAGCGCCTGGGTCAGCCCGTAGCGAAGCGCGGTGTGCAGAGGCTTATCTGCGCGCGTGAGGCGATCCATCTCCTCGGCGTGGGCGCGAAACTTGCCGATGTCGCGACCGACGAGCTTCGAGGCCACCTCGCGCTCGAGATAGCCGATGTGATCTTCACCGTGGAAGGCCGGATCGCGGCCCGCCGCGCCGGCCAAGATGACGTCGGCGCAATCGCCGAAGGCGATCTGGCCATCCTCGAGGACGAGCATCACCGAGATGATCGTGGCAGGCTCGGCGATCTTGCGGAATCCCGGAGTGAGCGGCTTGCCGTGAAAGAGGAAACCATCGCGCTTCGCGCCACCCTTCATGGCAGCCAGATCGCGATGCATATACCCCGAGCGCCCGAGCGCGCACACAACCTTCTCGATTTTCACGGTCGATCCTTAAGGTCCGCCAAGCTCGCGGCATCTATAAAGGACTTGGGGAAACCGACAAGACGTCGGGGTGTGACCGTCGAAACGTGAGGAGTGAAAAGAGCAAGCGCCAAGAGCAAGTTGAAGAGCAAGGGCGAAGAGCAAGGGCGAAGAGCAACGGTCACGTGCGCGCAATCGGCTCTTCACCCTTTCGCTGTTCCCTTCTCACTTTCCCGGTGCGGTGGGCGCTCGGAGGGCATCACCCAGACGCGGAGCTTCTCCGTCCCGCGCAGAATCTCGACCAACACGGTGCGGCCGATCCGATCCGCGTTGAGCAGGCGCAAGAGATCGTCGGCCCCCGTGACCTTCACGCCATCGAGCGACAGGATGCGGTCGCCGCGGAGCAAGCCCGCCTCTTCCGCAGCGCCATGCGGGGACAGGCTCGCGATCGCCACGCATCTTTCCTGCGCAAGATCATGTGCGACTTGCATGCGGCGCCCGATGCCGACCTGATCGACGGAGAGGCCGAGGAAGCCGCGCCGCACGCGACCATGCCGCACAAGCTCGCCGAGCACATAGCTCGCGGTGTTCGACGCGACCGCAAAGCAGATGCCTTGGGCGCCGAGGATCACGGCCGTGTTTATGCCGACCACTTGACCCGCACTCGAGACGAGGGGACCGCCGGAATTGCCGGGATTGAGCGCGGCATCCGTCTGGATGATGTCGTCGATGAGCCGTCCGGTCGCCGAGCGCATGGAGCGTCCGAACGCCGAGACGACGCCGGCCGTCACAGTCGATTCGAAGCCGAGCGGATTGCCGATTGCGACCACAAGCTGGCCTCGTCGCAGAGACTTGGAATCCCCAAGACGAGCGCTCGAAAGGCGCACCGGTTCCTCGGTGCGCACGAGGGCAAGATCGGTGTCCGGGTCGTCGCCGATGACGCGCCCGCCGAGTCTGCGACCATCCGTGAGCGCGAGTTCGACCCGTTGCTGGCCAGCGACTACGTGACTGTTCGTAAGGACCAGCCCATCCGAGGCGACGACGACGCCCGAGCCGCTTCCGCCCCTCTGCCGCTTCGCATCTTGCACATCGACCCGAACGACCGCGTCGCCGACCTCGTCGACCACTTGGGTAACGGTGCGCGAATACGCGTCCAGAAGCACTTCGTCGGAACGTCGAGGGGTGGCATCGATGCCTGTCGTGTTCCCGCCGCCCGAAGAGGTTCTGTCTACCGCATCATGAAGTTCGTCGAACATGTCGCATATGTGGTGGTGGGGAAGGCTGAGCGGAAGAGACGAGCAGCTCTCTTCCGGCCGCAATCCCGGCATGCGCAAACCGTGAGCCGCGCTCACTCGCGCATCGAGCGCCTAACGCTGCGAGGGCGTGAACCTCGC
>JAFBAK010000180.1 GCA_019247795.1 Hyphomicrobiales bacterium | reverse complement strand
AATCTCGATATCGGCGTCGAGGTGATTTATGTGGGCAACGACGACAAGCATAAGCACTTCGATCCGAATCGTGGATATCCCTTCATCGCGAGCAGCGACCAGCAATGGCTGAGCCGCCTGAAGATCTCCCGCGCTTTCTGATCTTCTTCCCCGCTCGACAAGAACCCCGGCCTCGCGCCGGGGTTTTCCTTTGGAAACAAGCGCCGATCCAAACCTCGCGGACTCGATCCGCACGGGCTATCGGCGCGTTGCCTGATTCTTTGCGTGGAGAGACGCCCCACCGCTATCGAGCCGCTGCAGAAAGGCGGCAATCCGTCCCGAGAGGAGCGGAGCTCCGACATCGGGGACGTGGCCTTCGCCTTCGATCGTGAGGGTCTCGCAATCGGGATGCCGACGCGCCATTTCGGCGAGTGTGGCGGCAGAGAGAATATCGGAATTTCCACCGCGAATTGCGAGAAGCGGCGCAGGGGCGAGCGCTTCGAAGAATAGCCAAAGGGTAGGCAGTGGAGCCTCAAGATCGATCGCGCCGAGCGTGCTCGCAAGCTCGGGATCGTAATCGGGCAAGAGGCCCGATGAGCTTTGGCGGAAGCTTCGCTCGGCCATACGGTTCCATTGAGCATCGCTCCACGCGGGAAATTGCGCCCCTGCGAGCCGCTTGAGCATGGCGGTCGCTTCGCTGAGATTGGGCACAGTCGGCAATTTGCCGACATACCCCTTGATGCGCGCAAGTCCCTTGCCTTCGATCACGGGACCGATATCGACGAGAACGGTTCCGGCGATCACGGTGGGGCGCATCGCCGCGAGAGCCATGATCTGCAAACCGCCGCGCGAAGCGCCGATGAACGCGGCCTTGACCACGCCGACCGCGGCCATGACGGAAAGAATGTCGGCGGCCTCGATCGCGACATCGTAATTCGCGGGTTTCGGATCATATTCGGATCGGCCACGCCCGCGCATGTCGCAGGCAACGACACGTCTCGGGACCTGCGGATCGGTCGAGAGCCGAACCGCGAGCTCGTGAAAATCGGCGCTCGTGCGGGCAAGTCCGGGAAGACAGATGACGGGGGTCGTCTGCCAAAATCTCTCGCCGTAATCGCGCGCATGAAGGCGCAGGCCATCCGCGGCGCTGATGAAGACGGACCGGAAAGCTGCGCTCTCGCCGCTTTGCATGTCACGTGCCTTTTCGCGGCATTGGCCGATCAAGCAGGTGAGAGCACGTGGATGACACGGCCCGCGATCTTGTCCTTCGTGCGCGCGGCATAAGCTGCCATGTGCGGCGCCTTCGCATGCGCCTTGAGCGCGTCGCTGCTCGCCCATTTCTCGATGACCACGAATGTGTCGGCGCCGAACGCGGTCTGGATCGCGCCCATCCCTTCGGCGTCGACCGTGGGGCCATATTCGATGCAGCCCTCTTCAGCATGGACCGCCGGCATGTTGGCGCGAAATTCCCGCAGCACGGCTTCGCGCTGACCAGGCTTTGTCGTGATGACGGCGACGACATGGATCATGGTTGTCCTTCCTCCCTTGACACGCCCCCTTTGCCTTGTGGCCGCGGCGCTGTAAAGAATGCAGGCGCGGATGAGGCCGCGCTGATCCAGGTCACGTTGAGCCGAATGGGCAACAGGCCTGACGAAATCTTTTTGAGTTCGTGACGGGCCTCGCAACTCAGCCATCACCTCGATATCGAACGAAGACCAGGAAAGATATCATCATGCGCTCCAAGCTATCGCTGAAGGGATCGCTGACTGCCCTCGTGACGCCGTTCGAGAACGGCGGCATCGACGAGGAGACTTTTCGCAGGCATGTGGATTGGCAGATCAAGAGCGGCACCAAGGGTCTCGTGCCGGTGGGCACCACTGGCGAAAGCCCGACCTTGACGCATGAAGAACACCGACGCGTCGTCGAGCTTTGCGTCGAGGAGGCGAAAGGACGAGTGCCTGTGGTTGCGGGCGCAGGCTCCAACAGTACCGAGGAGGCCGTTGGTCTTGCCCGCGACGCGGAGAAGACGGGAGCCGATGCGGTTCTCGTCGTCACGCCTTACTACAACAAGCCGACCCAGGAAGGTCTTTATCAGCACTTCAAGGCCGTGAACGACGCGATCGGAATTCCGATCATCATCTACAACATTCCGCCACGCTCGGTCGTGGACATGTCGGTGGACACGATGAAGCGTCTTTACGAGCTGAAGAATATCGCGGGCGTGAAGGATTCGACCGCGAATTTGGCGCGCGTTTCCTTACAGCGCCACGCCATGGGTCCGGAGTTCATCCAGCTTTCGGGCGAGGACATGATGGCGCTGGCCTCGGTCGCGGCCGGCGGGCATGGTTGCATTTCGGTCGTCGCGAATGTCGCACCGGCGCCTTGCGCGGCGATGCATGAAGCATGCGCGAGCGGTAACTTTGCCGAGGCCCTTCGCCTTCAAGATCGTCTCACACCGCTGCACGCCGCGATTTTCCTCGAGCCGGGCGTCAGCGGAGCGAAGCATGGGCTATCCCTGCTGGGCCGCTGCGAGGAGAAGGTGCGCTTGCCGCTCCTGCCGGTGAGTCGCGAGACGGGCGCGGCGATCAAGGCGGCGATGGTGCATGCCGGCGTCCTGAACGGCTGACGATGGCGGCCCGCAACGAGAACCGATATCGAATCGCGGCCGACAATCGGAAAGCGCGCTTCAACTACGAGATCGGCCAAACCTTTGAAGCGGGCATCGTCCTGACCGGCACGGAGGTGAAGTCCCTGCGGGGCGGGAAAGCGACGATCGGGGAAAGCTATGCGGGCGAGATGGACGGAGAGATCTATCTCTTCAACGCGCACATCCCCGAATATCTCGAGGCCAATCGCTTCAATCACGAAACGCGCCGGCCGCGGAAATTGCTTTTGCATAAACGCGAGGTGAGCAAACTCTTGGGCGCAGTGCAGCGCGACGGCATGACCGTGGTGCCGCTCAAGGTCTATTTCAACGAACGTGGAAGGGCCAAGGTCGAGGTGGCGCTTGCGAGAGGCAAGAAGCTGCACGACAAGCGAGAAACTGAGCGCGCCCGCGATTGGAAACGTGAGCAGGGAAGGCTGATGCGGGAGAAGGGTTGAGCGTCCGCGAGCTTCAGCCCCTCGCCGACACGGCACCATGCACTGAAAGTCTTTCTTCGTCAGGAGACGAGCTCGATCAGCTTTGCTTCGAGCGCTTTCGTGTAGCGCTTGCTGTCGAAGAGTTTCGAGCTCCGCCGCGCCGAGCTGAGCTGGCGTTTCACGGCATGAAGCCGCGGCTTGTCGCGAGACAAGGCGATCACGAGTGCCTTGTATTCGGCAAGGCTGGAGGTCGAGAGCTCCGGCAGACCGACCGCGTGAAGAAGGCTCGTCGCCACGCTCGAGGCGAAGGTCTCGCCTCTGCGCGTTACGACCGGAATACCGGCCCAAAGCATGTCGCAACTGGTCGTGTGTCCTCCATAAGGATGGGTGTCGAGCGCGATGTCGGCGAGACGCGAGCGATCGATATGCTCGTCATAGGGGACGGGCGGGGCGATGATCAATCGATCCGCGACTCCGTGCCGGCGCGCGAATTCCCGCAGATTGCGCTCGGCGGGCGGCGTTCTCACGGCCTGCCAGAGCACGGCCTCGGGAAGTTCGCGCAAGATCTCGCACCAGAGCGCCATCATCTCCGCATCGAGTTTCCAGGTATTGTTCATCGAGCAAAGCACGACGGCGTCGTTCGGCAGACCGAACTCGGAGCGCTTACGCGGCGAAGGCTCGTGCTTTCTTTCGTCCGTCGGCATGTAGCAGTCGAGATGGATGAGCTTCTCGCTGAACCAGCGGGGTTCGGGCGCGACAATCGGATCCGCGATGATCGCGTCCATGAAGGGAGCGCCCGTGGTCGCGGGCCAACCCAGATAGCCGATCTGAATCGGTGCGGGGCGCCGCGCGATGACGCCGGTTCGATTGCCTTTGAGATAACCGTTGAGGTCAAGCAGGACATCGATCTCGAGCGCTGCGATCTTGCGTGCGATCGCTTCGTTGATGGCGGCGCCCAGTTCGTGGAACTCGTCGAAGGCGGGTTTGAGCCGCCTCCTCATCGGGCCGTCGATGTCGGGGCCGAAAGAGAAGGCGTGGACCTCGAAGCGCTCCCGATCGTGATTCTCGATGGTGGAGGCGAGGAGGGCCATGATGGAGGTGTCGTGAAACTCACCCCCGAAATAGCCGAGTTTGATCCTTCGGCCTTCGACGCGTCGCGAAGCACCGATGGGATGAATGTAACGGGGTGGAAATCTCGCCGCGCAGGCTTCAGCGAAGGAGCGTTGCGCTTCAGGTGTCTTGGCCATGACGCCGAGATCACTGTCATGCGCTAGAGGCTTGCGCGCGGGATCGAAAAGAACGCGCTCGAGCTCGTCGATGCCCTCCCAGTCGCAAATGCTTCGTTTGACGCTGTAGAGGCCGCCATGGTGGCGCATGCTGCCGAGTGCCGCGGCTTCCTTGAAAGCCGCGATTGCTTCCTGCGGCTCGCCCGCCAACGAAAGCGCGTTTGCGAGATTGAGCCAGCCGCCCTCGAATCGCGGATTGAGCCGGACCGCCTCACGCCCATGCGTCAGCGCCTCGCTCCGCCCCTGCAAAGCATAGATCCAGCACAAGTGACCGTGCACACGATGGAGCGCCGAGTAGCCTCCCATGAACTGCAAGATACCGCGCAAGCAATGCTCGGCTTCGCCCAAATTCCCGAGCTCGGCGAGGATCGCACCCAGTTGTTCCCAAGCCTCCGGCACACCGGGGTTCGCCTTGACGAAGCGGGAATAGAGCGAACCTGCCGCGATCAAGTCGCCCTTGCCTTGCGCCTCGGCGGCGGCTCGGAACAAATCCTCGCGGCCGATATTGGACATTCGTGTCCTCTCATCCAGTGAGGTTGCGAGGGCTGCCGCAGGCAAGCGGGAAGCCGGGCGGCGGTGGTCGCAGCCGAACGATTGCAGCGAAAGCTTCAGGAAGACAAGTCCGCCCCGAATAACGCGGGTTGGGTCGACCGAACGCACAAGCTGGCCAAGTTTCGCATGTCTGACCTCGAAGTATAGCTCTTGCTATATTAGTTTGTCTCCCCTATCGTATTTGATGTGAAAGTTCGCTCTGACGGAGGTCCGCGAGTGACCGAAATGGTGAACCGCCTATCGGTCGGGAGCTCGAGTGCGCAGACGCGGGACGCGGCGATGGCCGTGATCAGTGGCCGGCGCCGCGGGCCGCTTGCGCTCGTGCCCTTTCTCGGCCCGGCAGTCATTGCCTCCGTGGCCTATATGGATCCGGGCAATTTTGCCACGAACATTCAGGGCGGCGCGAGCTTCGGTTATCGGCTGCTTTGGGTCGTGCTCTTTGCCAACCTCGTTGCCATGTTGTTCCAGGCACTTTCCGCGAAGCTTGGTATCGTCACCGGCCGTAATCTCGCGGAGCTTTGCCGCACATACTTCCCGAAGCCCATCGTCATCTTTTACTGGATCGTGAGCGAGGTCGCGGCCATGGCGACCGACCTCGCGGAGTTCCTCGGCGCTACCATCGGCTTCAATCTTCTTTTCGGTTTGCCGTTGGGCATAGGCGTTGTCCTCACCGGTGCTCTCACCTACTCCATTCTACTTCTCGAGCGCCGCGGTTTTCGCCCGATTGAAATGGCGATCGGCGCGCTCGTCGGTGTCATGGCGGTGAGCTACCTCATCGAGCTCCTCGATGCTCACCCTGCTTGGCGCGAGATCGGCCATGGCCTTTTCGTCCCCTGGATCGGCGGGAGCGACAGCCTGTTCCTCGCCGTCGGCATCGTCGGCGCGACCGTCATGCCGCATGCGATCTACTTGCATTCTTATTTGACCCAAGGCCGGGTGGTCGCGCGTGGGCCACAAGAGAAGCGCGCCATCATGAGCTGGTCGAATCGTGAGGTGGTGATCGCGCTGAGCCTCGCTGGGCTCGTCAACATCGCCATGATGGTCATGGCGGCGAGCGTCTTTCATGATGGGGTGCATGACACGGTCGCCAGCATCGAGACCGCCTATGCGACCCTGACGCCGCTCCTCGGCCGAGCGGCGGCCGGCGTTTTCCTGATCTCGCTCTTCGCCTCCGGCATTTCGAGCTCGGTCGTCGGAACGATGGCCGGCCAGGTCATCATGCAAGGCTTCGTCGGTTGGCGTATTCCGCTTTGGCTCAGAAGAATCGTCACAATGCTGCCGGCGGTCCTCGTCGTCATCCTGGGCTTCGACACGACGAAGGTGCTCATAGCGAGTCAGGTGGTTCTGAGTTTCGCATTGCCGCTGCCTATTTTGGCGTTGTTGATCTTCACCAACCGGCGCTCGCTGATGGGTGATTTCGTCAATGGCCGAACAACCATGGTGGCGGGCGCCGCCGGCGCGGTGGTGATCCTCGCACTGAACCTGGTGCTTCTTTTTCAAATGCTTCTGCTGGGCTGAGCGCTGAATTCCTTTTTTGAGTGCGGCACTTCGCACGTTCGCATCGCGCCCCCAGCAAGAAGTAAGACGCTGACCTCCTCACGACGGCCGTGAGCGCGCCGCATTTCCAAGCTTTTGTCCAGATCAGGCCTCGGCGCTGACCCTGCCAGTAAGGCGGGGCAGGATAAATGGTGTGGGCTAAGCACATAAATTTTAAGAGTATCGGTCGCGATTATCGATTATACGAAGGAAAATGTGAGTGAAGCTTGAGTCGGTTTCGAAAGCCATTAGCGTTTCGTGCCGCTGGCGCTCGCGGAGGGGTTTCCAAGCTTTGATGCCGGCTTGCCGCTACGTTGCACTCGCTGCGCCCGGTTTGGCGGTCTTGCTTGCGACCGTCACTTGGCCTTTTCCCGCAAGCGAAGGGGAAGACGCGCGGGTCGCAAGGGCCGATCACGCGGCTGTCGCCATACTCGCAAGCCTGCAAGACGTGGAGCAATTTGCGCCTGCGGTTCCCGAGGAACTGCTCGGCGCGAACAGAGGCCTTTCCAAGGACCCGGCATCGCCGCCGCCCTTGCCTTCGGCTGGCGGCGAGGAGGCTTCACCGATCCGAGCTGTCGCACCGCGACAGGAGACCGAGCCATACGAAGCTGCCACCGCCGCCATCGATGTGGCTGTGAAACCACCCCAGACGGCAAATGCAACATTGGGCGCCGGCGATACCGGAGCGGACGATGCGCACCCCACAGATGCATCGAAGGCTGAAGCCAACTCGCCGCGAGCCAATGAGAGGACGAAAGAGCTGACCGCGCCAGGCGCGCTCGCGGCAGGCGCGCCAAGCCAGGAACCGGCTTCCGGCGTGCCGGTCATCGAGGCATCGCCGTCCTCCTCCTCTTCTTCACCTTCCACCGCAATCGACGAGCTGGTGGCGGGAAAAACCAAAGTGCCGGCAATTCCCGCCTCGACCAACGCTCGTTTGGCTCTGGCGCTTCCCTATGGCGAAAGCGAAGCCAAGCCGAATTCGAGCTTGCCGAAGTTCGTCGTGCCGCCTGCTCCGAGTGACGATGCCCGTCCGGGCGGAGCTTTGCCGCAGCTGCAGCCGAAGGAACTCGAGCCGGCGAGCGTGATGCCGGGCGATTCCAACCCGGCTTTCGCCCCCTTGCCCGACTTCATCGCGCCACCCGACGCGAACGCCGGAAAGCTTGCACTTGCCGCTTACCGGAAGGGCGAGATGGCGCTTGGAGACGCGTTTGCAGCAACGGCCAAGACGGAGGTCGCGCGGGTCGCACTTGAATGGGCGGCTATTCGCCTGGACACGCATGGGACCGGCTTCAGCCGCCTGACGGCCTTCCTGCGGGACCATCCGGATTGGCCCTCGGCACCTTGGTTGCGCCGACGCGGCGAGGAGGCGCTTTTTGCCGACAAGCAGGGCTTCTCCCTTCTGGCGTCATATTTCAGCAAGGCGCCACCCGAGAGTGCGCCGGGCAAGCTTGCGCTTGCGAGGCTCGACCGGGAGCAGGGCCGGATGGACGACGCTGAGGCCTTGGTGCGCGAGGTGTGGCGCGAAGGCGATCTGAACCAGGGTCTCGAATCCAAGGTGATCGAAGAGTTTGGAAAGTTCCTCACGCCGGCCGATCACAAGTTCCGTGCCGATCTCTCCTTCTACAAGGAAGAATCAGGCCGCTTGTTGCGGGCGGCGAGGCTTGCCGGCGATGACGAGACGCTGCTCGCCAAGGCGCAATTTGCCGTGCTTGAGGAGGCGCACAATGCGGAGACTCTGCTCTCCGCCTTGCCGGACCGGCTCAAATCCGATCCGTCCTACATCTTCGCGCGCATCGAGGTATTGCGCCGAGCCAACAAGCCGGAGAAGCTGACCGAGGCCGCGAAGCTGATGCTGGCCGCGCCGCGTGACCGCGATGCGATCATCGACGGAGATGCTTGGTGGATCGAGCGGCGCCTGATCGCGCGCAGGCTGCTCGACGCCGGCGACGCGCGCACCGCCTATCGGATTTGTGCCGAGCACAGCGCACAAAGTCCGGAGAAGCGCATCGAAGCGGAGTTCCATGCCGGCTGGATCGCCTTGCGTTTCCTTCAAGACCCGAGCTTGGCAGCTCCCCACTTCGCCACTGCTGCCGCGATCGCGGCACTCCCGGCCTCGGTCGCGCGCGCGGCCTATTGGCAGGGGCGAACGGCGCAGGCTCTCGGCGACGCGGCCGCGGCGACAGCCGCCTACCAGCAAGCCGCACAGCACGTCACGACCTATTATGGGCAGCTCGCGCGAAGCAAGCTTGGGCTTTCGGACCTGCCTCTGCGCGAAACTCACCAGCTCGCGACTGGGAAGGACCGCGAACTTGCGACGCGCGTCGCCGAATTCTTTTACGCGCTCGGGGAAAGTGATTTCGCTCTGCCGATCATCGCTGATGCCGCCAAATATTTTACCGATGAAGGGCAGATGGCCGCGCTCGGCAAGGTTGTCGAGACCGGCCGCGACGCGCGGGCCGCGCTCATTCTCGGGAAGTTTGCCACGCAGCGCGGCATTCCGCTCGACGATTTCGCTTTCCCGGTCTTCGGTGTTCCCTACTACCAGCCGGTGGCGAATTCGGCCGATAAGGCTATCGTTTACGCAATTGCGCGCCAGGAAAGCGCGTTCGCGCCGACCGCGACCTCGACCGCCGGCGCGCAAGGGTTGATGCAGCTGATGCCCGACACGGCGCGCCGCGCCGCGCTCCATGCCGGCATCACGCTCGACATGGCGAAGCTGAATTCGGATGCCGCTCTCAACGCGCGCATCGGCGCTGCCCATCTCGGGGAATTATTCGCGGAAGAGGGCGGCTCTTATGTGCTCACCTTTGCGGCCTACAACGCAGGCGGCAAGAGAGTGAAGGAATGGATTGCGGCCCATGGCGATCCACGCCGCCGCGATATCGATCCCGTGGATTGGATCGAGCTTATTCCGATCACCGAGACGCGCGACTACGTGCAGCGCATCATCGAGAATATGCAGGTTTATCGCACGCGGTTTGGGGTGGGATCTCACCCGATCGACGAGGCCGATCTTCGTCGGCCGGGCGGCGGCTAAGTGATGAGCCAGATTTGCACGGGGTCTCCGTGCGGCCTGAAGCGTTTGATCGCACGGGGTCAGCGCTCGTAAGAGCCATCGCTCAAGTTTCACCGCGATCGAATTCGAGAACGGCTTCGAGAATCACCGCCGTTCCCGCAGCCACTTCCTTAGGTTCGCACCACTCTTCCGGGCAATGACTCGCCCCATCCTTGCAGGGAATGAAGACCATCGCGGCCGGCGCGATGTGTGAAAGAAATGCGGTGTCGTGACCGGCGCCGCTCGCGATATCGACAAAAGAGAGGCCGAGGCCGTTGGCTGCCGTTTTGAGAAGCTGGCGCAAACTCTCGTCGCAGGCGCTTGGCAACGTGTCGGAAAGCGTCTCGAAACGCGGCCGCTCGACGCTCGCCGCTCGTGCAAGCACGAGGCTCTCCCGGTCGAGGCGCTCGCGAAATTCGACAAGGGCTTCGCGGGACTCGCTGCGCGCATCGATGATGAGGCGCGCTGAGCCTGGGATAATGTTTGAAGCATTCGGTCTCGCCTCGATGACCCCGGTCGTCGCCACGAAATAGCCCCGTCCCTGCGCCGCAGACTCTTCGGCGAGGATCCGAACGCGGTCGACGAGGCGCGCCGCTGCGACGAGTGCGTCATGGCGACGGTGCATCGGGGTCGCGCCTGCATGGCCGGCTTTGCCTTCAAAGACAACCTCGATGCGTGTGATGCCAACGATCGCGGTGACGACGCCGATATCGATCGCACCCGTTTCGAGCACCGTCCCTTGCTCGATGTGCAATTCGAATCCGGCGCGGATATCCGAGCGTTTGGCCTCTGCCAGGCGCGCAGGCTCGCCGCCGACGCGTGCCAAGGCTTCGCTGAGTTTTTCTCCGTCCGGTTTCGAGAACTGAAGCTGCGCCGCGGTGAGCCTCCCGCTCATTCCGCGACTGCCGATGCAGGAGAGGCCGAACTCGCTCGGTTCCTCCGCAAGAAAATCGACGATCTCGAGCGCATGGCGCAATGCGATCTTGCGCTCGCGCAACACGCGCACGATTTCGAGCCCCGCGGCGACGCCCGCGATCCCGTCGAAACGGCCACCCGAGGGCACCGTATCGGTATGCGAGCCGACGATGATGCTTCCGGCTCGGGGATCGCTCCCCTCGATCCGCCCGATCAGATTGCCGGCGGCGTCGATCCGCGTCTCGAGTTCCGCCTCATGGAAGCGCTTTGTCAGCCAGTCGCGGCCATCGGCGAAGAGCCTGGAGAAGGAGCGTCGCGTGAAAGGCGCGGCGGGATCGGTGATGTTCGCAAGCGCCATGATGTCGGCCCAGAGCCGGCCGCCATCGACCCCGAGATTGGTAATCGCCCGTGTCATGTCGAAAATGGATGGTTGCGTTCAGGTGATGCGAACGACTGTCCGTCCCCGCAACTTGCCCGCGAGGATCGCCTCGCCCGCGCTGATGGTCTCCTCGAGCGGGATGGTGCGCGTCATGGCCTCGAGCTTGGCAGGGTCGAGGTCCCGCGCGAGCCGGTCCCAGGCCTCGATGCGGCGCGATTTCGCAGCCATCACGCTATCGACGCCGAGGAGCGCGACGCCGCGCAAGATGAAGGGCGCCACGGAAGCCGGCAAATCCATTCCCTGGGCGAGTCCGCAGGCAGCGATCGCCCCGCGGTATTGCGTCATGGAAAGCAGGTTTGCCAGGGTGTGCGAGCCGACACTGTCGACTCCCGCGATCCAGCGTTCCTTGCCGAGCGGGCGGCCTTTTTCGGAGAGCTCCTGGCGATCGATGATTTCTGCCGCACCGAGTCCTTCGAGATAGGCTTTCTCTTCGGGCCGACCCGTTGAGGCGATGACATGCCACCCGTGCTTCGCGAGGAGTGCGATCGCGACAGATCCGACGCCGCCTGCCGCGCCGGTGACCACCGCCGGTCCGTCGGCGGGCGTCACTCCCTGCTTTTCGATCGCGATCACCGCGAGCATCGCCGTATAGCCGGCCGTGCCGATGGCCATGGCTTGAGCCGGCGTGAAAGCTTTGGGAAGCGGCACCAGCCAATCGCCTTTGACACAAGCGTAGCCCGCATATCCGCCGAAATGCGTCTCGCCGACTCCCCAGCCGTTCAGGACAGCCGCGTCGCCCGAGCGCCAATCGGGATGGCTCGAGGATTCGACCACACCGGCGAAATCGATCCCAGGCACCATCGGGAAACGGCGCACCACGGGAACCTTGCCGGTGAGGGCGAGCCCGTCCTTGTAGTTGACGGTCGAATGACTGACTTTCACGAGGACATCGCCCTCCATGAGGTCATCGACGCCCAGCTGTTTCAAGGCAGCGCTTTGGCCCGTATCCTTCTTCTCGACCAAAATGGCCTTGAACTGCATAAATCTGCTCCTCGCGGTGGCGCGGAAAGTGGCCTTGACCTCTTTGGTAAACGCGCGCGTGCTGGAAGACAAATCGCTGCAGGTTCTATCCGGTCTCGGCGCGATGGCCGATGGAGGGCCTATCCGTCGGTGTCTCGCGGCTTATAGAAGATGTGGTGGCCGATGACGCTGGCTCGTTGCAGATAGCGCGCCCAGCCGGGGCGAACATAGTTTGCGTGATAATTCAGCGCGCCACCGACATTGGCGAGATAGGTGTCGCCCTTGAGCACATTCGTTGCAATGCGCGTGGCGCGTGCCCAGGCGTCCGGTTCCGTGACGCGCAGCGACTTGCCTTCGCAGGCAAAGGTGAATTGGCAACCGAGATAACGGTTTCGATTTTGGTAGACGACGCCGCTAATCGAGGTCGGGTAAAGGCCGCTCTTGACCCGGTTCAGAACGACTTGCGCCACGGCCGCCTGTCCCGCCTCAGGCTCGCTGCGTGCCTCGAAATAAACCGCCTCCGCGAGGCAGCGCTCCTCGCGGCCCATGCGCTCGGGTGCGACGAGATCGGCATAGTTCGGCTTCCCGGTCTCTTCCCTTCGGACAATCGTCATGCCCTTGTCTTTGCCGAGTTCGCGTGAATTCGGCTGAGCGAGGTCGGGGAAGGAGACCGGCACGGCGGCAATCTCGATCGGCGTCGAATCGGGAGGCACCGGAGTCGTGGACGAAAGGCGGATCGCTTGCGACGC
>JAFBAK010000030.1 GCA_019247795.1 Hyphomicrobiales bacterium | reverse complement strand
GCTACGACGCCGTCCTGCCTATCACACCGATCCGCAAGATCCCCTTCGCGCCGCTCAAACGAATTGGCGTTTCTGCCACGATCGCGATGATGCGCCTTGCCGATCGCCTCACGGAACCGGCGCGCTGACCGAATTGGCGCGGCGCGCACCCTGTGAGAAATCGACGATTGTCATAGCGCAAGCTGGGGCGTGCGGTAGAGGCTTTGCCCGTTCACGCTGATCTCCACGTCCTGCAAATAAGGCTGCAGCCCCGGCAGATCGATCTCCATGCCAAGTCCCGGACGCTCGGGAGCTGCGATTTCGCCTGCATCGTTCGGCGACAAATGGTTCGCGGTTATCGCGGTAGCCAAGGGTTTGGGAGCGAACGGAAATTCGCAAAGACGATGATTCTCGAGCCCGGCGAAAGGTTGGAGCGAGGCGCTGAGCGCAAGATGCGAGGTGAATGTATGGTTCACAAACGTGATCCCGCGAGCCGCAGCGCGGTCTGCGACGGTTTTCGCCGGCCCGATTCCGCCGATGCGGCCGCAGTCGATCTGGATGAAGCCGACATTGCCGTAGGTCATCAAATGCTCGGCCATTGCGGCATTGTGCGCCGCTTCGCCCCCCGCGAGCTTGACTTTCGCGCTTCGTTTGGCGAGCTCCGCGTAAGCTGAATACGCTCCTGCCGCGAAGGGCTCTTCGAGCCACAAGGCTTCGGCTGCTTCGAGATCAGGGATGCGCGCGGCCGCTGCCTCGACATCCTCTCTCCAGATTTGGCCGGCATCGACGAGCAGAGTGGCGTCCCGCCCAAGCCCTTCGCGCGCCGCGCGGAATTGCTCGCGATCCGAGTGCGGGTCGAGCTTCCCGATCGGCCCCCAGCCGAATTTCACCGCAAGGAATCCTGCGGCCCTGGCGGAGCGCCCGCGTTCCAAGGTCTCCTGTGGCGTCTCACCGAAGAGCTGCGAGGCGTAGGCGCGCTTGGGGAATGAGCGCTTATAGCCGAGGAGATGCCAGACGGGTTCGGACATCTTTTTACCCAGCAGGTCCCACAGGGCCATTTCGATTCCGGAAAATGTGTGGGGGGCCTGAAGAAGGTCCATGCTGTCATAGGCGACTCGCGCGCTGATGCGCGCGATGTCGGCCGGGCTGTCGAGCTGCTCGCCGAGCACGGAAGCGCCGACAGGCCGGCAAACGCCGTGCGACATGGGACAGACGAAGGCCGCCAGCGAAACGAGCGGCGAGGCCTCGCACTCGCCCCATCCCACCTCTCCGCCCCCGACCACCCGCACAAGCAGCGCATCCTGGCTGCCGTCCGCCTCCGTGGTGATCTGCGGCATGGCCAGATAGAAGAAATCGACGGCTTCGATCTTCATACCAATGCGTCCCTTCCCGCTCTCGCCTGACGCGCGAGTTTATCAATTTTTCCGATGCAAACAGCTTCTGCGGTTCTGATCTTGACAGTATTGCCCGATGCAGGTCGCATCCACCCTTCAACGTAGCCTCTCCTCGATTCGAAACACGGTCGAGCGCAACTTCCGACAGGACGGCTATGCGAAGCGTAAAGATCACCTCGGTCGCGGTTGCTCCTCTGTTCGGTGCAAGCCCGAAAGGCGGCTGGTCGAGCGAGATCAAACCTGAGGATTCGGTCCATGCGCTGGTCGCGGTGCATACCGATGCCGGCGTTACGGGGCACGGCAGCGTGTTCACCGACGGGCGCCTCGTGCAAGCAGCGATGGAGGTCTTGCGTCCGCTCTTGGTAGGAGAAAATGCGCTCGAGCCCGAGCGGGTCAGTGAAAAGCTCCACCAGAACAGCTTCTGGATGGGGCGCGGCGGTACGCTGACACATGCGATCAGCGGCATCGACATCGCGCTCTGGGACGTGCTGGGCAAGGTGACGAACCAACCGGTCGGACGCCTGCTCGGCGGCACCTATCGGCGACGTGTCCAACCTTATTGCTCCCTCCTGATGGATGAGCCTGCGCTCATGGCGCAGACGTTGCATGCCATGCGCGCCAAAGGATTTCGCGCTTTCAAGATCGGCTGGGGCCCGTTCGGCCGCGCCGCGGATGCCAAGCTCGACGAGGCGATCGTGCGTGCGGCACGCGAAGCCGTCGGGCCCGATGCCAAGCTCCTCGTCGATGCGGGGGCGAGCGACGCTTATTGGCCGCATGGGCTCAAATGGGCGCTGCGCACCGCGGAGATGCTCAAGGATTACGGCGTCGGCTGGTTCGAGGAGGCGCTACGCCCCGACGCCATCGACGACTATTGCGAGCTGCGCAGAGCAAGCCCGGTGCCGATTGCGGCGGGCGAGGTGCTGACGCGCCGCCAAGCCTTTTTGCCATGGCTCGTCCGAGGGGCGCTCGATATCGTGCAACCGGATGTCACGAAGGTCGGCGGCATCAGCGAGCAGCGCCGGATCGCCTGGCTCGCCGACGAGTTCGGTGTCCGTTACGTCGGCCACGGCTGGAATACCGCAATCGGCTTGGCGGCAGACCTGCAGCTCGCCGCCGCCATGCCGCTGACGGACCTCGTCGAGTTCATCGGCGGCAGCCCCTACCTCGACGGCATCTTGACCGAACCTTTCATCCTTGACAGCGACGGATATCTTCCGATCCCCGCATCTCCGGGCCTCGGCGTCGAGCTCGATCGCGAAAAGCTCGCGCAATACACACCGAACCCCGCAATTTTATTTGCTGATTGACCTGCGCTGAGCCATCCGGCGCCTGGATGTCGCAAGCACAAGCGCCGCACGCCGAAGGTTCGTGACACGTGTCCGCAATGGTAGCTGAGCAGATCGGAAATCCCGCGTGCATATCTTCCGAAGCTCGGGCATCTTAACCGGCACATCAAGCCGTGCTAACGTTTTCGTGCGATCTGAAATCTTTCCCGTAGCAAGTCATTGATTCGGATTGGGTTCGCGGCAAGTATTCGCCCGCGGGAGGAAACCGAGCAATAAACACAAGGAGAGGACATCATGCGGAGATTGGATCGATTCATTCTTGGTCTTGGCATTGCCGGTTCGTTGCTTGCGCTCCCGGCGCTCGCGCAGCAGCAGACCTTCTTCAATGAATCTCAGCCGATGTTCGACAATTGCGGCGATCCTTCCTTGTCGAAAGCCCAGAAGGAAGGCATCACGCTCGGCTTCTCCGTCAATCCGCCCGAGGCGTGGCTCGACGAGCAGACCAAGGAGCCGAAAGGCATCGATTGGGACATCAACAAGGCGGCGCTCGACTGGATGGGGGTAAAGAACATCAAGCTCGAATGGATGCCTTGGGAATCGCAAGTTCCGGCCCTGCTCTCGAAGCGGACCGATGTCATCGCGGGCAACATCCATCACACCCCGGAGCGCGACAAGGTGATCAGCTTCAGCGGGCCGGCTTACTGGTACGGCCCCGTGATCATCGTCTCCAAAGGAAATCCGCTCAACGTGAAGTCCTACGACGATCTGAAGGGAAAGCAGGTCGGCGACATTTCCGGTTCCGCGGCGGATTTCTACTTGCGCAAGATCGGAGTGACGCCGACTTCCTTCAAGACGGAGATCGACGAGCTGCAAAGCCTCAATCAGGGCCGCTTGCAGGCCGTCCTCGAAGATGATCTCGTATATCTCGAATTCGCAAAAACCAACCAGAACAACAATCTCGAGCCGCTTTGGAGCATCCCCGCACCGGCCGATATCATCAATGGCGGCGGCTACGGCATGGCCCGCTTCGCCATGCGCAAGGAGGATTGCACGCTGCGCGCCGCCTATACGCAAGCGCTCGCGGAGATGCGTGCCAACGGTCATGTGAGCGCAATCCTCAAGAATTACGGGCTGAGCGACCGCAATTTGGTGATGTACAAACTCAATCCGTGAACTAGCCACGATCGCCGAATCGGTCGCGCGGCGTGTTCCGGCCGAGTTGAAGCGCCGCAATGGAAATCTTCAATCTCGAAATCGCGGTCCATAATTTTGGGCCGCTCTTGGCCGGGCTGATGCTGACGATCGAGCTGACCCTCGTCGTGATCGCCTTGAGTCTCGTCTTCGGCTTGCTGGTCGCATTGGGAGGGATGTCGCGGTTCGCGCCTTTGCGCTGGCTCGTCAAGGTCTATGTCGAAGCGATCCGGGGCACGCCTCTCCTGCTTCAGCTCATCTATGTCTACTACGTGCTGCCCGAGATCGGCATCCGCCTGAACAGCTTCACGGCCGGCGTGCTTGCACTCACCCTCAACTATTCCGCGTATCTTTCGGAGGTCTATCGCGGAGGAATACAGGCCATCGCAATTGGCCAGCACGACGCGGCCGCCGCGCTCGGGATGACGCGCACTCTCGCGATGCGGCGCATCATCCTGCCGCAAGCGGTGCGCATCGTGATCCCCCCGCTCGGCAATTATTTCATCAGCCTGTTCAAGGACACGGCCTTGTGCTCGGTCGTCAGCATTCAGGAGGTCATCTTCACGGCGCAAATCCTTGCCGCCCGGAACTTTCAGTATTTCACGCTTTATACGGTCGCAGGCTTCATGTATTTCGCCGTGAGTTTTCCCGCGGCTCGCTTCGTCGCGTATCTCGAGCGCCTGACCAAACGCGGTTACCGGCGGAGGCGCGCGTGAGCGACAGACCTTCCGATCGGCCGATGCTCGAGATCGAAGGGCTTCACAAATATTTCGGCGACAATCACGTTCTGCGCGGCATCGATCTCAAGATCGCGGCCGGTGAAGTCGTCTGTATCATCGGACCTTCCGGCAGCGGCAAGTCGACGCTTTTGCGCTGCATCAATCACCTCGAAGTCGCCGAGAAGGGCCGCATCCGGGTCGACGGGCAACTCGCCTATTGCACGGAGAAGGATGGAGACGTTCGCCCGCTTTCCAATCGCGCGATTTCGGCCGTGCGGGCGCAGCTCGGCATGGTCTTCCAGCAATTCAATCTGTTCCCGCACCTCACCGCGATGGGCAACATCATCGAGGCGCCGGTTCACGTTTTGCGAAAGCCGAAAGAGCTCGCGCGACGGCGAGGCCGAGAATTGCTGGCGCAGGTCGGCCTTGCCGACAAGGAAAATTCCTATCCCGAGGAGCTTTCCGGCGGACAGCAGCAGCGTGTCGCCATCGCGCGCGCCCTGGCGATGGACCCGAAAGCCATGTTGTTGGACGAGGTGACGAGCGCGCTCGATCCCGAGCTCGTCGCGGAGGTTCTCGCCGCTGTGCGCGATCTCGCCGCCCGCGGCATGACCATGCTGATCGTGACGCATGAGATGAACTTCGCCCGCCAGGTCAGCTCGCGCGTGATCTTCATGGATCGAGGCGTGATCGTCGAAGAAGGAACCCCGGCGCGGATATTTGGCGCGCCTCGCGAGCCGCGCACGCGGGACTTCCTGAGGACCGTCGTCGATCGTTGAAGGATGGCCGGCGGACCGTCACGAGCCAATCCCCATGGGCTTTGCTCTGGTGAAAGCTCAGGAAGCCAGATTAATGCTCCCATTCGGCGCCGATGCCGATCGAGGTCGCGCCATTGGCATCGGCCTCCCCACGCACACGAACATGCTTCGTGACGTCGACATCGACCGTGAGGCCCGTCTCACCCGCGGTAGCTCCCGTTTGCACCCCCACCCGCACACGCTTGCTCAAGGCATTGGGGAGACGCCCGAGGAGCCCGCCGGAACCGCCCTCCCCGCTGCCAAGGCCCAGTGAATTTCCGAGCTTGCCCAAAGGACCGCTGCCGGTGCCCGACGAGAATTGCGCTGCTGCTTGGGCGAGCTGCAGCGCCTGAAAGGCGGACAAGGTGCCTGCGGCCCTGGAGAAGAGAATGCGCGAGAGGATCTCATCCTGGGGCAGCGGTGGTTGTGAAGAGAACGTGAACTGCGGCGCGGAAGCAGGCCCAGTCACGCCGATCATCGCCGTCACATCCGCGGCGCGAGCTTCGGCGAGGAAATCGAGCTCGGGCATGAGGTCTCCGCTGAAGGTCACGTGACCGCGGGTGAGGTCGAGCCGGTTACTCACGATGTTGACGTCGCCGCGACGCAAATCGAAAGTGCCGACCACCTTGGGAGAGGTCAGCGTGCCGCTGACCTTGACGCTTCCGCCGAGCTCGGCATCGAGGCCGCGGCCGCGCACGACGATACCGCCGGGCGAGGCAACGGTGATGTCGAGCGAGGCGCTGAAAGGCGAGGCACGCCGCGCCGTTGCGTTTGCTTGAGCCTTGCGTTCGGCGGCAAGCCTCGCGGCCACCTCTTTCGGCGGGTTGAGATGAAGCGTGTCGGCCAAAGGACGAATGGTGCCGGGAAGGCGCTCGGCAACGCTCACGGTCACGCTGTCGAGATCGACACGGCCAGCGATGCGCGGGTCGCGGGCGAGCGGACCGGCAAGCGAAAGATCGAGATCGGCGATTGCCGTGACGAAGGCGTTGGAAAGAAGTTCGGCCCTTTTGCCGCTGATCCGGATCGTCCCGGGAAAACCTGAGGCCGGATCGATCCGGATATCGCCCTCGGCTCGCAAGGTGCCGCCATTGCGCGTCACCGCGCGCGCCTCTTCGATCGCCAGCCGGTCCTTGTTGCCCGAAAGCGTGACCTGAAGCTCGTTGAGCTGCACGCCTTGCAGGAAGTCCGAGAAGCTGCCGTGCACCAGCGACAATTTCCCGGAGAGCTCAGGCTTGGCTGGCGAGCCTCCGATGCGCAGGTCGATGTTCGTCGCTCCCGTGAGCCGACGTCCTGCCGGCCCGAGTAGCGGGTCGGTGATCGCCGCATCGATATGGCCGGTTGCGGCAAGGTCGATGCCGCCGTCGCTCGACAGGGGCAGGCTGCCACGGAGCTCGATCGCGCCGTAACGGCGAAAATCGACGCGGCCGCTGACCTTGGCGCGCTCCCCGGCAAGCTGGCCGTCGAGATTGGCATCGACCGGTTGCACGCCGGCGCCCGCCATCTGTGCCGAGGAAAAATGCGTCACGGCGACATGGAATGAGCCCGTGGGAGCCTCGAGCGTGCCGGTGATCGCCGCATTGGCCTCGAGCGTGCCCGCAAGCCCGAGCCCCGGCACGAAGATGTCGGCGGCTGCGAGCGGCACATTGCGGGCTGCAAGGCGCAGATCGAGGTTCTGTCCTGCCTTGCCCTCGAGGCTGATCCGCCCGCCTTGCACAGCGAAGGCCAGATTGTCGATGGCGACGCTTCCATCCGCGAAAGTGACGCTTGCGGGCGCAGCGAGCGCAATGGCGCGCCCCCCACGTTTGGCCTCGAAGGACGCGATCTCGATTCGCATCGGGCGTTGCGGCAAGAAGCGCCCTTGGGTCGAGAGGTCGAAGCCGAGCGCGCTCGCTCGAGCCGAAAAATCGCTCGCCGCCGCGCTGCCTTTGGCGTCGAGCTTGATCTTCGAGAAGGTCTGACCGGCGATCGTGGCTTGGTCGACGCCGATCGTCGCGTTGATGACGGGGCTTCCATAGACGTCGTCGACCTGCGCATCCGCCGAGAGCTCTCCCAGCACAAGGGCGGCTGCCTTCATACCTTTCCCTCGCGCGACGACCTTCAAGTCCTGGCGGCCACCTCCCGTCTCGAGGCGGATATCGGCTTCGGCGCTGCCGGACATTCGTGTGAGCAGTATCGGCGTCAGATCGTCGAGATTGCGCGCCGCGAATGCGAGATGGCCGCTTGCGATGTGCTGAGGGTCGACGGCAAGCTCGCCCGTGAGTGAGGCCGAACCGATGGAGAGCGTGAGCCCGTCGAGCTGCCAAACATCGTCGGAGAGGCGCGCCACATGCAGCGCGCCGCCGGCCTCCTTGCCGTCGACGATGCCGTCGAGCTTGGCGCGCGCATCGAGCGCGCCGCGAAGATCGCGGACATCGGCGACGATGCCGAAGCGGGGTATCGGCCGGCCCAGCCCGGTGGCATCGGCGAGCGCTGCTTCCACGTGAAGGTCGGGATGCGCGAAGCTTCCCGTGACATTGACGGTCGCGTTGGCGCGGCCGGTCAGTCGCTCGTCCGCATAAGCGAGGCGCGGCAGCTCGGCCTTGGCGCTGAGGGCCAGAGTCGATGGGCGGGCGCTGCCGTCGAGAACAAACGCCACATGTCGCCCCGACAGGCGCAGCGCCTCGAAGGCGTAGCCGCCGCGCGGCAGAGTGCGGATCGTGCCTGAGGCTGTGGCGCGGCCGCCGAACAGACGGTCGGCCGTGGCTTGGCCAAGCGAGAACTGGCCGGCCTCCATATCGACATTGGCCGACACGTTTCCTTGCCGGGGGGAGCCCTGGAGGTGGGCCTTGAGAATTGCGGAGCCGGCGAGCTTCGTTCCGACGAGACGGTCGAAGCGGGAAAGGTCGGGCGCTTTAGCGAGGAGGTCGCCACGAATCTCGTTGGCTCCGATCCTTCCCGTATAGGTGACCTGGGCGCTGCGCAGCGAAGCCTCGATGAGGTCGAAATCGGCGATGCCCGCAGAGCTCGCGGTGCCATGGAGTGTGAAGGTGAAACGATCGCCGACCGCCGCCGCAAGCGCCGGGTCCGTAAACGCCACCCCGGTCGCATCGGCTTTCGCCTCGAGCGCGATTGGCTTTGGTGTCACATCGCCGCCGCGCGGGATCGCCGTGAAATCAGCGACGAGCCTCGCAACGCGAAGCTCCGGCGTCTTCGCGTCCTCGAGGTCGATCGAAGCCGTGATATCGGCGGCGTCGAGCGGCCCTTTCACCGCACCATCGACGGTGAGCTTGCCGATCTCCGCCGAACCGGCAATGACCGTTCCGGTCGACCCCGGAAGTGCGGCGGCGCGCAAGTGCAAATCGAGATTGCGCGACGCATCGACGCTGCCCGAAAGATCGAGCCTTGCAACCGGAGAGGTGATCGAGAAGTCTGAAAGATTGATCGCTCCCGCGTCCGCGAAGGTGACGTCGCCTTGCAGTTTGGTCTCACCCGCAAAGGCCGGAGCCACCGGCACGGGCAGCAACCCGGCGATGCGCGATGTGACGTCGACGAGGAGATGGCGCACGCCGCCTTCGCGGGAAAGGCGTGCATGGCCTTCGGCGCCGATGGTCGGGCCCGCATCGAAACGCAGCGCCGCCGCGAAAGCGTCGAGCGTGCCGTGGCCCGACAGCCCGAGCTTGACGGGCGGCTCTTCAGGCAACCTTGCGAGTTTCGCGAGAAACCCGCCTTGCGGTTCCTCGAGCTTGAGATCGAGCGAGAGCGCCTCGCTTTGCGGCACGAACGACAAGCGCGCCGCGAGCGTGCCTGGGGCATCGAGCCGCCGCGCATCGAAGCGCAATGCGAGCCCCTCGGTCGGGTTGCCGAGATTGGCTGCGCCCGAGGCCGTGAAACGCGCCGCGACGCCGAGCAGCCCCTCTCCAAGAGCGAGCTCCCCGAGGGAGAAGTCCTTCACTTGTACCTTGACGGGCAGTTCCGGCAGGAGAGGAGCGTTTGCCTGCGCCACCGGTTCATCGGAGGGGATCGGCTGGCGCACGATATCGAGTTTGCCGATCTCCAGCTTGTCGACCTCGAGCCGGCGGGCGAGGAGCGCGGAACGCGTCCAGACGAGCCGCGCGCGATCGAGCCTCAGCCAGACGCCATCCTTGTCGGAAATGGTGAGGTCATAAAGCGTCGCATCCGAGGACAAGGCGCCGTCGAGCCGACCGATCCGTACCTGCGTCGCCGGCGTCGACAGGGCTTGCGAGATGAGACTCGCGAGATAGCTTTGATCGCCCTCGTCGGCGCGCGTCGCCAGCGAGAGCGCGCCCGCCGACAGGCAGGCAAGGAAGGCCAGAAGAGCGGCGGCAAGGCGAGGGCTCATCAGAAAGCCTGCCCGATGCTGAGATAGACCACAACCGGCTTGTCCCCTTTGCGGGGATTCACCGGCGTCGCGAGATCGAGCCGGATCGGCCCGATCGCCGTGAGATAGCGCAAGCCGAGCCCGGCTCCAATTCCGGTTCGCTCCGTGACATTGGGCGTGGCCGTCGCGTAGGCGCCGCCCGCGTCGATGAAGGGTACGAGCTCGATTGTTTGCGTAATCTTGACCCTTGCCTCGAGCGAGCCCTCGAGGAGGGTCCGCCCGCCGGTGAGCTTGCCGTCGAGCATGGGCGAGAGCGTGCGATAACGGAAGCCACGCACCGAGCCGCCTCCGCCCGCATAGAAGCGGTAATTCGAAGGGATATCCGCCAAATTCCCGCCGATCAGCGCGCCCGCCGCAATTCGCCCGGCGAGCACATAGTTCGCCTCGTCATCGAGTGCGTAATAGGTCGAGGCTTGGCCCTTCGCGTCGACGAAGCCGACAGTCGAGCCGAGGAAGGTCGGAAAGGGGGTGATCTGCGCCGAGACGCGCACGCCGCGCGTCGGATCGAGGAGGTTGTCGGTCGTGTCGTATTTCACGCTCATGGGCAGACCGATCAAGGTCGCCGTCGCCTCGCCCAGCACGTCGCTCGATTGAGCCCAGCCTCCGGTCACACCCACTTGCACCTGCAAGGCTTCCGAGAAGCGATAGCGCAGGGACGCGGTGGCTGAAGCATCGCGCACCGTGTATCCGCCAAAGCGGATGGTGCCGATACGCTGACGTTCGGCGAGCGTGTCGAAGAGGAAATCGAACCGGCTGCCGTTGAGTGCCGGCTTGAGGAAGCTCATCGCGATGCGACCCGCGAAATCGCGCCGCTCGATCCCGGTCGGCCCCCCATCGATGCTGGGCGCGAGGAAGCCGTCCGCCTCGATGCGCAGCCGCTCGGCCCCACCGAATAGATTTCGGATCTCGAAATATGGATGAATGTTCGGGCCGTCGATGCTGGAATAACGGAGATTGACGCCGATGACCTCGTTCGGCCTCTCGCTGACATCGACGAAGATCGGCAGATTGCCTTGCGGGTCGAGGCTCGATGCCTCGCGGACACGCACGCCACCAATCGCCGGGATCTCCGCGACCGTTCGGCGGATGATCGCGATCTTCTCAGGCGAATAATCTTCGCCCGGCTCGATATAGATGTAGGACCGCACCACCTCCTCGGGCACGTTGGTCGTGCCCGTCACGGTCACCTCCCCGAATCCGGCGCGGGGCCCGGGATCGGCGCCGATCACCACATCCATGACTTCCTTGGCATGGTCGACCGTGGCGGCGAGCTTGGCCGAATTCGCCAGGGGATGGGATTGCGCCCGGTAGAAATCGATGACGCGCGCTTGCGCGGCCCGGACATCGGCAGCGCGCGCCGGATCGCCGGGTTTGAGCCCGATGATCCGCTCCGGCACGGGAATGGCTCGAGCGGCCTCCGACAAGGTCACATCTCGAAGACGAAAGAGCGGGCCGAGCTCGGCCTCCACGGTTACGGGCACGAGGCCGCGGTTGCGCCACGCTTCCGCGGCCCTGATGAGGGCGGGAGTGGGCTCTTGCGCCACGTCGATGACGCCATCCCCGATGCGGATGCGCAGGATGGCGTTGTAGTATCCCTCGGCCCAAAGCGCATCGAGAAGGGGGCCGAGATCGGACGCGGCGCGGCGCGCCAACACGTCGCCATCGGGAGGAGCATCGTTGCGCAGCTTGTAAAGGTTGGACGCGTCCTTGAGCGCTTGCTCCACGCGACCGGCATCGCTCGGCATGCCCCCGCTTACGTTGAACGCGACATTATAGGGCAGGTTGGCGGGGTTCGGCTTCGGCGGCTCTTCTTTGGATGTGAAGAAACCGAAGGGATCCAAGAACGAGAGATCGAGGGCGTTCGCCGCAACCGGGCAAAGCGCGCCCGTAAGCAAGGCCAGCGCTGCCATCCAGGCTCGCGCAGGGCCCAGACGTCCTACAGGAGGCGAGCGGTCAGCCCGGCTGCTCATCCCAGGGCGCGATTATCCGTCGTCGAACGCCAAGCGCGCGGCCGAGCTCGAAATGGCGGCCTTGAAATTTGCGTCACGAACGCACGCACCACACACCACTCTTTCGCGGGGCGCGGCTTGAGAAACCGCGCAGCCCTCAAACTCCGTTTTCCAGGCGACAACTGTATCCGGCGTTGCTCAGGCCTGCAATGCGCCTCGATTTTCGGTTGTCATGCGCATCAACGAGATTTCCGGAAACACGCAACGTCCTTTAATCTTGATTAGGCTCTTTCGCTCGACTTAGGTGGATGGCAGCTGCGCAAATCGAGCCTCAGTGCGCGGCGTGTGGATGGCGTATGGGAGGAAAAAGTGGCTCAACAAACTTCAGATCTCGGCGTGCTGGGCCTTGCGGTCATGGGCGCCAATCTGGCGAGGAATGCCGCGCGCAAGGGTTTCGGCGTGGCGCTCTACAACCGCCACCCTGGTCGTACCGACGAGCTCATCAGTCAGTTCCGCCATGAAGGCCGCTTCACGCCGGCCAAGAACCTCGAGGCCTTCGTGGCGGCTCTGGCGAAACCGCGCGTCATCCTCATCATGGTGAAGGCCGGCAAGCCGGTGGACGACGTGATCGAGGAGCTGCTGCCTCATCTCGAGCCCGACGACATCGTCATCGATGGCGGCAATTCGCTCTTCACCGACACGAACCGCCGTTCCGCAACCCTCAAGGAAAAGAAGATCCGTTTCGTGGGCATGGGCGTCTCGGGTGGTGAGGAAGGCGCGCTCGAGGGACCAAGCATGATGCCGGGCGGCGAAAGGGACGCGTATGCGCGCATCGAGCCGATGGTGACGAAGATGGCCGCGCAAGTCGATGGTGTCCCGTGCTGCACCTATATCGGCGTCGGCGGAGCGGGCCATTTCGTCAAGATGGTGCATAACGGAATCGAATATGCCGACATGCAATTGATCGCCGAAGCCTACGATATGTTCAAGACAGTCTACGGACTTGATCCTTCGGCGATCGCGAAGATCTTCGAGCAATGGAACAAGGGCCACCTCAATTCCTATCTCGTCGAGATTACCGCGATCGTCTTGAGCAAGCGCGACGAGAAAACCGGCGCAGCCCTTGTCGACGCCATCCTGGATGAGGCCGAGCAGAAAGGCACCGGTCGCTGGACGGCCCGCAACGCGCTCGATCTCGGCGTGCCGCTGACTGCCATCACGCAAGCCGTCTACGCGCGCGTCCTGTCGAGCCAGCGTTCGCTTCGCATCGCGGCCGAAAAAAGCTTTCCCCATGAGCGAAAGCCCGTCCGCAAGCCCGAGCAGCAGGAGATCGACGCGATCCGCAACGCGCTCTACGCCTCCAAGATCGTCGCCTATGCTCAAGGTTTCGAGCAAATGTCGGCGGCTTCGCGAGAGTACGGCTGGAACCTGAACCTCGGTGAGATCGCAACGATTTGGCGCGGCGGCTGCATCATCCGGGCGCGTTTTCTCGATCGGATCGTCGGGGCCTACAAGAATGCCGCCGAAACGATTCCAAGCCTTCTCCTCGACGATTATTTCGGCGATGCCGTGCGGGAAGCGGAAGAGTCTTGGCGACGCGTTGTCGCGCTCGCGGTCGAGCATGGCGTGCCGATCCCGGCGTTTTCATCCTCGCTCAGCTATTACGATGGGCTGCGCCGCTCGCGCGGGCCCGCGAATTTGCTCCAGGGTTTGCGCGACTATTTCGGCGCTCACACCTATCGGCGCCTGGATGCGGAAGGTTCGTTCCACACGCGCTGGAGCCAAGATGGCAAGGAAACGGCCGTGAAGTAGCAGGCCTCAGCGCCGAAAACGATCGCCCTTTCCGACGAGCTATCGCCTAGGCGCCACAGAGACGCTTTCGTCGTGACTGGCGGCAGCTCTGATGACGCAGGGCTTAGACTGGGCTGCCAAGGCCATGGGAGTCGCTTGACGTGGCGCGCCCAAGGTGATCCGGCCGCCAGCCAGGCTCAAACCGCGCCGACGAGTGGCTCTCCGGCGATGGTGGTGCGATGCATGAGGCGGCGCGAGCCGTCATAGTCGTTGACCGCGTAATGAAGCGTGCAGCGGTTGTCCCAGATGGCAAGCGAGCCGGGCGCCCATCGAAATCGGCAGGTGAACTCAGGCCGGATGCAGTGCTCGAAGAGGAACTCCAGGAGTGGCCGGCTTTCGGCCTCAGTCATCTGCTCGAAGCGCGTCGTGTAGATGGCATTGACGAAGAGTGCCTTGCGGCCGCTCGACGGGTGAACGATGACGACCGGATGCGCAATCTCTCGGTCGGCGTCCCGGTTTCCACGCTCGATTGCGATCGACCGGCTCGTCTGCACGCCTTTGGGCGCATGCGCGACGCCATAGGGCCGTCCGCTGTGCATGGCGCGAAGCGGATCGAGCATTCGTTTCATGCCGTCGGAGAGCGCCTCGTAAGCGTCGTACATGTTGGACCAGAGCGTGTCGCCGCCATGACTCGGAACTTCTCTCGCGTAGAGGACGGACCCCATCGGCGGTGCTTCGAGGAAGCTGAAATCGGAGTGCCAAGCATTACCGAAAGCGCTGATCTTCCGCTCGTCCGCTTCCTTGAGCACGGCGATGATGTCCGGGTGCTCATCCATGTGCTTGACGTAAGGGACCCGCAATAGCGATCCGAAGAGACGGCTGAAAGCGAGGTGCTGGACCGGCGTGAGTTTCTGATCGCGGAAGAAGAGGACAACATGCTTGACGAGGGCGCGGCGCAGTTCGTCCGCCGTCGAGCCCGACAGCGGACCCGCGAGATCAACGCCGCGCACTTCGGCGCCGAGCGACCCTGCAGTCGGCCGCACCTCGAACGACGATTTGGATCCTTTGTTCATCTTCGGCCGACTTCCTCCTCGAAATGGAAAACGAGCACCGCGACATCCATGTTTGCGGAAACTATACTCCATTGTTGGATTCTCGGAAGGTCTCGGAAGACGGCCAGACAACGCCGGCGAAGCCGGAACTCCGCTCTCCGGGTCTCATCGTATCCTAGGACCGGGAGGAATTGAACGGTGGAGAAGGATCGGCTGATGGCTTTCAGCGACGGCGTCATCGCGGTGATCATCACCATCATGGTGCTCGAGCTGAAGGCGCCACGCGAGGCAAGCCTCGAGGCGCTCGAGGAGGCGGCGCCGGTCTTTCTCAGTTACGTTCTGAGCTTCGTTTACGTGGCGATCTACTGGAACAACCACCATCACTTGTTCGCGATGGTTCAGCGCGTCAACGGCACGGTGATGTGGGCGAATCTGCATCTGCTGTTCTGGCTCTCGCTCATCCCGTTCACGACGAGCTGGCTCGGCGAGCATCCATCAGCCCCGATCCCGGCGGCAATCTACGGCTTGTCCCTCTTCATGCCCGCGGTTGCTTGGCTCGTTCTCAAGGTAACACTTGTCCGGGAAGAAAGCGGCGAGAACGCTCGTTTGGCGAGCGTGCTCGGCTCCGACTTCAAAGGCAAGATCTCGCCCCTGCTCTATCTCGCCGCCATCGCACTCGCGTTCGTCAGCACCTGGATCGCGGATGCGATATTCGTCTTCGTCGCTCTTCTATGGCTCATGCCTGATCGGCGGATCGAGAAGGCAGTGCAGCGCGGATGATCGGGTATTCGGCGCGCAAAGCTCCGTTTCCGGCGCGATGCATTTCGTTTGGAGCACGGTGCCGAATTTTCTCCGAAAAGCGGGCCCGGT
>JAFBAK010000103.1 GCA_019247795.1 Hyphomicrobiales bacterium | reverse complement strand
TGCACGACACAATCATTCGGGATAGGCGCCAGCAGCCGCGTCCTGCAGATGCCTCGCTCGGCGGTTGGCGCGTGGAATGCATCTGAGCTCGCAGCCGCAATGTACAGACTGAACCCAGAAGAACGAGCCGGCGACGCTGATCGTCTCACTTCCTTGCGCGCACAGTGACGACGACTGGAAAGGCCTCGTCCAAAAAATCGAGCTTGTATTTGGGCACCTCTTCGACGGCTATGCCTTGAAGAAACGCGGTGGCGGCAAAGACATTCCCGTAGGAACGCACTTCCACATTCGCAGCCCCGAAGACCTCGCCGAATAGCCGGCGAGCCGATGGCATGGTCAGGGACCAGAACCAGCCGAACTGTTCGTCACGGGCAAATATGCCTGGCGATGTCAGCAGTAGAACGCCGTCCCTTCGAAGTGAACCGTAAAGCTGATCGACGGCAGCTCGAATTTCATAGATGAAATGCAGGCCCTGCGTGATCACCAGGCAGTCAAAGGCATCGACGGGCAGAGTACCCCTTTTCGACAGGTCTCCGACGATCGTCGCGGCTGGGTTGAGCGCGTTCAGGTGCAGAACGTCTCGCTGACTGGTGCGCGCCCCTCCGAAACGAGACGTGTACGTATCATCTCCCATCTCGAGAGTCCGTCCGGCGATATCGCTAGCACGCTCGGATAAGAAGTTTTCGATGTAATAGCGATCGATCGGAGTTCCCCGATCATAGCCGTACATCGTGCTAAGTGGCTTGGTGTTGCCGAGATCGCCGAAGGAAGGCGAGATGCGCAGTCGCCGCTTGACACGATCCATGAGACCTGTTGGCAAAAGCACCTCTTTCGAAAGTGAAGCTATGTAGGGAAGTCGCGACCGTCCCCGCGATCAAGGCTGTCGACGATGGCCAGGAACTTTTTGTCGGCTCGAAGTTCGCAAAAGTACAGCTGCCGTTCAAGACCTCTCATTAAAATCAGGTTTTTTATAACCGACAGCTTCCCAGAAAAAAAAGACCGCACAATCAGGGGATCCTGTTTCCATTTGTAGTCCAGTAATTTTGTCGAAACTCTTATTGCTTCGTGTAACCTCAGGAGATATTCACCCGTGACTCTTTCCTTTGGAATGAGATGCGTGACTTTCAACTCGGGAAAAATTCCGATTCCCAAGCCCATGCTGCAGGCCACATAAGAGAGCTCGGCATCACCGCCACTCATAAGCGACGTTCCTTGACGGTCGGAGATCTGTAACCCTTCACTATCGGACATCTTCCGATACGCATCAGCGACAGATCTTCGCAAGAACATGCCCGCGCCCCAAGGGCAAGCTTCCCATTGAACGAAATTGGTCCATCGAGCTGCCTCCACTTCTCTGATCGCGAGAAGGTGCAGCAGCGGCGTCAGCCGCTCCGCGGGCTGAACTTCAAATTCGGGGACGATGTTCGCGCTACCCCAAGTTCCCAACTGCGGCCAGTTCCGCGCAATTCTGAGGCCCTCCAGCAAATAGTCAGGCGCAAGCACGTTATCATCGTCTACGAAAAGCAGAATATCCGCGTTTGCCTCGAGCATGCCACGGCGGCGCGCGGCAGAAAGTCCGAGCTCCCCTTCATGGACGTGGCGCGCGTGGGGGTGCCAGGACAAGTCCCATGAGGGACACAGGGGCTCTCGAGATGCATTGTCAACGAGAATTATCTCCCAGCAATCTCTTGGAAGCGTCTGGAAACGCAAGCTTTCCAGCACCCGGCCTAAATAGTCCGGGCGCGGGTTGTGGCAACAGATAATCAACGTGGCGGTCATCATAGGGGGCACCCCTGACATCAAGGGTTGGAAGCGAAGCCGGCGCTTGCTACTTTTGGACCCTCATCTCAGCTTGCGCATGGGTTTGTAAAGGATCGGTCAAATCGGTTTCGGAATGACAGCGCGGAGGACGAGGGATTTACTTTCCGCAAACACATTAGACGAACCAGCGATCGCAACCTTCTTGCCGCCGCCTGTCGGCTTAGGCACATTCTCTCCAGGGCTCTTCAGCGGCTTGAAGTGGTTAGGACCGAGGGTACTGGGCAATCATTCTCTTCGCTTTTCGAGCCAATGGCCGCGCACGTCGCCTTTTGCCATGCACGTTCCAAGACGAATAAAGCTTGGGCCAAAACCGAAAGTCCATTCCCGCCGCAATCAGATCAAGACCGAAGTCACGCGGAGGCGACCGCGTGACCACGGATAGTTTAAGCCCAAGCGTTTATTCGGCTAAGAGTTTGCAAGTCGGCTTGCCACATCCTCAAACAGTGCATAAGGACCTTGGCCGGAACTTGCCAGGCTCTAGAGCGGGCGTGGTAGGGGTCTCTTTCGGAAATCCACTATTGTGAGTTTCACAGACGCAAATCGTCAGGATTTGATGTAAGCGAACGCTATTCTTATGACCGACACCGTCATTGCCGTTGAGAACCTCTCGAAAAAATATCTTTTGGGTCATGTGTCTGCTGATCGCGGGCGCTACCAATACACAAACCTACGCGAGGTTGTCGCCCAGGGCGCCCAGAATTTCGTGCGGAAAGCGACCGATATGATGCGCGGCCAGCAGGTGGTGCAGGGCGATTCGATTGAGGAATTCTGGGCGCTAAAGGGGGTCAGTTTCGAGGTGAGGCGGGGTGAGGTGCTTGGCATAATTGGCGGTAATGGCGCAGGCAAGAGCACGCTCCTCAAGATACTAAGCCGCATAAGCGAACCGACTGGGGGCCGAGTGTTACTCCGCGGCCGTGTTGCGAGCCTTCTGGAAGTTGGCACTGGGTTCCACCCCGAGCTCACCGGCCGAGAAAATATTTTTCTCAATGGCGCGATCCTCGGAATGAGGCAGCGAGAGATCCGTCTTAAATTCGACGAGATAGTAGCCTTTGCCGGGGTCGAGCGCTTCCTCGACACGCCGGTGAAACGCTACTCCTCAGGAATGTATGTACGCCTCGCATTCGCGGTCGCAGCGCATCTCGAGCCGGAGATCCTTGTGATCGACGAAGTTTTAGCGGTTGGGGATGCCGAGTTTCAGAGGAAGTGCCTGGGAAAAATGCGCAACGTAGCAGAGGGTGGCCGGACTGTCCTGTTCGTCAGTCATAACTTGGCAGCTATCAGCGCGTTGGCCACGCGCGCTATTCTTCTTGCGGGCGGCTCCGTAGAGGCCGATGGTGAGGTGTCTGGGCTGATCACGACTTATCTGTCACGCGGAACCAAAAGTTCGGTCTACGAGCGCCACTCCGATCAGCGGAACAGAAATCCTCACGTGTCCAGCGCGAAAGTCATGACGTCTGGGCCCAACGCAGTCCACAGGTTTGGAGAGCCCCTTGAAGTTAGATTCGTGATTGAACACGAAACCCCTCTAGTGAAGGGTTGCTTCTCATTCCAGATCATCAATCAATTCCAACAACCAATAGCCCATGCCTGGGCGTTGTATCCAGAAGTAAAATTCGGCGCGCGTGTAGGACAAACTATCTTGATATGCAAATTTTCCGCACTTCGCCTGAATGTCGGGCAGTTTTCAATAAACACGCACCTGACCGAACCGCCGGGCGGTGAAGTCTACGAGCGCCTGGAGAACATTTGCCACTTCGAAGTTGTTCGTACCAATGATGCGATGCTATTCGGCTGGGATCCGGCATTTTGCGCTTACCACGAGACCTGGGAATGGAGCAAAGTCGAGGAGGACAATGAGGGCCTATGCCCGCTAATGTCCACGTCATAGGGTGGATTCGAAACATGAAGTTTCTGCAAACTGACTCGATCAGAGGGCGGCTAAATCGCGCCTTGTTGCGGGCCGCACAAAGAGTTGCACCAAGTTCAATTCAGTCTGCGGACGTGACGCGGGATAAACATAATTTGGATGACGAGACGATAACTCTCTGGGGGCGGGTGAAATCCCGAACAATGACAAGTATTTTACGAATCGATGCGCTTAGGACGGCGATTGAATTTGTTCATGCTAACTCAATTGCGGGAGACATCGTGGAATGCGGAGTTTGGCGTGGTGGTTCGATGATGGCGGCCGGGCTCACATTGCTTAGGCTCGGGTCTACGCGCCCCCTTTGGCTATATGATACTTTTGCTGGCATGCCACCGCCCGAAAAGGTGGATGTAGATTTCATGGGCCGTTCAGCAGCCGACTTGTTGGCCTCCGAAGTGCCGGACACCAGTTTGATCTGGGCAAAGAGCACACTTGAAGATGTAAAGGCCGGACTGGCAGGAACGAACTACCCAGCCACTCAAATCAAGTACGTAGTTGGTCCGGTCGAGTCTACAATTCCTGCAAACATTCCTGACAAGATCTCATTGCTTAGGCTCGATACGGACTGGTTTTCGTCAACGTATCACGAACTGGTACATCTCTGGCCAAGGATAACGCAGGGAGGAATATTGATACTCGATGATTATGGATATTGGGCGGGGGCCAAGAAGGCCGTTGATCAATACTTCGGCGAGCGGGGAATTCATCCGCTTCTTCATCGAATTGATGAGACCGGTCGCCTGATTATCAAGTGTGGAATGTGTGGGAATTGAACGTTGCGGAAGTATGATGATTATTAATATCGGCGTATTTTTGCGTCCGAGCGGAGGTGTTCATGGATTGGGCTGAGTCTGAGTACTTGCGAGAACGGTTGAACCCAAGATTTGGGGATCAATTCTATCTTCATCTTTCGGATCTTCTTATTGCGATTAAACATTTGAGACCCGCCAGTATATCGAAGGTACTCGACTATGGGTGTGGCGGTTCGCCCTATCGGCAGCTATTCGAGGAATGCGTCTATCATCGCGCAGATCTCCGTGGGGGGACGAACCTCGATTTCGAATTTGGGCCCGATGCACACCTTCCGCCGGAACTCTCGAACTACGATTGCGTGCTATCGACCCAGGTACTTGAGCACGTCGAAAACCCGAAAGGCTATCTTGATGAGTGCTATCGAGTTCTGAGGCCTGGTGGATACCTGATTCTCACAACGCATGGCCTTTTTAAGGACCACGCATGCCCCTATGACTATTGGCGCTGGACGGCACTTGGCCTGAAAAGAGCGGTCGAAAGCGCCAATCTGAGAGTGGAAGCCGTAAAAAAGCTGACCACGGGTTTGCGCGGTGCAACGTTTTTAGCGGAAAGAGAGCTGTACACGGACGAGGGTGAACGCCTAAAAATTGATTTTAGGGCTGCGGGCTTATACGGGATGACGCTATCCTTTTTCTTGCGATTGTTGCGAAGACTTGGCAGCGCGCGTAGACACAAGGCAAGCGATGCTCTTTTCACCAACTGCCGTGTTGTCGACATTGGAGATGCCGGCCACAATTCCTACGTCGCCATCGCGGTACTCGCGACGCGGGAGGGTTAATTATGCAGGGGAACAGAATTGTCTTCATCTCCACCATGGAAGATTACAGTTGGGGAGGCTCCGAAGAGTTGTGGTCGCGCGCCGCAATTTATCTCGCGGATCAAGGGGTTGATGTGCACGCATCTGTGCTCGCCCATACGCCGCTCCATCAGAAGGTTCTAAACCTCAGTCGCCGCGGAATCGATGTTCGGTTTCGACCTAAGGAGCACTCATTTCTGGAACGCGCATGGCGAAAAGCCACTGCGACTTCACGACAGGTAATAGTTGCAGAGACCGAGAGGTTGATTGCTGCAGTTTCGCCACATCTTGTGGTCTATTCCGATGGAGGGCCATATCCGACCGCGAATTTAATGGATGTCTGCCTAACAAGGGGTGTTCCCTTCGTCACCATCGGACAGGCGAATTGGGAATACATGTGGCCCGCAGATGAAGATGCCGAGCGCCTCCGCGTGGCGATGAGCAAAGCCCTACGCTGCTATTTTGTATCGAAGGCTAATATGCGCCTCGCCGAGAAGCAACTCGGCGGCGAACTCGCGAATGGCGAAGTCGTGTGGAATCCTTTCAACGTGGATTACAATGCGGCTCCCCTCTGGCCAACACTGGGGAGCGACAACGAGCTCCAACTTGCCTGCGTGGCGAGATTGGAGCCGGTCGCAAAAGGTCACGACCTGCTCTTGGAAGCGCTGGCGACGCCGTTATGGGCTACGCGGAATTGGAGATTAAATCTCTATGGAGAGGGCCCAGTACGGAATGGTCTTGAGCGGCTAGCTACGCGCCTTGGACTAGGTTCCCACCGCGTGGTGTTCGCGGGACACAGGGCTGTCGAGGATATTTGGGCCTCGAACCATGTTCTGGTGATGGCTTCGCGCTACGAAGGGCTGCCGCTGGCCATGGTGGAAGCCATGCTGTGCGGCCGTCCCGTTGTAGCGACAGATGTAGCAGGGCATTCGGAGATCATACAGGATGAGGTGACCGGCTTTTTGGCAGACGCTCCGACCGCCTCGAACGTCGGAAAAGCTCTTGAGAGAATGTGGGTCAACCGTTCCAGACTGGAGGAGATAGGAAAGGCGGGCGCAACGAGAATGCGGTCACTTGTCCCCCCTGATCCCGCAAAGGTTTTCACTGAAAAAATAAAATGTTTGCTCAGTGAGCAACGCTCTAGAATTGAATCGCTTCATGTAAGGCGCCAACCACTTTGAATTCGTCGTCCGCTTTGTCTGATTAATCGAAGCCCATCTCCCAGCCCTGGACACTTGCCTCCGGCAAATATGAAGCTCTGAGGGAATGGCACCGCTCTAATATTCAATCCGTCTCACATCTTTATCTAGCCGCAGCGCAATACCCGCTCCCACAACTGAAATACGATTGATCGCCCAAGTAGAGGGAATTTGCGACCCCGGACGCGGGCAACCTGTGAGGGGCTCGCTGTCCACGACCCGCGCTGGGACCGTGGGGAATTTGGATAGGCGCTGATCATCCGGTGCTACACATTGGGGGGTACTTCGAATTTCCCAATGAAATGCGGCACCGTGAGGTCAACCTCGCGTAACGACGTGCTATCGTAAGGGTGTCGATGAGTTGAATACACGTACGTTACTGAAATATCCGCGGTATGTGATCGCCATTGGGATCAATATTAGTACTCGCGTACTCGACGGGCACGGGGCACCTCGAGTGAGCAGAATTAAAACCTCAGCTCTCAGAAAAGGGCCGGGGAGCAAGGTCAGGCTCTTCTTGTTGCAGTCGCGCGAACTCGCGTTTTAGTTCGCACCAGAGGTCATAAAGGCGAAGCTCAATCGCCTAGACCCATAACCCTCCCAGGGCACCGCGCCAGTTTTGCTCGAGGGACCTTTCGCACGCTTTTTCCGGGGCAGTGCACTATCGCTCGAACCGAGGAAGATCGATGTCGAGAACAATCAGCACCAGCACAACCGGTCCGGTGACTCTGAACCCGGCGACCGATAACCCTCTTACGATCACCGCGAATGGCACTGTGGCGTCGACCGGTGCTGGCAAGGACGGAATTGACGGGGCTGCTCCCTCTACCCCTTGGACAGTCACCAGCGCCGGGCGCATTTCCTCGGGCAGCGCTGACGGAATCAAGCTGAGCGGCGGTGCTACGCTCACGAACAATGCCGGCGGGACGATCTCGAGCGCGGGAACGCATGGGCTCGGGTTGGGGGTCGGAGCGGCGCTTTACGTCGCCTCTAGCGGCCCGGGCAATATCACCAACCACGGCGTGATTTCCGGCGGAGGATATGGGGTGGCATTGGGCAAAGGAGGGCTCGTCACCAACACGACCTCGATCACGGGCGGTGAGGATGCAGTGAGAGTCAGCGGCGGCGTCGGGACCATTTCGAATTCCGGCACCCTCACCGGTACTTTCGATGACGCGATTGGATTTTTCAGCGGCGGTAGTGTGACCAACGCGTCGGGCGCCACAATCTCTAGCCTTGGTACGGCCGGGGCCGCCATCTACACGGTCGGGGGTGCCGCCAACGTGACGAACTCGGGGAACATCTCGGCGACAGACCATGGTATTTTGATCGACGCTGGCGGAACCGTCTCGAACACC